>CAKTQE010000030.1 GCA_934593275.1 uncultured Oscillospiraceae bacterium | reverse complement strand
GTGACCCCTGTGACCCTCCCAGCCCAGGACCCGGAAATGCAGGAGCCTTTGTATGAGGGTACCCAGGCCCTGCTGGAAGAATTGCAGGAGGTTTGCCGGGAAAACGGGGCGCAGCTGGTGCTGTGTACCATCCCCTGGGCGGGGCAGAATCAACACGCCCAGGCGGTGACCACCTTTGCCCTGGAGCAGAATATTCCCTATGTAAACCTCTTTGACCACCTGGAAGAAATGGGGCTTGACGGGGAAACGGATTTTTCTGATTCCGGCCATCTGAACCGGTCCGGTGCGCAAAAAACCGCCTGTTTCTTAGGCGCGTGGCTGAAAGAACACTTTGATTTGACGGATTTTCGGGAAGTACCCGGAAATCTCTGGGCTACAGCCCTTACAAAAGACTGATTTTTCCTCATTTTTGCAAAATTGTCTGTTTACAGAACAAAAAACTATCTGTATAATCACCCTTTGCTGATAGTTCGTCCCTATACAAATACAGAAAGGAAACCGCCATGAAAATCACCATTGTCTGCGACGTTCTGGGAGAGGAAAACAACGGCACCACCCTTGCGGCCATGAACCTGATCCGGGCCTTGCGCGCCAAGGGCCATCAGGTGACCATCCTGTGTCCCGATGAAGAAAAGAAGGGCGTCCCCGGTTACGCCGTGGTGCCTACCCGGAATCTGGGCATTTTTAACGGGTATGTGGCCAGCAACGGGGTCAAGCTGGCCAAGCCCGATGACCGGGTGATCCGTCAGGCGGTGACCGGGGCGGACATCGTGCATGTGATGCTGCCCTTTATCCTGGGGCGGCGGGCAACGGCGATTTCCAAGGAACTGGGCATTCCCGTCAGCGCGGGCTTCCACGCCATGGCGGAGAACTTCACCAGCCATATTTTTATGGAGAATTTTTACCCTGCCAACCGGCTGACCTACTGCCTGTTTGCCAAGGAATACAGCCAGGTAGACGCCATCCACTACCCAACTCAGTTTCTGCGGGACCTGTACGAGGGCATGTACGGCCCGACCAACGGCTATGTGATCTCCAACGGTGTCAATTCGTCTTTCAAGCCCTGCCCGGTTCAAAAGCCCCGGGAATACCGGGACAAATTCGTCATCGTGGCCACAGGCCGGTATTCCAAGGAGAAAAACCAGGAGGTGCTGCTGAAAGCGGCCAATTTGTCCCGGCACCGGGCGCAGCTGCAAGTGATTCTGGCCGGTTCCGGCCCTAAGGAGAACAGTCTTCGCGCCCTGGGCAAAAAGCTGCCGGTGGAACCCAAATTCGGCTTCTTCCCCCATGACCGGATGGTGGAGCTACTCAATTACGCAGACCTTTACGTCCACAGTGCCGCCATGGAGGCTGAGGGCATTTCGTGCTTGGAAGCCATCTCCTGCGGCCTGGTGCCTGTTATTTCCAATTCCCCCCGGTGTGCCACCAAGGCTTACGCCTTGACGGAGCGGAGCCTGTTCCAATTTGACAGCCCCAAAGACCTGGCGGCCAAAATCGACTGGTGGCTGGATCACCCCCAGGAGCGAACCCTGTGGGGACGCCGCTATGCGGAGAACGCCGCAGGACAGTTTGACCAGGAAAAATGTATGGAGCAGATGGAGCGGATGCTGTTGGAAACGGCGGGAAAGCGGCCATGAGCAAAAAGGTTATTTATTACAAGGATTTGCAAAATGATGACTTTGCGGGAACCCATATCGATACCAAACCCCTTTATCCAGGTTTCCGCTACGAACATACCAATCCTGTCTGGCGAGGTCTGGCCTGCTTTGTGTACCGGTGTCTGGCCCGTCCTGTTGGGTTCCTATTCCGGAAACTATGGTGCTGCCAGCGGTTTCAAAACCGGCAGGTTCTGAACGTGACCCAGGGCCAGGGCATTTATGTCTACGCCAACCACACCCAGAAAGTCATGGATGCCTTTCTTCCCTGTCAGCTCCGGCGGCGGGGTAGAAGCTACATCCTGGTAGGGCCAGATGCCTTGTCCATACCCTTGATCCACAACCTGGTGCAGATGCTGGGGGCCATCCCCTTAGGCGGCACCCTGGACCGCAGCCGGGAAATGGCCCGGTGCATTCATCAGAAAATCGCCCAGGGAAACCTTATTACCATCTACCCTGAGGCCCACATCTGGCCCTTTTACACCGGCATCCGCCCCTTGAAAGAAGGCTCTTTCGGCTACCCCGCCCGGGACGGCACCCCGGTGTATACCATGACCAGCTGCTACCAAAAGCGGTGTTTTGGCCCCATTCCCAAGGTGGAAACCTACTTAGACGGACCCTTTTACCCGGACATGACTCTGCCCCTGCCCCAGAGAAAACGGGCCTTGCGGGACATTTGCCAACAGACCATGGAAGACCGGGCAGCCCGGCACTCCCTGTATACCTACTACGAATACCGCCAGGTGCAGACGGGGGAGTAAGCAAATTCCCCCGTTTTTCAAAAATAACACTTGACAAACCCCTTAATACGTGCTAGAATGTCCTAGCTGAATCAGTCAGGTATTGGCTCACGCGGGTGTAGTTCAATGGTAGAACACCAGCCTTCCAAGCTGGATACGCGGGTCCGATTCCCGTCACCCGCTCCATTCGAGATGCGCCAATAGCTCAGCTGGATAGAGCAACTGCCTTCTAAGCAGTAGGTCGGGGGTTCGAGTCCCTCTTGGCGTACCATTCAGCAAAACGACATATGGTGGGTATGGCCTAGTTGGCTAAGGCGTCAGATTGTGGCTCTGAAGATCGTGGGTTCGAGTCCCATTACCCACCCCATAAAAATAACACCATCCTCTGGATGGTGTTATTTTTATGGGGTGAGGGTAATGGGACTCGAAAGGCCGTTAAAAAACAGTCCAGTGGACTGTTTTTAGGCCGTGGGAGAGTCCCCTTTTTCCCGAACGCATCCCGTAGGGATGTGGGCGGGAAAAAGCCCCGTATCCGGGAACCATCCTAAGGAATGGTATTTTTATAGGCCTGTGAGGATGAATGATATTCCTCCAAATACGGAACAATGTAGCGGCGTTGACCCAACGCCATCCAGCCCCGGCAGGGGCTGGCACCGTTGCGAATATAACCCGTGTGGACAAAACAAAACCACCCCCCCGATATGTCATTCCGAGCGAGTGAAACGGAGTCGAGGAATCTTCTCAAGCAGCAGATTTTATCTTGTGGTGGTTTATCGTCCCACGTAGTGGATTCCTCCACTCCGCTGACGCTACGGTCGGAATGACAGACGTTTCTGGTTTGATTGTTGCGGATACGAACGTACCACGATTCCGGCCTTGCGGCCGGTTGGCGGCAGATTGCCGCCGCTACAGTGGGGGGTACCACGTTTCGGGTGGTTCCGTTCAACCAAACAGGTTGTAATCGCCACGTGGCGGGCGGCAGGTTGCCGCCCCTACGGGGAAATTGTTATAAATACCGTATATTTAACGTGTCTATCGTTGCTTTATGTCCGTAAAATGTGGGAAACACGGTAAATTTTCGTATGGATGGTCCTGCGCAAATAAAAAAGAAATAAGCTCTCAACCAGTCCTCTGACTACTGATCGAGAGCTTATCTCATTTCATTGTCAATTTGCAGTTTCACTTGTAACCATCCTTTCTACTGATTCAAGAAGGTACGAATCTGTTTATCTCTTTTGCTCTGCCTTTGCGTTTGCTTTTTGCGTTCACCTCTGGTTTTGGTTTTTCACATTTTTTGCTTTGAACCTTGCAGTTGGTTTTTGCTTTTGCTTCGCTGTTGCTTGGGTTTTTGCTTTGCTTACGCTTCGGGTATGACCTTGGTGCTTGCTTGGGCTTTGCGTTGACCTTTGCTTTTTTACATCCCCTTGGTTTTTTCTTTCGCTTTGCCTGGGATGTGTACTTGCTTGGGTTTTACTGTGGCCTTTGCTATGGGTGCTACCGCTACGTTTGCATTTGCTGTGACCGTTGCTTTTGGCTTTCGCTTGTCTTTTCGTCCCTTCTTGTATCTATATATTAGCACACTTCCGGGGATTTGCAAGATGGGAAGCTATACAAAGAAATGGGGTCTTTTTCTGGCAAAACAGCAATTGATTCAGGATGAACAATATGCTATGATAGATATGTTGGGCAGCTTTCGGTTGCCCTGCTTTTTTATTTTCCTGTTTTCTGTTGCATTTTACCCGATTATCTTTCGGTTTCGGCCACACTTTCGTGCGTCATTCCCGGTTTACATGGGAAAAAGCAGATGTTATACTAATTATGACGAAATTATGAAAGAGAGGGCTTTTTATGAAGAAAAGCTATCGGCTGTCTGAAACCGCCTTTCAGCTGGATGGGAAAATGCCCCTAAAACAGGCCATTCCTCTGGGATTGCAGCATGTGCTGGCCATGTTTGTGGGAAATCTGACCCCGCTGCTGATCATTACCGGTGTCTGCGGCATTGCCAGTGGGGAGTTTGCGGAGCTGCAGCTCCATCTTTTGCAGAATGCCATGCTGGTTGCGGGCATTGTGACCCTGGTGCAGCTGTTTGCCATTGGGCCTGTAGGCGGCAAGGTGCCCATTGTCATGGGTACTTCCTCCGGCTTTATCGGCGTATTCAACTCCGTAGCCGCCACCATGGGCGGCGGGGTAGTGGCCTACGGGGCCATTATGGGGGCTTCCATTATTGGAGGACTGTTTGAAACCGTGCTGGGTTTCTTCTTAAAGCCCCTGCGGAAATTCTTCCCCTCGGTGGTTACTGGCACCGTGGTCATGTCCATCGGCCTGAGCCTGATTTCCGTGGGCATCAATTCCTTTGGTGGCGGCAACACCGCCCAGGATTTTGGCTCCATGGAAAATCTGCTGCTGGCCCTGTTTGTGCTGGTGATGATTTTGGTGTTCAAGCACGGCACTGACGGCTTTGCAAGCTTTGCCTCCATCCTCCTGGGCATCATCTGCGGCTACATTGCGGCCTTTGTCATGGGCTTTGTGCTGCCCACCACCGCCGTCAATGCCGAGGGCGTGGAATACACCAAGGCCTGGGTGCTGAATTGGAGCAAGGTGGCCAATGCCTCCTGGTTTGAGATCCCCAAGCTGCTGCCGGTGAAGCCCACCTTTGATTTGCGGGCCATTTTGCCGGTGCTGATCATGTTCATCGTCACCGCCGTGGAAACCGTTGGCGACATTTCCGGTGTTATGGAGGGCGGTCTTGGTCGGGAAGCCACCGACAAGGAGCTTTCCGGCGGCGTCATCTGTGACGGCCTGGGTTCCTCCTTTGCAGCCCTTTTTGGGGTGCTGCCCAATACCTCTTTCAGCCAGAATGTCGGTCTGGTGGCCATGACCAAGGTGGTCAACCGGTTTGCCATTTCCACCGGTGCGGTGTTTCTCATTCTCTGCGGCCTGTGTCCCAAGCTGGGCGCGCTGGTTTCCATCATGCCCCAGTCGGTGCTGGGCGGCGCGGCGGTGATGATGTTCTCCTCCATCGTCATCAGCGGCATTCAGCTGATCACCAAAAAGCCGCTGACCGCCCGGAGCCTTTCAATTGTCTCCGTCTCTCTGGGCGTGGGCTATGGCATGGGTGCCAACAGTGCCATTCTGGCCCATGCCCCCCAGGCGGTAAAGCTGCTCTTTGGCGGCTCCGGCATTGTCCCGGCGGCCATGGTGGCAATCCTGCTGAACATCCTGCTGCCTAAGGAAAAGAAATAAGTTCCAGCAACGCCTGCAAATCCTCCGGCGTGTCCACATCCTTTAATTCGTATGCATCCCGAACGGCCACCGTTTTCAGCCGTTCGGGATATTTTTGAACCACCACGCCCCCGCCCTTTCCCTGGGGCAGTGCCAGCAGCTGGGGGAAAGACCACCGGGGGAACACCACCGGGGAACCGGGGGTATCCTGCCATCGGGTCCGCCAAAAATAATCGGGGGCATTCTGAGCGGCCAGGGCCAGGGCCGCCAGGGTCTCCCGGCGGAGCTTGGGCTGATCTCCTGCTAAGAACATGCACCGCTCCACCCCCGGCAGGGCTTCCAGGCCCAGGCGCACCGTGTCGCTGCGGTAGGGGAGGTGGTGGAGTACGGTAGTAATTCCCCGCTCCCGGCCCAGGGCTGCCACATCCCGATGCCGGGTCACCAATACCCGCTGCCGGAACAGCCCCTGGGTGGCATCCAGAACGGCGCAGATCAGGGGCTGTCCTCCAAAATCCGCCAGAAGCTTGTTCCCCCCGAACCGTCTCCCCAGACCTGAGGCCATAATGACACAGCCCAGATTCCCAAAGGGGTCGTCCAGGTCCACCAAAAACACATCCGGCCTCTTGCACAGTGCCGTCAAAAAGGGCAGCTCCTGCTTCCGCACCACGGCGCAGACCTGTTTCTTTTCAAAAAGGGCTTCCACGGCCCGCTGATAGGGTCCGCATTGGGCTTCCAGATAGCCGATTTCGTCCAGCGTGACCCAGGGGGCAGGGGAGCGGGCGCAACGCTCCAACGCCGGGATGCCGAAAGACAAAAAGGGCTGCTCCAGCAGCACCATCTGATTCCCCGGCCCGGGAAGCCGCCCGTCAAAAACCGCCATCTGAACCTGTTCCCCGGAACAGTTGTCTTTCAAAAAAACCGCCTGTCTGGGTGCGGCCCAGCTGGTCAGCCCCGGTGTCCCGGCGGGAAACAAAGAACACAACAAGGTGGTCTTGCCGCTGCTTTTGGAGCCGGTCAAAATCAGGTGCCGCTTGCCGCTGCCCTCAAAGGCCCTCCAAATACTCTCCGCCGTCAGTATGATTTGCGCCATAAGCTTCCCTCCATCGGCGTTTTTTCGTCCATTTTCTCCGTTATCATAACAAATCCTCTTCCCAAAATCAATTGGGGATGTTATACTATTACAAGAAGAATGTCTGGGAAATCGCTGCTTGAGTTGGCAGCGGATAATAAAAAAGGAGCATTTGCCTATGATCACCATCCAGAAATACGTTCGCGCCCAGTCTTTGGAAGAAGCCTGGCAGCTGAACCAGAACCACCGCAACCGGATCCTCGGGGGAATGCTCTGGCTCCGGCTGGGCAGCGGCACCGTCAACACCGCCATTGACCTGTGCGACCTGGGCCTGGGGGACATCGGGGAAACGGAAACGGAGTTTTCCATCGGGGCCATGGCCACCCTCCGGGATTTGGAGCAGCACCCAGGGCTGAACGCCTATACCCAGGGGGCCGTTGGAAACGCGGTTCGGGACATCGTTGGTGTCCAGTTCCGGAATATGGCCACGGTAGGCGGCAGCATTTGGGGCCGGTTCGGCTTTTCCGATGTGCTGACGGTGTTTTTGGCCCTGGATACCTATGTGGAACTGTATAAGGGCGGCATCATCCCCCTGGAAGAATTCGCGAAGCGCAAAAAGGATTCGGACATTCTGGTTCGGCTCCTTGTAAAGAAGACCCCCTGCCGGGTGGTCTACACCGCCATGCGGAATCAGCGGACGGATTTCCCGGTGATCGCCTGCGCCCTGTGCCGGATGGGCGGGGAGACCCGGGTCAGTGTGGGAGCAAGACCGGGTCGGGCCATGCTTCTGCGGACGGAAGAGACAGACCCCAAGGCCCTGGGGGACTTTGCGGCCCGGAACATCCCCACCGAGGGCAATCTCCGGGGCAGTGCCGCCTACCGCACCCATCTTGTCCGGGTGCTGACCCAGCGGGCCATGACGGAATTGGAGGGAACGTAATATGGAAATCAAACTGAAACTCAACGGAAAAGCCATCACCGCCTCCGTAGACCCGGACACGGTGCTGCTGGACTTCCTGCGAACCCAGGGCTGCCTCAGCGTCAAGCGGGGCTGTGATACCTCCAACTGCGGCCTGTGTACCGTCATGCTGGACGGAAAACCCATTCTCTCCTGCTCCACTCTGGCCGTCCGGGCCGATGGTAGAGAAATCCACACCCTGGAGGGCCTACAGGAGGAAGCCGCGGACTTTGTGGGCTTCATTGCCGACCAGGGCGCGGACCAGTGCGGCTTCTGCAACCCCGGCTTTGTAATGAACACCGTTGCCCTGCTGCGGGAAAACCCAGACCCCACGGATGAGGACATCCGCGCCTTTCTGGCAGGGAACCTCTGCCGCTGCTCCGGCTATGAGGGTCAGCTCCGGGGCATCCGGAACTATCTTGCGGCCCGGCGGGGATAAGGAGGCAGCTATGGAACAGAAAGTTTATAAAGCCATCAATAAATCCATCCGGAAAAAGGACTCCATGCAGCTGCTACTGGGAAAGCCTGTATATACAAACGATGTGGCACCCCAAAACGCCCTGGTGGTAAAAATCCTCCGCTCTCCCCATGCCAATGCCCTGGTGGAGGACATTCGCACGGAAAATGCCAAAAAGGTTCCCGGCGTGGTGGACATTTTCACCTGGCAGGATGTACCCCAGACCCGTTTTGCCATTGCGGGCCAGACCTTCCCGGAGCCGTCCCCCTATGACCGGCTGATCATTGACCGGCATGTGCGGTTTTCCGGTGACGTGGTGGCCATTATCGCCGCGGAAACGGAAAAGGCCGCCCGAAAGGCCATGAAGCTGATCAAAGTGCAGTACAAAGTTTTGGAGCCGGTGCTGGATTTCCGCACCGCCAAGGATAACCCCATTCTCGTCCACCCGGAGGAAGACTGGTTTCCGCCCTGTGACGTGGGCGGCGACCCCAAGCGGAACATGGTTGCAAGTGACGATGAAGTGCATGGAGACGTGGAGGGTGTTCTTTCCCAGTGTGACATCATTCTGGAACGGACCTACCACACCAAGGCCTACAACCAGGCCATGATGGAACCCTTTACCGCCTACGCAAGCTTTGACCGCTACGGGCGGCTCCATGTGATCTCCTCCACCCAGATTGTGTTCCACACCCGGCGGATTCTCTCCCGGGCCTTGGGCATTCCTAAAAGCAAAATTCGGGTGGAAAAGCCCCGGATCGGCGGAGGCTTCGGTGCCAAGCAGACGGCGGTGTGTGATGTCTACCCCGCCTTTGTGGCCATGAAAACCGGGCGGCCCGCCATGATCACCTACACCCGGGAGGAATGCCAGATCGCCGGTTCTCCCCGGCATGAAATGGAGATCACCCTGCGCCTGGGTGCCATGAAAGACGGCACCATCCGGGCCATGGACCTGTACACCCTGTCCAATTCCGGAGCCTACGGCGAACACGGCCCTACCACCGTGGGCCTTTCCGGCCACAAGGCCCTGCCCCTGTATACCGGCTCTTTGGAAGCCTTCCGCTTCCACTATGACGTGGTGTACACCAACCACCAGGCGGCGGGAGCCTACCGGGGCTACGGTGCCACCCAGGGCATTTTCGCCGTGGAATCCCTGGTCAGCGAGCTGGCAGAGCAGCTGGGGATGGATGCCACGGAAATTCGGGATAAAAACATGGTCCGGGAGGGCATGGTCATGGATGCCTATTACGGCGAGATCGCCAACGCCTGCGCCCTGGATCGGTGCATGGAACACTGCCGGAAGATGTTTAACTGGGAAGAACGCTCCAAGGTTCGGGATATGGGAGGCGGCAAAGTCCGTACCGCCGGTGTGGCCATGGCCATGCAGGGCAGCTGCATTTCCAATGTGGACGTCGGCTCTGCCACCCTGAAACTCAGCGACGACGGCACCTACAACCTGGTCATCGGTGCTGCGGACATGGGTACCGGCTGCGACACCATTCTGGCCCAGATGGTGGCGGAAATCATGGACTGTGATGTAGACGATGTGGCGGTCTTCGGCGCGGATACGGACGTATCCCCCTATGACTCCGGCTCCTACGCCTCCTCCACCACCTATATCACCGGTCAGGCCGTGGTCAAAGCCTGCAACACCCTGAAAAAGCGCATCTGCGCCATTGCCGCCCAGATGATGGACTGCGGGGAAGAGGATGTGGAGTTTGCCGGCTCCCTTGTCCGCCGGGTGGGAAGCGGGCAGCAGGTGTCTCTTAAGGACATCAGCTACAAGGCCCAGGTGGGCAACACCCTGGCTCCGGAGGTCACGGAGACCCACAGTTCCCCGGTTTCGCCCCCGCCCTTTATGGTTGGCATGGTGGAAATCGAGCTGGACAAGCTGACGGGCAAGGTGGACATTCTCAACTACATGGCCGTGGTGGACTGCGGCATCCCCATTAACCCCGCCCTTGCCACCATCCAGACCGAGGGCGGCATCGTCCAGGGCATCGGCCACACCCTGATGGAAAACGTGACCTATGACCCCAGTGGCCGTCCCATGGAGTCCGGCTTCATGCAGTACAAACTCCCCACCCGCCTGGACATGGGCAATCTCAAGGTGGAGTTTGAACACAGCTACGAACCCACGGGGCCTTTCGGTGCCAAATCCATCGGCGAAATCGTCATCAACACCCCCGGCCCCGCCATCGCCCACGCCATCTACCGGGCCACCGGCCACTGGCACCGGGAACTCCCCATCACCCCGGAACAGATCGCCCTGGGGCAGGGGGAATAGACCATTTCGGTTTCCTAGCCCCTCTATATGTTCAAAAGCATCCGTAACGTTGCCGTTGCGGATGCTTTTTTGAATTTCGCCAGGCCGGTTTGCCCCCCTTTAAAACAAAAATTGGCCCCCCGAACCCCAAAGGGTCCAGGGAGCCGGAGGAAGAAGAGAGGGAACAATTTAAAAGGGACTGTTGCTGCCGCCGAGCCGTCAGTCGGCGTGTCAGTCCTCGTACTGTTTCAGTACTTCGGGCCGGGTGATCAGGCGGCCATGCTGGCTGCGAATATACTCCTGGGCGATTGTTCTTGCCCGGGCCTTTTCCGCTGCTGCCCGGGCCTCATCCCGGCGGTACAGTCCGCCAAGCTCTGTAATGGCAGCTTGGATCTCCGCCACATTCTGCGCTCTGGGCTGAACATCGTTCCGGGCGCAGACCGCGGCAGCCGCGCCGGAGGCCTGGCCGATGCCCATAATGCCGCCCTGGGTCCGATAGGAGCCGTGGGCTTCACTGGTGCCGGAGATGCAGCGTCCGGAGAGGATCAGGCCGTCAATGTGCTTGGGTACCAGGCAGCGATAGGGAATGCCGTAGGTATCCAGGGGAACTTTCCAAACGCCGCCGTTGCCATAGCCGGTAGCACCGTCAGGATTGTGCAGGTCAATGGGGAAATAGCCTCTGGAAACCTCGTCCTCAAACTTGCGCCCGTTATAGACGTCACTGCCCGTCAGGGTGTATTCGCCCTGGATGTGCCGGGTCTCCCGGACACCCACCTCGGAGCCTGTGGTGCTGACAAAGGCATGTTCAAAGCCGGGGACATACTTGATCATAAACTCGGACACGGAATCGATTTGCCGTCTTCCGTCCAACTCGCTTTCCGTGCGCTTGACCACATCCGTGGCATCCAGGCCGCAGATCCGGGTGGCGTTAAAGTGCATGGTGCCGGGATGAATGCCGTTGAGAACGATCACGGAGTCTCTGCCAAAGCACAGGTCCCCGGCCTCCACAGCCTGGCGGACCAGTTTCTTAAAGCCTTGGCCTACAAAGTATTTCTGTTTCAGTCTTTCATCAAAGGGCCGCATGGGTACAATGTCGCTGAGGAACTCAAAATCATCGGGGTTGTCCAGAATGTACTGGTACACCTTTTCCGTATCCACATTGGCCATTTCAAACATGGAGGAGGAGGGGGACATTTTGTGGGTCTTTTCGTCACCGGAAACATAGTTTTCTCCGGCCTTGACTGCCACATCCCCGTCACCGGTGGCATCTACCACCACCTTGGCCCGGAACTCCATGCGCTTTCCCTGCTTGTCCATGGTCACCACGCCGCAGAGCGTTTTCCCCTCCATGACCACATCGGAGATCACGCTATGATACAGAATGTCCGCGCCGAATTCCGTCAGCATTTCGGCGGCCACATACTTGTATTTTTCCCGGTCATAAAATCCCAGGGAATCA
The DNA here is from genome assembly GCA_934593275.1 of uncultured Oscillospiraceae bacterium. Taxonomy (GTDB): domain Bacteria; phylum Bacillota; class Clostridia; order Oscillospirales; family Oscillospiraceae; genus Faecousia. Next base: position 13,416 of record CAKTQE010000030.1, on the reverse strand, counting down.
CCGCTGCCGTAGGGGTCCAGGGTCTTCATGTGTCCTGTAGAGCCTTTTTCCTCCACCATCCGGTCCATAAACCGCTGGGGCAGGCCGTCAATGACCTGTTCATCTTTATAGTGGAAAGGAGAAATAGGCCCCAGGCAGGCCGCCGTTGCCGCGCCGCCCAGAAAACCGTTTTTTTCAATCAAAAGGGTGTCCGCACCCAGCTTGGCACTGGCCATGGCGGCCATAATACCGGCAGGGCCGCCGCCCACCACGATCACATCGTAAAAATGCTTCATAGGTAATTCACTCCTGTATTGTTTTCCGGGCGGGAAGACGCTGCCGTTCCCCCGCCCGGAGGTGTTTATTTGTTGTTGTACCAGTCGGCCACACTGTCCAGTGCCGTCTGGGCATCGGCCCCCTGGAACACCACAGACTGAACCGCCTGAGCGATCCGGGTCTCCAGCTCGGTATAGTCCGCGGGGAAGAAGGTCATGCTGCCGGTGGTCGCGTATTCGCTCCACATCTTCATTTCCTCGTAGCCATCCATGGCCTGGATCTCGGCATCGTCAAATACATCGGTACGGACGGTCATGCACTTGGCACTCATCCACTTTTTCTGGTTCTCGATGGAGTAGAAATAGCGGATAAAGTCCCATGCCATATCCGGGTCTTTTGCCTGACTGCCAATGGCCAGGGTCTGACCGGCTACAAAGGCAGGGGCCGCGCCGTCCACACCGGCAATGGGCGCGGAGGCAAAGTTGGCGGCCAAATCCGAGGACTTGATGGTGGAAGCCCGCTGGGTGCCTGCGTCCATGGCGTAAACCGTGCCGGACTTGAATGCGTCCACAACATCGTCATAGGCCATATTCAGCACGCTCTTGTCCATGGTTCCGGCTTCCAGCAGCTCTTTGATAAAGTTTACCACCTTTACACCGGCTTCACTGTTGAAAATGGCCTTGCCGTCCTTGTCAAACATGTCTCCACCGGCACTGCGGAGCCAGGGGGTAAAGGTTTCCATCAGTGCCGTGCCGTTGGAGCCGTCACTGAGTCCCACCGCAAAGCCCATGGCCAGATCCGTGGATTTTTCGGCGGTGGCCAGCAGCTCCGCCCAGGTCTCAGGGGCCTTGTCATAGACATCGGTGCGGTACCAGTTTACAGTGACACGGCTCTCCCAGGGCAGGGAGTAGATTTCACCGTCGGCCTGGGTCAGCTTTTCGGCGGTATGGATGTAAGCGGGGTTCTCGGCAATAAATTCCTTGGCGTACTTGGTCATGGGCTGGATGGTCCCGGCCTCAATGTGCTGCATCAGCTGGTCAGAGAAAGCGTTCACAATATCCGGGCCGTTTCCGGCGGCGGTCTTCTGAATCAGCTGGGACTCGTACTGGCTCCAATGGATGCTCTCTACGGTGACGGTGTTTCCGTAGGCGTTGGTGGCATTGTATTCGTCAACGATTTCTTTCAAAACCACGCATCTGGGGTCATCCGTAGAGGCGGGGTCCAGGAAGATGGTAAAGGTCATATCAATGCCCTTGGGGGTATCGGCGGAATTTCCGGCGGGGGTGTTGGCAGCGGCAGTTGTTGTCTCCGGCTTGGAGGACCCGCCGCAGGCGGCCATGGACAGAACCATCACAATGGCCAGCAGAAAGGACAGCATCTTTTTCATGTGAATAACCTCATTTCTTTTTTTGTTTGTGGCACCAAGGGACTTGTTCTGCCAGGCCCGACGTCATTGACCGGGCAAAAGGGACATCCTGAATGCCGTTGCTTATTTTTGGACCGGACACGCCCCGGTCGATCAGCCTTTCACCGCACCAGCCGCCATGCCTTCCACGAAATGCCGCTGGAGCAGGACGAACAGGATCACAATCGGAACAATGGAGATGGTCACTGCCGCCATCAGCTTGCCCCACTGAATGCCATACTGGGAAATGTAGTTGTAAAGTCCGATAGACAGCATTCTCAGCTCATTCTTGGTCGTAAAGGTGGAGGAAACCAGGAAGTCGTTCCATACATATACGGCACTGAGCAACGCCGCGGACACGATGCCGGGCTTGGAGATGGGAAGAATGATCCGATAGAACACCATAGGCTGGGAACAGCCATCGATGATCCCCGCTTCCATCAGCTCCTTGGGCAGCTTCTCAAAAAATCCTCTGAGGATCCAGGCCAGTACCGGCACCCGCCAGGCGGTATAGATGAGGATCAGCAGGAACCGGGTATCGTAAAGGCCCAGCTTTACCGCCAGCATGTACAGCGGAACCAGCATCGCCACCGGCGGCACCATACTGGTCATGAGAATCACAAACATCATCTGCTTTTTATAGCGGATCCGGAAGTTGGTCAGGGCATAGGCCGCGTGGGCGGCGATCAGCGTTGCCACCAGGATGCACAGCACCGTTACGATCACGGAATTCAGCAGATATCTGGGAAAATCAGACTGGAACAGAACGGCGGAAAAATTGCCCAGGTTGATTTTCTCGGGGAACATGGTCGGCGGGAACGAGTTGACCTCTCCGTCTGTTTTCAGGGCCGTTGTAATGGCCCAGAGTACCGGGAACATGGAGATGAGGGATGCCAGCACCAGCATGATGTAAGTCAGCGCGTCCAGCCCGGGGCGGCGGCGCAATCCATTTTTGTTATTCATGTTTTGCCTCCTTTCAGTCATCCGCGGCTTTCAGCAGCCGGACATATACGGCACTGAAAGCGATATTGCAAAGGAAGATGATCACACTGAACGCGGCGGCAATGTCCATATGCCAGTAGCTGAAGCCGTTCTGGTAGGCAGCCACGCTCAGCGTCTGGGTGGCATTGAAAGGGCCTCCGGCGGTGAGTACGAAAATCAAGGTCACCATGTTGAAATACTCAATGCTCTGCATTACCAAAGCGGTGATCAGCGTGGGGCGGATCACAGGCAGGGTGATCCGGGTATAGACCTTCCAATCCGTGGCACCGTCCATCATTGCGGCCTCCCGCAGTTCCCCAGGGACGGTTTGCAGGGCAGCCAGGGTCAGGATCACCACCACAGGCAGGGTATTCCACACATTGGCAAACACCACCACCAGCTTTGCCGTAAGAGGATTGCTCAGCAGGTCCAGCTTGCTGCCTGTAAGCTGGTAGGCCAGAAAGCTTACAGGGCCAAAGCTGCCGTTGAGGATCCAACGCCACAGCATTGCGGTAACGGTCTGGGACAGGACCCAGGGAATAATGATCAGCGTCCGAAACAGCACCGTCCCCTTTACTTTCCGGTTCAGCAGAGTCCCCAGGGCAATGCCCAGGGGCATGACCAGCAGCAGCGACAGCACCACATACTCCACAGAGTTGAGGATGTTTTGCAGTCCCCCCTCTTTGAAAACGGTTTTGTAATTCTCAAATCCTACAAATTCCCCCACCTGGGCATAAACCGTTGCGTGAAAGCTGTTGCGGATAGCCAACACAATGGGTACAAAGGTAATGCAGATGATCAGCAGAAACGCCGGTGTTAAAAACAGGACCGCGGATGGAATATCCGAATTCTTTTGCAATGTTCTGCCGGAAGATCGTGTTGTCATAGGCTGCGCACTCCTCTCATGGTTCCGTACTAATTGAATGAATGCGTATTCTGAATGCGTATTCATTTGTTTGTCTGCATTATATTTCCATGTTTCTCAAATGTCAATTCTTTTTTATGGCCTCCTGTGAATTTTGTCGTTCTCTACGAATGCAAGTCCCTGATTTTGTGCTGTTTCACCAGGAACGCCCCCTCGGATGGGCATCAAAAAACCTGCCATAAAGCAGTCGCCGCCAAGGGGCGGTTCTGCTTTATGGCAGGTTGTTTAAATGATGGAGGGTCAAGGCTCCGGCGTTGTCTGCCGCAGGACCAGGCTGCATGGAAACTGATGACACCCGGCGAAGCGTTCACGGTCCACCGTCAGGTAGCCCACCGCAATATCGATCATATCCTCCACAGGAAAGCGCATACTGGACAGCCCATAGGCTTTCCAGTCACTTTGGGAAATGTCATCAAAGCCAATAACGGCGCATTGCTCCGGTACGGCAATGCCCCCGGTGCGCAGGGCATCCAGGACCCCCATGCCAATCAAATCGTTCCCGCAGAAAATGCCGCAGCGTTCCGCCGGCATTTGGGAAATCGCCTGTTTCATTCTCCGGAATCCGGAGTCGTAGGTGTAGTCTCCAAAGGACCATTCCGGCATCCGCGCGCCCAGTTCCTCCAGCCGCTGCCGGAAGCCCTGAAGCCGCCCGGTGCTGCTGGGCATATTGTCCGGCCCGGTGAAGCAGTAAAAATATCTGCACCCCCGGTTCCAAAGGGCTTCCGCCACCAGGCTGCCGTTGCGGTATTCATCACTGCCAATACTGCAAAACTGCTTGGACTGCACCTGATGGTTGATCAGTACCACAGGAAGAACCTCCGGTACGTTTTTCCGCATCAGCTGCTCTGAAAGAGAAGCGGAGGCGATCACAAGCCCATCCACCCGGTAGCTGATGGCCTCGGCCATCACCGCCTCGATGTCATCGGTAACGCTGCCGTTAAACAGCAGCACCTTCTTCCCTTTCAGCGTCAACCGGTCCATCAGAATGGCGATCAGATTGGAGTAAAAGGGATTTGTAATGTCCCGGACGATCACGCCGACCAGTCCGGTGGTGTCGCTGTTGAGAATTTTCGCGATGGCATTGGGATAGTATTGCAGCTCCTGGGCTGCCGCCAGGACTTTGGCCCGGGTGGATTCGATCACCGTATCCGGCTGGTTGAAAACCCGGGAAACCGTTGCCTGAGATACTCCTGCCCGTTTTGCCACGTCGGTAGAGGTATATTTTGTACCCTCACGCATACTCAGCACTCCTTCCGTTGGTTCCTCTTTTTGCACTCTCTTTGGAGTATAACACCAAAAGTTTCGAAAAGCAACGGCAGAATCTTTTCCAGCCCCCAAAGGAAGCGACAATATTTTTATGCGTATGCTTTGGGGTCTTCAAGGTGTATCCGATATTTGACGCAAAAAATAGCCCTTTCCAGGTGGTTCCGTCTTTTACCCAGGATTTACGAACTCCAGCTTGCGTGATTTACATTTTCGGGGTATACTAAATATGAAAATGGGAAAATTAGCAGGATTCAAGGGCTGGAAAATGGCCCGGGGAGGACTTTATGGAACAGAAACAAGACATTCAAAAGGGTGAAACACCCAATAAGCCAAATGAAACCGGCACCGGCATCCTGGGACTGCCTGTGGGCTTGAGCTTTGGGATCCTTTTTGGGGTGGCTTTTGATAACATGGGCCTTGGCATGATGATGGGTGTCGCCCTGGGGCTTTGCGGCGGTGCGGCGATGGAAATGCTGGGGAAGCGTAAAAAGCGAAAGGAGCATGAGGATGAACATGAAAAGCAATAGGAATTTCCGTAATTATCTGCCCTCGGTACTGCTGTTTTTACTTTTTGAGGTGGTGGCGGTCACCCTTTGGCTTGTCAAGGGCAATTCATTCTATCTGCTGAATTTCAGCTATATCGGCGGCTGTATCGGGTTGGGAACGGCCCTTTTTACCGCCGGAAAAGGCTATGCCCGTCATTTTGTGCAATTGGCGGTGGGCAGCTATATGCTGCTGTATCTGGGGGTGATCTCCCGGGAGAACATGCAGATTGAGGGCTTCTGGTACTATCTGTTTCTCGGTACCTTTGAAGCCGCCACCATCCACTATGCCGTGGCTAAAATTTTTGGCCCCTTGTTTTTTGGCCGGGGCTGGTGCGGCTACGCCTGTTGGACCGCCATGGTGCTGGATTTTCTGCCCTATAAGCAGCCCCAGACACCCCGAAAAGAAAAACTGGGTCTTCTGCGCCATCTGCTCTTCGCCCTGTCCCTGGCACTGGTAACAGGCCTGTTCCTGATGAAAGCCGCCCACTTGGAAGAAATCATGTTCTGGCTCTTTTTGATTGGAAACGGACTTTACTACATAGCGGGCATCGGTCTGGCCTTTTGGTTCCGGGATAACCGGGCTTTCTGCAAATACCTCTGCCCCGTCACCGTGTTCCTCAAGCCCATGAGCTACTTTTCCCTCCTGCGCATCCACTGTGACGAAAGCAAGTGTATCCACTGCGGCAAATGCCTCCGGGTTTGCCCCATGAACGTGGAGGTCAACAAAGAATCCCGCAACCGCAAAAACGGCACCGAGTGTATTCTCTGCTACGAATGCACCAAAGCTTGCCCCACAAAAGCACTGCATTGACGGCCCGGCGTTGGGTTCGTAGAAAGACGACCACCCGCTATGGGAGGACTTTTGATTCTGAGCCGTGGAAAAATGCCTATTGACAGTTCGGGATTTGGGGTGTACAATAGCCGTAGTTTCATAGAAAAGCGATGACGAAGACGGATTTGACCGTACAGCCGATAGAGAGCCGGGGATGGTGGAAGCCCGGTGGACTGCTTTCAAAATCCCATCCCTTCTGAGCCGGAGTCCCCAAAGCGTTGCCAGTAGGGGCTTTCGCGTAGGCTGCGTTAGTGCCTAGGGCTTGTTGGAGCCTGAAATGAGTGGTGCGTTTTGCCGCACAATTTGAGTGGTACCGCGGGTGTTCTGGACCCGTCTCAAAGAAATTTGAGACGGGTCTTTATTTTTTTCACAAAAAGAGAGGACAAGAATGATGAAACTGGGAAAAAGAAATTTGTTGGTTGTAAGTGTCATGCTGTTTGCGCTGTTTTTTGGAGCCGGGAATCTGATTTTTCCGCCCTTTTTGGGGCAGAACGCAGGCAGCAATACCCTGACGGCCATGGTGGGCTTCCTGGCCACGGCGGTAATTTTGCCGGTGTTGGGAGTGGTTGTGGTGGCCCGGTTTGACGGGCTGGACAAGCTGGGGCAGCAGGTGGGCAAACGGTTTTCTCTGGTGTTTACGCTGCTGATTTATCTCTCCATCGGCCCGGGGCTGGGGATTCCCAGAGCGGCTTCCGTTCCCTTTGAGATGGCGGTGGCACCGTATCTTCCCCAGGGGGCCAATTTGAAACTGTGGATGGCGGTCTATTCCCTGGTATTTTTCCTGGTGGCCCTTTGGCTTTGCCTGAACCCGGGAAAGCTGGTGGACCGCATTGGCCGGGGGCTGACCCCCGCCATGTTGACCCTGCTGACGCTGCTGTTTGTGTGCTTTTTGTTCCGGGGGCAGACCCAGGTGGCCCAGCCCCGGGAGAGCTACGCCGCCGCGCCCCTGCTGAAAGGTTTTACCGAGGGCTACAACACCATGGACACCATTGCCGCACTGAATTTTGGCCTGGTGATCTCCACCACCCTGGCCTCTTTCGGGCTGGGGGAAAAGGGGGACAGAATGCGTTATACGGTTCTGGCGGGGCTTCTGGCCGGAACGATTTTGGCACTGGTATACGCCATGCTGTCCTATATGGGCATGTGCAGCTCCGGGGTTTATGAGCTTCAGGAGAACGGGGCCTGGACCCTGCGGTGCATCGTCTACCAGGTGTTCGGCGGCACCGGGGCGGTACTGCTGGCGGCGATTTTCACCCTGGCGTGTCTGACCACCTGTGTGGGGCTGATCAACTCCATTTCCCAGTATTTTTCTACCCTTTTTGCAGGCGTTTCCTACCGCACCTGGGTTTATGTCATTACGTTCTTCTCCCTGCTGGTCTGCAATCTGGGCCTCAACATGATTCTGAGCATTTCCGTTCCGGTGCTGAATGCCATTTACCCCGTGTCCATCGTGCTGATTCTGCTGGGGCTGAGCCACGGCCTGTGGAAGCAGAATCGGTTTGTCTACCCCCTGACGGTGCTGGGAACCGGAGTGGTCAGCGTGTTGTATGCCCTTGGGGATGCCGGGGTGCCGCTGGGCGGCCTGGGGGTGCTGCTGCACCGGCTGCCCCTTTACAAAATGGGCTTTGGCTGGCTGGGTGTGGCGGCAGGAATGCTGGTGCTGAGCCTGCTGCTGGGAGCCTTGTGCAAGCCAAAGGAAACCCCGGCGGTTCTGGACTGCCAGGTATAACCAAAGAGAAAAAACGCGTAAATGATATGTGAAAATTTTACAACTTCTTTACTTTATCGCTCCAACAGCCTTTACATGCCGGTGCTAAGCTGTAAATAAAAGGAGAGATGAAAATGAAAATTGATTTTGAAGCCAAGAAAGGCTTTATTTGTGATATGGACGGGGTGCTGTACCATGGCAACCGGATTTTGCCGGGGGCAGCGGATTTTGTGCAGTGGCTGCAAAGCAACAACAAGGAATACTTGTTCCTGACCAATAATTCCGGTATGACTCCCAGGGAGTTGCAGCAGAAGCTGGCACGGATGGGGCTGGATGTGCCGGAGGCCCATTTTTACACCAGTGCCTTGGCCACGGCGGCGTTTTTAAAGGCCCAGGCTCCCGGGTGTTCCGCCTTTGTTATTGGGGAAGCGGGGCTTCTCAACGCGTTGTATGACGCGGGGATCACCATGAACGATGTGAACCCGGAGTATGTGGTCATCGGTGAGGGCCGGACCTATTCTTTGGATACCCTGACCCGGGCGGTGAACCTGGTGCTGGGCGGGGCCAAGCTGATTGGGGCCAACTCCGATGTATCCGGCAACATTGAAAAGGGCATTGCCCCGGCCTGTCGGGCCTTGATCGCCCCGGTGGAAATGGCCACCGGCAAACAGGCCTATTTCTGCGGCAAGCCCAACCCTTTGATGATGCGCACCGGCCTGCGGATGCTCCGCTGCCACTCCGAGGAGGCGGTGGTCATTGGGGACCGGATGGATACGGACATCATCGCCGGTACGGAAAGCGGCATCGACACGGTGCTGGTACTCTCCGGCGTGTCTGACCGGGACACCCCCAAGACCTTTGCCTACCAGCCCACGGAAATTCTGGAGGGCGTTGGGGACATCTGCCGGGCGGCAAAGTAAATAAAAACCCCCGAAACCTGGGCTTTACCAGGCTTCGGGGATTTTTTGGACTTATGGAAACTCTGAATAAATCGTCTGCGGCTGAGCGGCGAATCTTTTGCCCCCAGACTGCGGTTTGAAAAATGGGAAATACATACAGTATTACCTCATTTTCCAAACCTTGCCTGGGACCAAAATCTTTCGCCGCCAGCTCTTGTCGATTTAATCAGAGCTTCCCTTATTTGGTGACGGCTTCCATGGCCTTTTTCTTTCCGCCGAATTTTGCCAGGAATTTTTCCCGGCGTTTTCTGCGGCGGTCCTTGATTTCCAGCCGCTCGCCCAGGTCCCGGCTGCCCACGCCGTAAACCAGGTAGAGGATCAGGCCGGAGACCAGCATGATAAACACGGTGCTGGCGCAGCGGCGGCCGGAGGCGTTGATGTTGTAGCCATACATGCCCTCCTCGGCGCACATGCTCTGAATGACCATGGCGTAGGTGGTGCCGTAGGAACTGGCGAAAGTGGCGGACATGTCGTACTCCGTAAACAGGGCATTGAAGTTCAGGGCAAAGACCGCCAGAACGCTGGAGAGGATAATGGGCAGCTTCACTTTCAGGAAGGTCCGAACCGCGCTGGAACCCAGGTTCCGGGCGGCTTCTTCCAGTTCCTCGTCAATGGTGTAGAAACTGGCCTTGATCATCCGCAGGGAGAAGGGCAGCTTGGTGACGGTATAGGCCATGACAATGAGCAACCGCACATTCTGGGCGTAGTAGAGGTTTTTGCCGCCGACGTAAAAGACGCTTTCGGAATTGAAGAACGTCCGGTAGGAGTAGCAAATCAGAATGGTGGGCAGCAGCCAGGGGAACAGCAGGGTGTATTCCAGGGCCTTGCCGCTTGCCTTTTTCCGGTTCTTGAAAATGTAGTTGCAGGCCACCACCACGATGATACAGGCCAGGGCCGCGGCAATCACAGACATGATAAAGCTGAGCTTGATGCCGCCCAGGGTGGCTTCATTGGAAAATAGGCCGGAAATGGCGTTTTTCCGCAGTTTGTAGGTCCCCCGGTTGGTGAGGTACTCATAGTCCCGGGAGCCAAAGAAGTTCAGCATGGTCCAGGAGGTCAGATCCAGCTGCTTCATCCGAATGGCCTTGTAGGTCTGGAACGAGAAGAGGATAATCATTACCACCGGAGTCATGTAGATGACAAACAGCACATAGGCGTAGATGTGGGCCAGAATGTTGCCGAGCCTGCTGTTGATTTTCTGCTTTACAAGCTTGGCCTTGGTTTTGGACACGGAGAGGTAGTGGCCCTTGGACTCATAGGCCGTCAGCACCGTGAGCAGCACAATGGTGAAAATCGCCAGCATGACCGACAGCAGTGCCGCCCGGGCCTGGGGGAAAGCTTCGTCTGCCGCAGAGGAACCGGCCAGACGGACGATTTCCGGGTTGATGGAGTCATAGCCAAGAAGCGTAGGGGCAGACATGGCGCAAAGACCTGTAATAAAGGTCATAACGGTGAGGGAGAACAAGGTGGGTACCAGGGTGGGGAACACCACTTTCCACAGCACCTTAAAAGGCCCCGCTCCCATATTCCGGGCGGCTTCCACAGTATTGTAGTCAATGCCCCGGATGGCGTTCCGCAGGAACAGGGCGTGGTTGCTGGTGCAGGCAAAGGTCATGGTAAACAGCACCGCCCGGAAGCCGGAAAACCAGTTTTTGTTCATGTTGGGGAAAAGGTTTACCAGCTGGGTGGTGATGATGCCGTCACTGTCATAGAGGAACAGGTACCCGGTGACCAGGGCCACGCCGGAGTAGATCATGGTGGTCATGTAGCCAAGCCTCAGAATACGGGCACCTTTGATGTCAAAATACTCCGTCAGCAGCACGATGGAAATGCCCACGATGTTCACGGTGACAACAAGGCACACCGCCAGTTTCAGAGAGTTCAGCACATACCGGCCCATGTTTCCGGCGAAGAAAAACCGGATCACGGCCCAGGGGTCCCGGGTGCCGTCAGGCTTGACGGTGGTAAAGACACTGGCCAGGGTGTTGAAGCAGGGAATCAGCATAAACCCCAAAAACAGGTAAGCATACAGCAAAAACCCGATGATTTTTGGGACAGTCCGCTTGTCCAGACGGATGGGGGTGGTTTTCATTGGGCCGTCGCCTCCTGTTCCGGGGGATAGGCCATAATATCCCGGGGGTTCAGCACAGCCTTGACCCGCTGGCCGGACTCGTAGATATTGATGCCGTCATTCTTTTCAATGACCTTGATGATCTGGCTGCCCAAATCAATGGAATACTTGATGTAAAGGCCGTAATATTCCCGGCTTTTCACGGTACCCTCCAGCACCACGTCCCCCTCCTTGGCGGGGACGTTGACATGAATGCGTTCCAGGCGCATGTAGTTGTGCATGGAAAGGTCCGCGCCCAAGGCCCGGCCCACGTCATCAGAGAGCCGGTTGATGTCACCGATGAAATTACAGACAAACTCCGTGGCGGAGTGATTATAGACCTCGTTGGGGGTTCCAATCTGTTCGATGGAGCCTTTGTTGAATACCGCGATCCGGTCGGAAAGGGTCAGGGCTTCTTCCTGGTCGTGGGTTACATAGATGGTGGTGATGCCGAATTCCTGCTGCATCCGTTTCAGTTCATTGCGCAGCTGCACCCGGAGTTTGGCATCCAGGTTGGAAAGGGGTTCGTCCATACAGATGATGGCGGGTCCGGTGACAAGGGCGCGGGCAATGGCCACCCGCTGCTGCTGGCCGCCGGAAAGCTGAGAAACCGCTTTTCCCAGCTGTTCGTCGGAAAGGTCTACTTTTTTAGCGATTTCCCGCACCCGCTTGTCAACCTCGGCCTTTTTCAGTTTCTTGATTTTCAGGCCAAAGGCGATGTTGTCATAAACGGTCATGGTGGGAAACAAAGCATAGCTCTGGAACACAATGCCGATGTTCCGCTCCTCAATGGGAACATGGGTAATGTCCTGACCCTTGACCCGGATAGAGCCGGAAACAGGGTCAATAAATCCGGTAATGGTCCGCAAGGTGGTGGTTTTTCCACAGCCGGAGGGTCCCAGGAAAGTGAAGAACTCTCCCTCTCCCACGGTAACGTTGATGTTGTGCAGGGCCTCGAAGGTCCCGAAACGGACCACGATGTTGTCCAGCTGGATCATTTTTTCATTCATGGGGCGGCACCCTTTCTTGTGTAATAATTTCGTACGGCGTGATGGGGAAAGAAACGGATGGCGAGCCGGCCAGGACCGGCTCGCCAAAGTTTAAGATGTAGATTATGCCTTTGCCTGGGTCAGGGCCGCCCAGTCCAGGGTGTCCCAGTTGGGTTCTGCGGAGGCGGAAGCATCGTCCTTCCAGAAGAAGCCCAGGTTGGTCATAATGTTGGTCCACTCGGCGCTGTGGGCGGCAACATACTCGGCATAGGTCAGGCCGGTATCACCAACGGTGGTACGGGCAAAGTTCTTGATCTGGTAAATGGCGGGTATGCCGTCGGGATACAGAATGGCGGCAGCGTCCTGGTTGCAGGGATAGGTGTCGAACTCGTCACCCCAGGCGGCCTGTACTTCGGCGGAGCCGAACCACTCGGCAAAAGCCTTGACGGCCTCGGTCTGCTCGTCAGTCCGTCCGGCCTTGTCCAGAATCCCTAAGTACTCGGCGATGTAGTAGGTGCCGTCGTCAATGTCTACCAAGGCCCAGTTTTCAGGCTGCATGGTGCCTTTCAGGGGGTTGGCGGAACCCTCAGCCGCGGCATCGATCTTGCCGTAGAGGGAGGAGGAGTAGTAGGTGGAAACCTGAACGTCACCCTTGTTCAGAGGATCGAAACCGTACTTGTAGTCGTCGCCGCCGAACTTGCCGTCCTGGCAGTACTTCCACAGGGTCTTCCAGCCGTCAACGGAAATGCCGCCGGCGGGGGAGGTGGGGTCGGTGAAAGCGTAGAGAATGGCGGAGTTGATGTTGGAGTTGGTGGTGCCGCCGACCTTGTTCTGACGGTACCAGGTGTAGCCGCAGTTCACCACATCGGCCCAGTGCTGGAAGTGAAGCTTTTCGCCCTTGGTGCCCAGGTCATCGGTACGGTAGAGCATCAGCACGTTCTGGATGACCAGACCGTAGGCCTGACCGGGGTAGCTATACTCGCCAACCTTGTCGGCCCAGCTGGGGGTCCAGTCCACCAGCTTCAGGTTTTCATACTGGCCCTTGACCACCTGGCTCCAACGGGTTTCGTTGAGGCCAAAGAGGATGTCGCCGTCCTTGTTCTCGTTGGCGGCCTGGATGGCCTTGTCGTCACCGGAGATGACGGTGTTGTCGTCAATGGAGATGTTGAAGCCGGCGTCCTTGGCTTCGTTAATGAGCCAAGTGGTACGCTCGGTGGAGTTGGAGTTGGAGTAGATCCGGATGGTGTAGCCGGAGTAATCCTTGGCTTCCTCGGCAGGAGCTGCCTCAGTTGCGGCCTGGGTCTCCTGGGGGGCTTCGGTAGCGGGGGCGGGATCGTCCCGTACAGGCTCCTTGGAATCAGCGCAGGCGGCCAGAGACAGGATCATGCAGGCAGCCAGCAGCAAAGCGAGCAATTTTTTCATGATACATCTTCTCCTTTTT
>CAKTQE010000029.1 GCA_934593275.1 uncultured Oscillospiraceae bacterium | reverse complement strand
GGTAACGTGTGGAGCTGACTGATACTAATAAGCCGAAAGCTTGACCAAAGCGCAGGCTCAGTGAAGGCTTTCAAGGAAATTGCAGAAGCACAGTGTTCAGTTTTCAAGGTATATGGAAACAAAATAGTTGGTATTGATTGCGACGAGGGTCCACCTGTTCCCATCCCGAACACAGAAGTTAAGCTCGTCCGCGCCGACAATACTTGCAGGGTGACTTGCCGGGAAGATAGGTAATGCCAACACAAAGATTCCCCCTTAGCTCAGTCGGTAGAGCGACGGACTGTTAATCCGTGTGTCGTTGGTTCGAGTCCAACAGGGGGAGCCAAGAGGGTTGAGTAATTCTCAACCCTCTATTATTTGTATGCTCATAAATTTTGTAATCCGTTTCTCACCCCTGTTGGACTCAAAAGGCGGCTCTTAGCAACACTCCAGTGGAGTGTTGCAATCAACCTGGCTTTGCCGCAGCAAAGCGAGTCCATCACTACCACACAGTAGTGCTTGCGCTTGCGTGGACAAGCTGTGCGGCCACGGTTACAATGTCGGTTTTGTTTTCGAGAGATAGCGCAAAGGGGCTGTTGTGTGATAACAGCCCCTTTGCGCTAATTCATTACAGCATCCAGATAAGCATTTTGGATTTCCATCGCGATATCTATATAGGCATCCATCAGTTTTCCTGCCCATTCTTCGTATACATCATAGGCATCCCCTCTGGAGAGCATCAATGCTGCCATTTCTTCTACGCCCTCATTGCAAATTTTTGCCAACCTCTCCACCTTTTCATTACATATCTCAGCCAGACGCTCTATGTCGTTGATACCAGCTGATTGGGCGCGCAGCGAGGAAACCAGTCCAGGAAGCGCGTCTTTCATTTTTTTGGTATAGTCTTTCAAGATGCGTTCATAGGATTTGTTTTTAGACGGCTCTTCTGTAAATGCCGGTTCCGTTGGCCGCGTGGAAATCGGGGTTTTGTTCTCGCCTACAAAATTGCTGCTCTGGTTTTTCCGGACGAAGATCAGAGGTTCCGGACTGGGTTTTGCTTCCCCTGTGATGGGGTCATACTCTTCTAACTGTATGGTATTCTGGTCCAGCACCGTCACAATGTGCTTTAAGTTCCCGCTATAGGGTTCTGTGGTCAATTCCCCGTCTTTGAGAATTTTTTCTGTTTTCCTGGTCAGGATAAAGCTGTTTTCCTGGGTCTTGCTGGGCGTGTATTGGCCGTCAAAAATCCACAGGTCGAAGTGGGTAAAGGTGCCGTCTTGCCGGAAGTCCAGGTAAACCGTATCGTAGAGGTCCGCCAAGGCTGGTACATCCTCAATGTCAACGATACGGCTGTTGTTGTATACTGCCCCCACCTTCCAGAAGCCTCCCAGAACATCAAAGCCATCCGCCGCAGTGGCCTCGGGCTGTATTGTGGTTTCCGGTATGGTTGTGGCAGAAGTTTCCAGGGTAGTTGGCTGTTCTGCTGAACCGCAGGCCGTCAGCGATAACACGAGTAGAAGAATAATTGCCAGTTTTTTCATAATTTCTCCCATTGATGGAACAGCCGGGTAACAGATGTACCCGGCTGAAACGTATTACTTGAAAGAATATCCCTTTTCGCCTGGAAGCTCCGAAATCTCCGCAGGGGAGCAGACCTTGTCATAGCGAATCAAGGTGGCCTTGCCATCGATCACATTGAAGAACCATTCTTTGCCATGGCGCATGGTGGTGTCAAAGCCACCGAAGTTCAGCTGATAGCTTGCGGAATAGCCTTCCCCGCCGTACCAGTAGTAATCACCGGGTGCGCCATTCGCTGCGGCACTGGCTTTCTCAGAGGTGATGGTATTACCCTCAATATGCACATAATGAATGGAGCCATTGTTTTCCAGCGTCCAGAAGCCCTGCAACCCAGAAACAATATCATCCGGGGTCATGTAACGACCTCCGTCCAGAATAACACCGTCACCGGAGCTGGTATAAGGGATTGCCAAAGGACTGCCATCTGCCAGGGTGACAGTAATGGTGTTATCATCCAGGGTATAGGGGTAGGCATTTATAGCACCCTCATGCTTGCCGTTGCCGTCATAGGAAACCTGGGAGATGGTCGCCGCGGAATCAGAGAAAGTGATTGCGTTCATCACGTTCTCTGCCCCACCGTTGAAATACCATACATTCTTTGCCAGTGCCGCCACGATTTCGCCGTATTTTTCAAGGTCAGGGGATGCCAATGCGGTAACCTCTCCATTCATGGCTTTGGGAATGGAGAAAGAAATCTCTAAATCCTTATAGGAGCCTTCATATTCTGTGTAGCCGGAAAAAGTTCCTTCCAGTTCGTACAGCTCATCCAATGATTTCAGAGCCGTATGTTCGGGAGAGGTATTTTCAGCAACAATGAATGAATACTTTCCGGCCCGACCAGCTTCCAGAGATACAGTTCCGTCCTTCATGCAGTGATATGCCTTTTCGTTATCCAGGTAAAATTTACCGGAGGTCAGGGAAAGCTTCTGGTCTGTTTTATTTGTAAAGCGAAAAGTAACGATTTTCTCCTGCTGTGTTCCAGCAGCCCACTTATATTCCTCGGTATAGAAATTTACAAGCTCGATTGTCACATCCATATCATCCGCAACAATGATGTTTTCAAATTCAATCATTTCGTTGTTGTCGTTCTGGGATGCAGTATTGCCGCTGTTCATAGACACATCAGAGGGATTCGTTTTCCCCGAAGCGCCGCACGCGCACAGGGACAGGCACAACACAAGTGCCAAGAGCAGAGCGATTGACTTTTTCATTTGTGTTCCTTCTTTCTGATAAAAATAAAAAGTGCGCCTACCGAAGTAGACGCACAAAAAACGCAAACTCCGATAGTCGCCAAACTAATCAATATAAAGCAATGCTGCATTCATACCGAGGGAACTTGCATTTTTATCAAATTCATAGTATGAACGCAAAAGGGTATAGTACCCCCTTAGCAATGCTTCTTTTATTTGATTAGTTTGGCATGAACATAGTATCATATCTCGCTCGAAGAATCAAGGCATTTCACAGAATTCTCTCTTCCTTCTTATCTTTTGGTATGCTATAGGAACCAAAAATTCAAAAGAGCCGTTGTACATTCGTGTTCGTAACCCCAACGGAGCCAGCCCCTCATCGGGGCTGGATGGCGTTGGGTCAACGCCGCTACATTTGGTTCCGTATATTGCGTGATACCATTCACCCCCACAGGTTGAATACCCCACGTGGTGGGCGGCAGATTGCTGATGGGATTGTAGAAAAAGGCAAATAATTAGCCGCCCCCCGGGAGGGGGCAGCCAGAAATAATTTTGCGGTTGGCGAACTATTCATGTGTCTTAAGACACGGCTGTATCAGGCTCTTATAGGGCCAGTGCAAGCCACCGGCTTCGCCGGTGGTCCTACTATTTGCAGCAGTTGTTTTCCTGGGGACACTTGGTTTTGCAGTCGCAGCCTTTGGGGGTGAATTGGGCGGCGGGGAAGGGGATGCGGCTGAAAAGTTCGCAGGGGTCTTCGGCGCAGCCTGGGGAGTCGCAGCACTCCTTGGTGGGGATGCTGTAGTCCATCACGGGGACGATCAGCTGGGCATCCCGTTCCAGGCGGACGATGGAAAACTGGCCCAGGGTCACATAGAGCTTTCGCCGGTCCGGCTGCATCACCAGGTCTTCATCGAATTGATTTTTCACCCACTCCGGCAGCTGCACCGGGCAGCTCTCCCGGGGAAGGCACTCGCAGGTTTCCCGTACCCGGGAGTTGAGGACCATGGGGTCCAGGGCCTCCACAACGGCGGTAGGCCCGTTGGCAAGGCCATCGGCCCGGCGGTCACTGCGATAGATGTGGGCCCGGCTCTCCTCGCCGCAGAGGACCACCCGCTTGGTAAAGACGGCCAGGCCGCACAGGGCCGCCGGACGGCTGGTGCCGATCACCGTATCTGCCAGCACCCGGTAGAAAAAGGTGATGTCGATGCAGTAGTGGCTGCGGTCAAAGGTCACGGGGCTGACGTCTATGTAGGTACTCAGCAGCTCCGCACACCGGACTCTCGTCCCGGCGGAGCTTTCCAGGGTCCGCTGGGAACTGGCGGTGAGATAGACGGGCAGATCTTCAATGCAGTCCTTGTCCCGGCAGGAGTCGGTGATTTTGCGGGTGTGAATGGACATTGCCTGCCGCAGATCGTTGGGACTGCAGCGCAGGGTGTCTGTACATTGATCAGCCATGGAATTACCTCCTGATAAAAGCGAATGAAGCTTGCGCTTATAGGCCATTTTATGCAGGAGGTGGGAAATGTGCGCTTATTTGCAGGAGAAGCGGTAAACGGTTTCGCTTCTGTAGACGGTATTGGCCTTGGTAACGGGCTGCGCCCAGTTGGGATTGTGGAGGCAGTCGGGATAGAACTGGGTTTCCAGGGCCATGCCGCTGTTGCGGCCATAGAACACGCCATCTTTTCCCTGGTCATTCAGATAGTTACCGGAGTAAAACTGAATGCCGGGGCAGTCGGTATAGACGCTGAGGCACCGGCCGGAAGCGGGGTCTGTCAGAGTGGCGCAGGGGTTGCAGAAAACCTCCCAGTTGTGGTCATAACCCCCCTGGAGCTTTAGAGCGTCATAATCCGCGCCAAGGTCCTGGCCAATGGGCTTGGGTGCCCGGAAGTCCATGGGGCTGCCAGCCACGTCCCGAAGCTCGCCTGTGGGGATGTTTTGGGCATCGTCAGGGCAGAAATGCCGTGCGGGCATGGACAGTACCTGATGGACTGCCCGGTCCGGGTGCTGGTGACCTGCCAGGTTAAAATAGCTGTGGTTGGTCATATTAAAGACCGTATCCTGGTCGGCCTTAGCCCAGTAGCGAACGTGGAGACCACCCTGGCCGTCCAAAGCGTAGGTGACCCGAATATGGGCATCTCCCGGGAAGCCCTGGTCCATGTTGGGGCTGTGGATGGAGAAGGTCACTTCGGAAGCACCCTCTTTTTCCAGCGTCCACAGACGGTTTTTGAAGAAGTCCGGGCCGGAATGGAGATTGTTGTTGTTTTCGTTGGGGGTCAGGGAAACACGCTTGTTCCCCAGGGTAAATTCCGCGTCCCGCAGACGGTTGGCATTCCGGCCCACGGTGGCACCCAGAAAGCTGCCGGAGGAAACATAGCTGTTGGGGTCGTCAAAACCCAAAACTACGTCAGCAAGGTTCCCTTGGGCATCCGGTACCCACAAAGACACCAGGGTGGCGCCCAGATCGGTGACCGTGGCGGTGATGCCGCCGTTTTCGATGGTGTAGAGACTGGCTTCCTCACCGCTGTGCAGATTGCCGAATTTCTTTTTCATCGGAAAAGCATCCTTTCGTTTTCTGTTTGAAACAGCCTAAGTTATGTTAAGACCATACGGCTCTATTGTACTATATTCCGTCCGGAATTACAATGCCTTATTTTATAGGCCGGGGGAAATCCCGAACTTTCGTTCTGAATTTTGGAAAAATGGCGGTCTGGGGACTTTCAAATCTTTTTCCCTAAAAAGGATGGAAAGACCCTGACCACAACATTTAGTGGTGCTGGCTTGACAAAAACACAATATGTAGTATAATGAGGCGGCGAAGAAAAAAATCCCCAGAGAAGGAGCGTTGTCATGAAGATCATTAAGCGTAACGGCACCGAGGCCGTTTTTGACATTGAAAAAATCAGCATGGCCGTGACCAAGGCCAACAGTGCTGTGGATGAAAAAGTCCGGATGACCCCCATGCAGATCAAGCGCATTGCCGAGAGTGTCAGTGTTTCTTGCGAGCAAATGGGCCGCAGCCCCTCCGTTGAGGAGATTCAGGATCTGGTGGAAAAGGCCATTATGGCCCACGGTGCTTTTGAAGTGGCCAAGGAGTACATCACCTACCGCTACATCCGCAATCTGGCCCGGCAGTCCAACACCACAGATGACCGGATCCTGAGTCTGATCGAATGCAATAACGAGGAAGTCAAGCAGGAGAACGCCAACAAGAACCCCACCATCAATGCCGTTCAGCGGGACTATATGGCCGGTGAAGTGTCCAAGGACATCACCTCCCGCATTTTGCTGCCCCGGGAGATCGTGGCAGCCCATGAGGCGGGCATTATCCATTTCCACGACTCCGATTACTATGCCCAGCATATGCACAACTGCGACCTGGTGAACCTGGAAGACATGCTGCAAAACGGCACCGTGATTTCCGGAACCCTGATCGAAAAGCCCCATTCATTCTCCACCGCCTGTAACATTGCCACCCAGATCATTGCTCAGGTGGCCTCCAACCAGTATGGCGGCCAGTCCATCTCTCTGACCCATCTGGCCCCCTTTGTCCAGATTTCCCGGGAAAAGATTCGCCGCAGTGTGGAAAAAGAGATGCAGGAGTTTGGTGTTTCCCCCAGTGAAGAGGCTGTTACCAAGGTGGTAGAGGACCGGCTGCGGGATGAGGTGCGCCGGGGTGTCCAGACCATTCAGTACCAGGTGGTGACCCTGATGACCACCAACGGTCAGGCACCGTTCATCACGGTGTTTATGTACCTGGGCGAGGCCCGGAACGAGCAGGAGAAAAAGGACCTGGCCATGATCATTGAGGAGACCCTGCGCCAGCGTTACGAGGGTGTCAAGAACGAGAAGGGCATCTGGATCACCCCTGCCTTCCCCAAGCTGATTTACGTGCTGGAGGAAGAAAACGTTCGGGAGGGGACTCCCTACTGGTATCTGACCCGTCTGGCCGCCGAGTGTACCGCCAAGCGGATGGTTCCTGACTATATCAGCGAAAAGAAAATGCTGGAACTGAAAGTGGATAAGAACGGAGAGGGCCACTGCTATACCTGCATGGGCTGCCGCTCGTTCCTGACTCCCTATGTGGATGAAAACGGCAAACCCAAGTACTATGGCCGCTTTAACCAGGGCGTTGTGACGCTGAATCTGGTGGACGTGGCCCTGTCTTCCGGCCGGGATATGGACAAGTTCTGGAAGATTTTTGACGAGCGTCTGGATTTGTGCTACCGGGCTTTGATGTGCCGCCACAACCGTTTAAAGGGCACTCTGTCTGACGCGGCCCCCATCCTGTGGCAGTATGGCGCGCTTGCCAGACTCCAAAAGGGAGAGCCGATTGACAAGCTGCTCTACGGTGGCTATTCCACCATTTCCCTGGGCTACGCGGGCCTGTATGAGTGTGTCAAATATATGACTGGCAAGTCCCACACCGATGAGGCCGCCAAGCCCTTTGCCCTGCAGGTCATGCAGTATATGAACGATGCCTGCAAGCGTTGGAAGGCCCAGGAGAATATTGATTTCTCCCTCTATGGCACTCCTCTGGAATCCACCACCTATAAGTTTGCCAAGTGCCTGCAGCAGCGTTTCGGCATGATCCCCGGCATTACGGACAAGAGCTATATTACAAACTCCTACCATGTCCACGTGTCCGAACCCATCGATGCCTTTACCAAGCTGCGTTTTGAGGCGGAGTTCCAGCAGCTTTCCCCTGGCGGGGCCATCAGCTATGTGGAAGTACCCAATATGCAGAACAACATCGATGCGGTATTGCAGGTCATGCAGTTCATCTACGACAACATCATGTATGCCGAGCTGAACACCAAGTCCGATTACTGCCAGGTCTGCGGCTACGATGGAGAGATCCAGATCCAGGAGGATGACCACAAGTTGGTTTGGGTCTGCCCCCAGTGCGGCAACCGGGACCAGAGCAAAATGAACGTGGCCCGGCGTACCTGCGGCTACATCGGCACCCAGTTCTGGAACCAGGGCCGAACCCAGGAAATCAAAGACCGGGTGCTGCACCTGTAAGAAAACATCAAGAATCACACCGCCCTTTCAGGTTCCATGGACCTGAAAGGGCGGCTTTTTGTAAATCGAAAGGAAAAATCCCCTCTGCGGTGAAGCGCAGAGGGGAAAAATCACTTGTAAATATCCTCCAAGTAGCTGGAAAGGGCTACCGAGTCTTTGGAAATCAGTTCGCCGGTGGTTTTGTCGTATTTGCTCATGTAGGTCTTTACGTGGCGGCCACCGACGGAAAAGGTCATTTTAACGTCGTAATTCCGGGTCTCGGTACCCAGAATGGAGACTTTGACCAGATCGTCGGTTTCTTCCGCCAGGATTTTCACCGGCATGGGGGAGTCGTTGCGAAGCTTCAAATCCGTAAAGCCCCAGTTTACCGTGGCATCCATGCCCAGGGGGATGTAGCTCACCGGGAAACCGTGGTTGACCCGTTCCAGAACCGTCAGTTCGGCGTAGACACTGGCCAGATACAGCGTGGAACTGACCTGGCAAATGCCGCCGCCGGGGGAATCCACCAGGGTGGTACCGGAGTAGGCGGGGGCGGAGAGCCAGCCCTTTTCTTTGGTACGCTCGCCCAGGGTTTCATTATAGGAAAACTCCTGGCCGGGCTGCAAAACAAGGCCGTTCAGCATTTCACAGGCCTTTTTCAGGTTGCTGTTCCGATTTTCGTTGTTGCTGTGGGGAGTCTCGCAATGGCCCAAAGTATCCTGGAACCAGGCATCTTCATCGGAGATTTCCGGCTGGGTGTCTTCTAAGGGGAGATCCAGGCTTTGACCGTAGGGGAGGTTCTCATATTGGGCCTTGGCGGCTTCCAAGTCAAATTCCTGACCGGCTTTTCCGGGGATGACCTGATAGGTGGTTTTGTCCACCTGCGGCTCCTTGGCTTCCACCCGGGTCTGCTGCCACAAGGCATCTAAATCCACCGCTTCCGGCTGCCGCAGGGTGACACTGCCGTCATAGTTACAGTCCGAGAGGGTGCCGTTTTCATAGGCATCCAGCATTTGTTGGTACAACCGGTCTGTGTCGATGGTCACAGCGGGGTAGCCCCGGGTGACGGTCACACGGTCCGGCTGGACCTGGCTGGTGTCTGCCCGGTAGAGACCCTCCAACTGTTCCTGAAAGCTTTGGATGCTGCTTTGAAGAACTTCTTCCTTTAAATGCAGATAGGGGAGCAGAGGAAGACGTTTGTCCTCCCGCAAATCCTCCCGCCCCAGAGCGTAGGCAGCATGAACCGCCCCGCCCACATCCAGGTGGGTACCGGTGTCCTTGGGGGAGAGGGTCATGGAGTCGATTTCCTGTTCTCCGGTGCCGGAGAGAATGGAGGCCAGTTCCGGAAAAGAGACCACCAGGGACTCCTGGGAATAGCGGCTGCCGTAAAAGTCCCGCAGGGCCTTTTTGGCCGCGCCTTTGCTTAAATCGCTCAGGTCTACAGCCCCCACGTGGACGCCTGGGGCAATTTTACCGCCGTAGGGGTCTGTTGCCCGGAAAATAGCGGGAATGGAAATTGCCAGCAGTGCCGCTGCCCCCAGGCCCGCAGCCAGGACCGTCAGAGCCTTTTTAGAGAGCCTGGGGGGCTTTGGATGATGGATTTTTTTGAATGTTTTCTTTTTGGGGGGCGTTTGCCGGAAGGGGGGCTGATCTGCCTGGGGTTCTTCTTCCGGCTCCGGTTCTTCTCCCAGCAGCTGATTCAGAGATGCCAGGAACGCGTCGTCGTCTTCTTCCAATAGTGGATTCTTTGTATCCATAGGACATTCCTCCTGCCGTTGCTGGTTTCTTTCCTGATTATACCACAGCTTTCACCGGCTCACAACCGTTTTTTATTGGCTGCACAGGCTTTGATACTTGGAAACAAAGGCTTTGGCCTGCTTCAGGCTGTCAGGCCCGGCCACCAACTTGAGCCGCAGGGTAGGCTCCTTGGCGTTGGCCAGGAAAGTCAGTCGCTGCTTGTAGCCGGGGTCAGCGCAAAGGCTGCCTACGGCGTTGAAGTCCAGATTGGTCAGCACAAAGAGCAGGTCGCCCGCTTTCTGCTTGATGTCCTTGATGCCCAGGGTCATGGCACTGGCCCGGAGCAGGGCGATGTCAATCAGGTTCAGTACCCCCTTGGGCGGCTCGCCGTAGCGGTCAACGATTTCATCCAGCAGATCGTCTGCGTCCTCTTGGGTGCGGATGGCCGCCATCCGGCGGTACAGGTCCATCCGCTCCTCCCCCCGGGCCACGTATTCTTTGTCCACATTGGCGGTAACGTTCAGGTCGGCGGTGCATTCCGGGGCCTTGGGGGCCTCGCCCTTTTCTTCCAACACGGCCTCGTCCAGTAGCTTGAGGTACATATCGTAGCCAACGGACATCATGTGGCCGGACTGTTCCGCACCCAATAGATTGCCGGCACCCCGGATTTCCAGGTCCCGCATGGCGATTTTGAAGCCGGAGCCGAATTCGGCAAAGTCCCGAATGGCACTCAGACGCTTTTCCGCTACTTCCGTCAGGTTTTTGTCCGGACGGTAGGTAAAGTAGGCGTAGGCGTGGCGGGTGGAACGGCCTACCCGGCCCCGGAGCTGGTGCAGCTGACTCAGGCCGAAGCGGTCAGCGTTTTCGATGATCAGGGTGTTGGCATTGGGAATATCCAGGCCGGTCTCAATGATGGTGGTGCATACCAGCACCTGGATGTCACCCTCGGCCATGGCGGTCATGACCTCCCCCAGAGCATCCTCGCTCATCTGGCCGTGGGCCACGCCTACGGTGAGACCAGGGATGCGCTTTTGCAGGGCACTGGCGCACTGGTCAATGGTTTCCGTCCGGTTGTGGAGGTAGAATACCTGACCGCCCCGCTCTACTTCCCGGCGAATGGCATCGTCAATAATGGGGGTGGCGTACTCCATGACGTAGGTCTGTACCGGGTATCGGTCAGAGGGCGGCTCTTCAATGGTGGACATGTCCCGAATGCCGGACAGGGCCATGTTGAGGGTCCGGGGAATGGGGGTCGCGGACAGAGTAAGGACGTCTACACCCTTTGCAAGCTCTTTGAGCCGCTCCTTGTGGGTCACGCCGAAACGCTGCTCCTCGTCTACCACCAACAGACCCAGGTCTTTAAACTGTACTGTTTTTTGCAGCAGCTTGTGGGTGCCGATGATCAGATCGACGCTGCCGCTGCGAATATCCTGCAAGGTTTTTTGCTGCTGCTTGGGGGTCCGGAAGCGGCTGAGCACATCGATGGTCACCGGGAAACCCCGGAACCGGGAAACGGCGGTCTGGTAGTGCTGCTGGGCCAGCACCGTGGTGGGTACCAGAATGGCCACCTGCTTGCCGTCCATGATGGCTTTCATCACCGCCCGGAGAGCCACCTCGGTTTTGCCGAAGCCCACATCGCCGCAGAGCAGCCGGTCCATGGGAATGGGGGATTCCATATCTTTTTTGATGTCCGCAATGCAGCGCAGCTGGTCGTCGGTTTCCGGGTAGGGGAAATTGTCCTCAAATTCCCGCTGCCAGGGGGCATCGGCGGAAAAGGCGTAGCCGGACTGCCGCTTTCTGGCGGCGTAAAGTTGAATCAGTTCTCCGGCCATATCTTTGGCGGCTTTCCGGGCCTTGGCTTTGGTCTTCTGCCAGGCATCGGAGCCGATTTTGTTCAGCTTGATGTTGGGATTTTCCGCGCCGCCGCCAATGTACTTGCTGACCAGATCCAGCTGGGTGGCGGGGACAAACAGGGTATCGGAGCCTTGATAGGCGATTTTAATATAGTCCTTTACGGCCCCATCGATTTTCATTTGCTCCATGGCCACGAACCGGCCAATGCCGTAGTTTTCGTGGACCACCAGATCGCCGGGGGTCAGGTCTGTAAAGGCGTTGAGCTTTTGCCGGTTGGTGGCGGTCTTTTTCTGACCGCCGTGGCGTTTGGGTTGGGTTTTGGCAATCAGCTGTCCTTCGGTCAATACCGCCAGCTTGCTCAGGGGGTATTCCATGCCGTAGGGCAGGGTGCCATCAGACAGGAGGATTTGCCCCGCTTTCGGCAGGGTGTTCAGAGGAATAGCCAGGAATGCGGAGAGGTTCTTTTCCCGGAGCATTTGCTGCATCAGCTCTGCCCGGTGCCGGGTGCCGCAGAGTACCAGGGTGCCAAATTCCATTTTCTGGTAGTGGGCCATATCCGCCGCGGCGGCATCCAGGTTGCCGCCATAGCTGGGCAGCTGCTTGGCGGTCATGGGCAGCAGCTGCCGGGGGAGAGCCTTTTCCGGGTAGGCACTGCCGCCGAAAGCGTCAAAGTAGACCGTGGTATACTTGGACAGTGTCTGGCAAAAGTCTTCCCACTGGCAAACAAAGTCACACAGCTCTCCGGCCACCAATCCGGTTTGCAGGAGGCTGTCCAGCTGCAACCCCATTTCTTCTGTCCGGTTTTTGGCGGCCCGCTGCAAATTGCCGTGGTCGCACAAAACCCAGAGGGCATCCTTTGGGGCGTAATCCGCCGCGGTGGCCAGTTCCGGATAAATCAGAGCCAGATACCGGTCCGCTGTCAGGGTGTATACATCGTTTTGAAGCTTTTCGATGTCTTTTTCCAGGGTGGAAATCAGGGCGGTGTTCAGATTCTTCCGCCGTTTCTGCCGGGCAAGCAGATGCTGCAACTCTTTTTCCAGGCCCTGGGTACCCTGGGGGTGCATTCCGGCCAGGGCTTCCCTGGTGGGCATGACCAGCATTTTTTCCAGGTTGTCGGTACGCCGCTGGGTCTGGGGGTCAAAGTAGCCCATGGTGTCCAGCTCATCCCCGAAAAATTCCAATCGCACCGGGGCATCCTCTCCGGGGGAGTACAGGTCTACAATGCCGCCCCGCACCGCGAACTGGCCCACACCCTCTACCATGCCGCAGCGGCTGTAGCCTGAGGAGACTAGACGGGCGGTGAGGGCTTCCAGGGGGTATTCTCTCCCCAATTCCAGAGTGAAGCAGGCTTTGTCCAGCACTGCCGGGGGAATGGTCCGCTGGCTCAGGGATTCCCAGCTCATAATTTGAATGGGGGTGCGGCCGGAAATTAATTCGTAGAGCTGCCGCAGCCGCTTTTGCTCCCAACTCCGGGAGACCACCGCCGCGTCATAAAAGGTCAGATCCCGGCTGGGCAGGATGGGGGCGGTAATGCCCAAAAAGCCTTTCAGCTCCTCCTGGGTTCTTCGGGCAGCCATATCGTCCTGACACAGCACCACAATGGGCTTTCCCAGGTCATGGGACAGCCCCGCGATCATATGGCTCCGGTTGATCTGCCCCACGCCGGTGACGGCGGCAGACTGCCCCTCTTTGAGTCCTTCCACAAGGGAAGCATATTCCGGAATGGTTTTCAGTAAAAAAAGCAAAGGCTGTTCCATGGTTCACCTCTAAAAAACAATGGTTTTGGGGAATGGCCCCAACGTACATTTCCTCCAGGGGTTGACCCTGGAGGAAAGTGTTCTCTTTTTAAGGATGGCTTCCGTTGTAGGCATTGGCGGCGGCACTGACACCCTGCTCCATAATGGTCAGGGCTGCATCGGCACCGTTTTTCAGGGATACGGACAGGGCCTTTTCCTCCTGGCTGGAGAAAGGGGACAACACCCAGTCTGCCAAATCAAAATCCGGATGGGGCTTGCCGCCTACACCAATTTTGACCCGGGGAAAATCCTGAGACCCCAATTCCCCGATAATGGATTTGATGCCGTTGTGTCCTCCCGCGGAGCCGCTGGGCCGGACACGAAGACGACCGGGTTCCAGAGAAATATCGTCAAACAGGACAATGATCCTCTGGGGCGGTATCCGGAAATAGGCACTGAGCTGCACCACAGACCGGCCGGAAAGGTTCATATAGGTCAAGGGTTTCAGCAGATACACCTTTTTCCCACGGTAAGTGGTCTGGCCGTAAAGCCCCTGAAACTTGCCCTTGTCAACGCTACAGCCCAAGGTTTCCGCCAGAATGTCCAGGCAGCGAAAACCGATATTATGCCGGGTTTTGGCATACTCAGCACCGGGATTTCCCAGGCCGACAATCAGCCAGCTATCGTCACAGGGCATTAGAACAGGTCAGCAATGGAGGTGCCGCCGTGGATATGCTCAATAGCACGGGCGAACACGTGGGAAACATCCAGGAACTTGATCTTGCCGCTGGCGGTGTTGGCGCACTGGGGAATGGTGTTCAGGAATACCATTTCCTGGATGGGGCTGTCTTCAATGCGCTCGTAAGCAGGGCCGGACAGAACACCGTGGGTGGCGCAGGCGTAAACCGCCTTGGCACCGCCATGCTCGGTCAGAGCCTTGGCAGCATTGCACAGAGAACCGGCGGTATCCACCATGTCGTCAAACAGAATGCAGGTCTTGCCCCGCACATCGCCGATGATGTTCATTACTTCGCACACATTGGCCTTCTGACGACGTTTGTCCACAATGGCCAGACCCATGTGAACCTTGGCGGCGAAAGCGCGGGCGCGGCCAACGGAGCCAACATCGGGAGAGACAACAACGAAATCATCGTGGTTGTACTGTTCTTCCGGGAACTTTGCGAGGTAGTAATCCACAAAGGAAGGATTGCCCAGCAGATGGTCCAGGGGGATGTCGAAGAAGCCCTGGATCTGGGAAGCGTGCAGGTCCATGGTCAGAACACGGTCAGCACCGGCGGCGGTGATCATGTTGGCAACCAGCTTGGCGGAGATGGGATCGCGGCTCTTGGCCTTGCGGTCCTGACGGGCATAGCCAAAGTAGGGGATAACAGCGGTGATTCTTCCGGCGGAAGCACGGCGGCAGGCGTCGCACATGACCAGCAGTTCCATCAGATGGTCGTTTACGGGCTTGCAGGTGGACTGAACCAGGAAAACGTCGGCACCCCGAACGGTTTCCAGAAGGCTGACGGATGCCTCACCGTCGGCAAAGGTCTTTACCTCTGCCTGGCCAAGGTCAACCCCCAGATCCTTGCAGATGTTCTTGGCAAATTCCGGATTGGAGTTGCCACAGAAAATCTTGATGTTCTCTCCGTACGTAATCATCAATGATTTACCTCGCTTATATTTCTATTTTTATCCGGTGACCCGGACATAGTACACGGATATTATAGCATTCTTTGGGTGGACATTTCAATAGAAGTGTTCACAAAAATCCGCCAAAAAAAACGGGAAGTCTCTGGGGTTCTTCTGTCAAACCGACAGTTTCCCCGGTTCCTCTGGGGAAAGGGTGGCACACAGGGCAAAAAGAGGAAGGTTTACGGGATTCATCAGGCCGTATTCCATGGTGCAGTACAATAGCCCCGCCAGGGAAAGGGCGCAGATGTCCCAACGCTTTGCCCGGGCACTGCGATACAACGCCCAGACAGTCGATGCCAGGTACACAAGGCTTGGCAGCACCCCCAGACAGATGGGGGCATAGCACAATAGACTGTCCACCGGGTCCCAGCCAAAGTCTGCGGTTTTTCCAAACAGGCTGAACCCAAAACGCTGAAAGCCCTGATGACCGTAGGCTAGGCGCTGAGAAAACAGGGTGTTGCAAAGGTTAAAAAAGCCGCTGTCCTCCCGGTATCCCAGGCACAGTCCCAGGAAACCCAGGGTAAAAAGAAGCATCAAAGCAGGAAGCAGAGGGGCCATCCAGTCAGCTTTTTTAAGCGGTCTTTCCAGGACCATGGAACACCCCAACAGGAACATGGCCGCCAGTGCCGCAAAGAAAGCAGCCTTGGAATCCGTCAGACGGAATGAATGCAGGCTCAGGATCAGGCAAATCCCCATGGTGGGCAGACGCTTGCCCCGGGGACAGGCCAAAAGGCCGGAAAAAATCAGCAGCATGCCCCAAAAAGCCGTGGTATTGGGGTGGCCAAAGCCGTAGCTGTGCCGCAGATTGCCATTGCCCCAGAGTTCACCCCGGACCGTGACGGTATCTTCCAGGATGCCGAAAGCGACCAGAAGCAGGTTCAGGATCAGGGTGCAAAGGAAAAAGCCAAAGAAAAATCGGCTGATGTTCCGGAAAGAGATGCCCTTGGCAGAGGCCGCCAGGAGAAAGCTGGAGAGAAAACACCGATTCCCGCTGACCGCGGTACCCAATATCAGAATCGTGACCCACAACAGGAGCAGCCAAAGCTGCTTTTTTTGATAGCCGTCCCATAGAAAAATTTTCAGAAGAAGAAAACAGTAGGCCAGGGCAGAGCTACCGTAAATCAGAAGCTTTGCGGCCCCGGGTAATGGGAAATGTCCAAGGTATACGGGGAAAATCAAAAGAAACAGGCACAGAAACCACAGCTTTTCCACGGTGCTTTCCCGGAAGAAACTGTGCATTTTTCCGGAACCACGGGAAAAAACAGAATCCATATCAGGCCCTCCGCCAAAAGAAAAAATATTCACTTCTATCTTAACAGACCCGGGGCTCAAAGTCAATCCGCACCCGGTGGAACTTCCGGAAAAAAGCTGCATTTTTTACAGAATACGCTTGATTTTAGGTTGTGCCTTTGGTAAAATAGACAGACGAGGAAAGGCCCCCGGGCCGGACTCCGAAACTGAATTACTGAATCAAAGGAGAGATTACCATGGGCCTTATCAAAGCTGCACTGGCATCTGCCGGTGGTGTACTGGGCGACCAGTGGAAGGAATATTTTTATTGTGATGCATTGCCGGAGACGGTCCTGGCGGTAAAGGGCCAAAAAAAAGTCTCCTCCCGGTCTTCCAATCGGGGAAGCGACAATATCATTACCAATGGCTCCGTCATTGCCGTGGCCGACGGCCAGTGTATGCTGATCGTTGACCAGGGAAAAGTGGCGGAGATCTGCGCCGAGGCCGGTGAGTTTGTCTACGATGCCTCTACAGAACCCAGCGTGTTCTCCGGTGCCCTGGGCCAGTCGGTAAAGGATACCTTTGCCACCATGGGCCGCCGCTTTACTTTCGGCGGCGATACGGGCAAGGACCAGAGAGTCTACTATATTAATACAAAGGAGCTCTTTGGCAACAAGTACGGCACTCCCACGCCGGTGCCCTTCCGGGTGGTGGACGAGGACATCGGTTTCCGCACCACCGTATCCATTCGCTGCTTTGGCGAATACTCCTACCGGGTCTGTGACCCCATCCTGTTCTATAAGAACGTCTGCGGCAACGTGGATGGCCAGTTTGGCCGGGACCGGCTGGATTCCATGCTTCGCTCGGAACTGATGACCGCTTTGCAGCCTGCCTTCGGAAAAATTTCCACCATGGGCATCGGCTATACGGAGCTGCCCCTGCATACCATGGATATTGCCAACGCCCTCAATGAGGTGCTGTCTGCCCAGTGGCGGCAGAAGCGGGGCATTGAAATCGTGTCCTTTGGCGTGTCCTCCGTCAGTGCCACGGAAGAAGACGAGAAGCGGCTGAAAGCCATGCAGCAGTCTGCCTTCCTGGGCGGCGGCAACGCAGCCGCAGGCAGAATGGTGGATGCCACCGCCAATGCCATGGAAGCGGCTTCCAAGAATACGGCCACGGGGCCCATGATGGCCTTTGCGGGCATGAATATGGCCGGCTCCGTCGGTACTGGCAATATGCAGGGCCTGTTCCAGCAGAACGTGGGTTCCGCTTACCAGACCCCCGCTTCCAGAGCTCCCGCAGCTCCCGAGCCTGCGGCTGACACCTGGACCTGCCCCAGCTGCGGCACCAAGGCCACCGGCAACTTCTGCCCCGAGTGCGGCGGCAAGAAGCCTCAGGAGGGCTGGAAGTGCAGCTGCGGCGCCACCAACAAGGGCAAGTTCTGCACCCAGTGCGGTGCCAAGAAGCCTGCCTCTGAGCCCCTTTACCGCTGCGACAAGTGCGGCTGGGAGCCGGAAGACCCCAAACATCCGCCGAAATTCTGCCCCGAGTGCGGAGATCCCTTTACGGACTCGGATGTGATTTCTTAAAGAAACGCTGATCAAAACCCCTCCGGTTTCTTTGCCGGAGGGGAGAGAAACAGATAAAAGGGACGACAGAAAGGGGAGATTCTATGCCCGACCAGGTGATCAACTACAAATGTCCGGCCTGTACCGGACCTCTGCATTTCGGTACCCAGTCCGGAAAACTGGAATGCGACTACTGCGGCAGCTCCTACACCCTGGAAGAAATAGAGGCCATGCAGTCTCAAAAGACCCAGGATGCGGAGAAAGCCTTTGAAGAAGCGGAAAACGCCCCCCAGGAGCAGTGGGACCTTTCCCAGGCAGGCTCCCAGTGGGGAGAGGAGGAGGAGAAGCTGCGGGCATATTCCTGCCCCCAGTGCGGTGCGGAACTCATCTGCGAGGAGACCACCGCCGCTACCTCCTGCCCCTACTGTGGCAATCCCACGGTGGTGCCGGGGCAACTTTCCGGCAGCAAAAAGCCGGACTACATTATTCCCTTTGCCAAAACCAAAGAGGATGCTCTGATAGCACTGAAAAAGCACTACAGCAAAAAGCCCATCCTGCCCAAGGCTTTCCAGAAAGACAGCCATTTGCAGGAGGTCAAGGGCGTGTATGTGCCTTTCTGGCTGTTTGATGCCCACGTGGAAGCGGATATGCGCTTTGATGCCACCCGTTCCCACAGTCACACCACCGCCGACGAAATCATCACAGAGACCGACCATTTCCTGGTTCACCGGGCCGGCTCCCTGGATTTTGAAAAGATCCCCGTAGACGGTGCTTCCAAAATGCCGGATACCCATATGGATGCCATTGAGCCCTATGAGTACAAAGACCTGAAACCCTTCTCTTTGTCCTATCTTCCCGGCTTCTTTGCGGATAAATATGATGTAGAGAAAGAGGAAAGCCAGAAGCGGGCCAATTTGCGCTGCCAGCGCAGTACGGAAAACGCCGTGCGCAATACGGTATTGGGCTACGAGACCTGTGTCACCACCGGGAAAAACATCCGGGTCCATCCCAAGAATGTAAAGTACGCTCTGCTTCCTGTGTGGCTGCTGTCCACCCAGTGGAACGGGAAAAACTACCTCTTTGCCATGAACGGACAGACCGGAAAGCTCATTGGAGACCTGCCCATTGATAAAAAGCGGTTGTGGAGTTACATCGGAATTGCCTTTGCGGCGGCTACGGCCCTGCTGGGCTGGCTGTTTATTTAAGGAGGCATCGCCATGAAAAACAGACGTTTGCTTCTGACCCTTGTTACCCTGTTGCTGGTGTTGGCCCTGCCTGTGGCAGCCTTTGCCGCCCAGGATGACTCCGATGCCAAGCTCGGGTATGTGACCGATGCGGCAAAAATTATGACTTCTGAGCAGGATGCGGCATTGGAGGCCCGGGCCAAGGAAATCAGCCAGGAATACGAATTCAGCGTGTACATCATCGCCATGGACAACTATCAGGTATATACCCAACAGACGGACTTCTGGGATGCCAGTGTGGAAATTTACGACAGCTTTGAGCTGGGCTGGGGCCCGGAAAAGGCCGGTTCCTGCCTGATGCTCAGCATGCAGGAGCGGGATTTCTGCCTCCACTTCAACAGTGACCAGGCCAATTACGCTTTCAGCGAAGGCGGCCGGGATTTGATTGAAGACCGGATCCTGGGCTATTTCCGGGATAACGACTACTACGGCGGTTTTAACGAATATCTCAACTGCTGCCAGGAGTATCTGGAAGCCGCCAGAAACGGCACCCCCATCGAGGAGGGAAGTACCTCCCGGAACGATGAGGAGAGCAGCACCTTTGTAAACATCGTCTTCTTCTGCCTGCCAGGGCTTTTTGCCGCTGCGGTAACGGCGGTGGTGCTGGTGGTGCCTATGCACTCTGCGGGTACCAAGAATCAGGCGGACGACTATGCAGTCCCCGGCTCCATGCGGCTGACCCGCCAGTCCGACCATTTCCTCCGCCGCACGGTGACACGGACGCCCCGCCAGAAAGAGCAGTCCAGTTCTTCTTCCTCCGGTGGAAGTGTTTCCACCAGCCATTCCACAGGCAGCCACTCCGGCCGCACGGGGAAGTTTTAAGGTATTTGCCATTTTGCGCAATCCTCTCCCGGGGGGATTGCGCAATTTTGTACCTTTCGGACTTTGACATTTCCTGTATGGAGCAGTATAATAACGTCACTTTGATTTGGAAAAAGAAGGAGAAAACCCCTTGTTTATGAAGCAACAGGACCGAAATATGCTGAAAGGCCCTCTGGCCTGGCCGCTGGTGACCTATGCCGTTCCCATTATGCTTACAAGTGTGCTGCAGCTGCTGTTCAATGCGGCGGACCTTGTGGTGGTGGGCCGATACTGCGGCAGCGTTTCCGTGGCGGCGGTGGGCTCCACGGGAGCCATTACCAATCTCATCATCAATCTGTTCATCGGCCTGTCCGTGGGGGCCGGTGTGGCGGTGGCCCACGGCATCGGCAGCCGGGAGGAGCAAGCGGTGTTCCGCACCGTCCACACGGCGGTGCCTCTGGCGGCGATCAGCGGCATCTTCCTGACGGTGGTGGGCGTTTCTCTGTCCGGTAACATCCTACGGGCCATGTCCACGCCGGAGGATGTGCTGCCCCTGTCCAAAATGTATATGGAAATCTACTTTTTGGGCATTACCTTTAATATGCTGTATAATTTCTGCGCTTCCATGATCCGGGCGGCAGGGGATACCCAAACTCCGCTGGTGATCCTGACCCTGGCAGGAATTCTGAATGTGATCCTCAACATCGTCTTTGTAAAGTACGGCGGTATGAATGTGGATGGTGTGGCCTGGGCTACGATTATTTCGGAGGCACTGTCTGCTGCGGCCATTGTCTGGGTCATGACCCGCCGGAAAGACGTATGCCGGTTGGATTTGCGAAAGGCCCATATTTACAAGGAGCCTTTGGTCAAAATGCTCCGCATCGGTGTGCCGGCGGGAATCCAGAGTTCCATGTTCTCCGCTTCCAATGTGGCATTGCAATCGGCGGTCAATACCTTTGGTTCTGTGGCGGTATCCGGCAATGCGGCGGTGTCCAACCTGGAGGGCTTTATGTATGTGATCGAGAATGCTTTCCACCAGACCGCCGTCAACTATGTGGGCCAGAACTGCGGCGCACAGCAGTTTAACCGGGTGAAACGGGTGACCGGCCTTTGCACCCTTTACGCTGTGATTGCCGGACTTGTGGCAGGTTTTACCATGTATGCCTGTGGCCCCCAGCTGCTGAGCCTGTATATTACGGATTCTCAGGAGGCCATTCAAATCGGTATGGAGCGGATGAAAGTGGACATCCTGCCCTATTTCCTCTTCGGTATGCAGGATGTGCTGACCGGCGTTCTCCGGGGCATGGGTGCTTCGTTCCTGTCCATGATCATTACGGTGCTGGGCATCTGCGGCATCCGCATTCTGTGGATCAACACCGTTTTCCAGATCCCGGCTTTCCACACCCAGCCGAGCCTGTATCTCTCCTACCCCTTGTCCTGGAGCATCACCTTCCTGGTGCAGTTCACCGCTTTCCTGGTGGTATTCCGCAAAATCCGCTCCCGGGCAGGGGACATCAGCCATACACCACTGTCCTGACAGTCTTTCTCTACGGTTTCGCTGATTGATGCCTAAACCAACGCATTTCAAAAAAGATATACGTTTGTTGCTCTAATAATTGTCCATTGTCAATTGTCCATTGTCAATTCTTTCCCCTATCTCCCCCAAATACGAAAAAACCCCCGGGCGTACCGTAAAAAGCGGTACGTCCGGGTTGCTTTTGAGGTGTCATCCTTGCAGCAGGGCTTCGGCTATGGAGAACAAGGTGTCGGCGGGGAGGGTGGTGTCCAGTTCGTAGAGCATGTAGCTCACGCCGTTTTCCTGCCAGGTAAGGAAAGCCATGGTCTGTTCCTGAATGGTGGGGCTGCCGTAGGTGATGTAGTGGTTGGGCTGCCGGGACCAGGCTTCGTCCTCTGGGGTGGGCTGGTAGTCACCGGGGACCAGGCGGTAGAGGTCTTGCTGGTAGGACATGGTGACACCGTTTACGGTTCTTGTCTCAGAGGGGATGCTGTTGCTCTTGGGCAGGCCCTCCTGGGTCAGATAGGCGGCCAGATACAGCCGGTTGCCGGAGTTGTCCGTGTAGGTGGCGTTCAGCTCCCGGTAGGTCAGGGCCGTGTGGCCGTTTTCGTCCTTACCCCGGATCGTGTCCACATCGGCCTCCCGGAAAGTGTAGCCCTCGGGCAGGGTTTCCGGCAGATTCACGGAGAGATTTGCCTTGGAAACGGCCTTTTGGATTTGGGCGTAACTTCTGTAATGGGTGCCTTGACCGGCACTTTCCAGGGAACGGATGCCCAGAAAGTCGGCGGCGTAGGCGGTAACGGACAGCAGGGCGATGGCGGCAGCCAAGGCCAGAATGCGGATGGTCTTTTTATGAGTTTTCATGGTTTTTTGCTCCTTATCTAAGGTGTCCAATTCCAGAAGATAGCTCTCGTCTACATGGTTCAATGCCTGATTCAAATCCTGGGCGTTCATACATAAATCCCTTCCTTTTCAAGATGAGCTTTCAGTTCTCCCCGGAGCTTTTGGAGCCGGTATTTGATTTGCCGGGGAGAGCCACCATATTTTTTCCCGAGCTGCGGGGCAGTCATGGCGTAATAATAGCGGCTGAGAAACAGCTGACGGTCTCGGGGGCTGAGGGTCGCCAGAAAGCCATTGAGGCTTTGGGCCAGTTCCCGGGCTTCCAGATGCTGCTGGGCATCCCGGCATTCATCGGGAATACAATCCTCCAATTCCGAGAGCAGCACATCTCCGCCGCAGTTTCGCTTTCCGGCGGAAAGGTATTCCAGACGTTTAAAGGACAGGTTGCGTACCACCCTGGATAAATAGTACTTGAGGGTCAGGGGCCGCTTGGGGGGAATGGTATTCCAGGCTGCCAGATAAACGTCATTGAGAATTTCTTCCGTATCCTGGCAGGAGGGAAGAATGTTTCCCGCAATGGTTTTCAGGTAAGCACCGTATTTATGGTCTGTCTCCGCAATAGCCTTTTCGGACCGGGCAAAGAACAGTTCAACGATTTGCGTATCTTCCAATGGGTTCACTCCTTTGGTTTCGTAAGGACCTTACACCTATAGAATACGGAACGGCAAGCCGGTGGACAAACAATTCCCTGGAGTTTTTTCGGGGAGCCGTTTGGGAAAAGACCCAAAGGGATAGAAAAGTTCATAATCGCATGGTATACCGGATAGGAAAGACGGAGGTGTGAAATGAACGATGTGTACAGAATTATCAAATAAACCCTATAAGGTTCTGAATCGTGATACGATCAAGTATATTGCGATGTTTACCATGCTTCTCAACCACATTGCTACTATTTTTTTGACACCCGGCACATGGGTGTTTGAGCTTTTTATCGCCATTGGATATTTTACGGCAATAACCATGATTTATTTTTTGGTAGAGGGCTACCACTACACACATTCAAAGAAAACATACATATCACGTTTATTCATCTTCGCCCTGATTTCTGAAATTCCATACTGTTTGGCGTTTACGACAAATGGTGTGATAGAGTTTTACGGCTTGAATATGATGTTTACTTTATGTGTATGTTTTGGAATTCTATATGTCCTTGATACAACAAAAAGGAAACTCACGAAAGTGTGCCTGGTGATTCTTGGTATGATCCTGAGCCTATTTTGCGATTGGGCATTGCTGGCATCGATATTTACATTGCTGTTTGCTTGGGCAGAAAATTCTGAACACCGCACAAAGATTGCGTTTGGCCTTTCCATCGTGATTTTTGGGGTATTTAATTTCTTTGGTGGGCTTGGAAGATTTTCTCTTGCAACCAATATGCTGTATGCGCTGCTAAGCGTCATTGGAATGGGCATGGCCGCAATTTGTATTGTATCGTTCTACAATGGCAAACGCATGGAAAAGGGAAAAACATTTTCAAAATGGTTTTTCTATCTCTTTTATCCTGTTCACTTGCTCGTTTTGGGTTTTTTACGGCTTGCCTTTATCTAAGGAAACTCTGAATAAATCGTCTGCGGCTGAGCGGCGACTCTTTCGCCTTCAGCTCTTGCTGATTTAATCAGGGCTTCCCTAACTCAGCGGCCCGGTTTCAAACGAAACCGGGCCGCTGAACTTGTAAATACATTATTTTGTGCCGGGAATCTGGAAGCCGGGGAAGTATTCTTCCACAAAGTCCACGGACTCTACCTGGAAGCTTTTGCCGTTTAAATAGTCCAGGCCTCCGGCATCGGTGGTGAACAAAAAGGTCAGCTTGTAGGAATACAGGGCCTGATAGGTCCGCTGGTATTTTTTATCCAGCTTGCCGTATTTTCCGTCTCCCAGCAGAGGGAGACCTGCGTGGGCAAACTGCGCCCGGATCTGGTGGGTGCGGCCGGTGATCAGTTCGCATTCCACCAGGGAAAGGCCTTGCCGGGAAGTAAGGGTTTTGTAGTTCGTCTGGCAGGTTTTGGCACCGGGTTTTGGGGTGTCCGTCACATACACCCGGTTTTTGACCGCATCTTTGAATAGGTATCCCCGCAGACTCCCCTCCTTGGGGGTAGGGGTTCCCTCTACGATGGCCAGGTATCGCTTGTCCAGTTCCCGGTCTTTGATTTTCTGATTCATGACCCGCAGGGCCTCGGCGGTTTTGGCGGCAATCACGATGCCGCCGGTGTTCCGGTCAATGCGGTTGCACAGGGCCGGGGTAAAGGAATGTTCCTCCCGGGGACTCCACTCGTGCTTCTGGTACAGGTAGGCCTGGATGTGGTCAATGAGGGTCCGGCCATATTCCGCCCCATCGTGGGGGTGGACTGCCAGACCGGGCCGCTTGTCTACCAGGAGGATGTGTTCATCCTCATAGACGATGTGGAGTTTGGGGGAAGCCACCGTCAGATAGGCGTTGTCCTCCCGGGGGGTGTCAAAGAATTCGTCATTGATATACAGCGACAGCGTATCGCCCGCTTCCAGACGGGTATCCCGCATGGCTCTGCCGCCGTTGCGTTTGATGCGTTTTAAGCGGATGTATTTTTGGGCCAGAGAGGCGGGGAGCAGGGGAACGGCCTTGGCCAGAAAACGGTCAAGCCGCTGGCCCGCGTCATTAGGTCCGATGGTCAGTTCTTTCATTCGTTACCCTCTAGTGCGGCGAAGTGCTTGTTTACTTGATCTGTGAATTCCTGGGCGGCGTTGTAGCCCAGCTTGCGCTGGCGGACGTTGATGGCCGCGACTTCCAGAATCACCGCCAGATTTCGGCCCGGGGTGATGGGAATGGTATTCATGGGAATTTTTACACCCAGAATTTCCATATACTGTTCTTCCAGTCCCAGACGGTCGTAGGCGGCCTGGTTGTTCCAAGGGACAATGTTTACCACCAGGTCAATGGATTTCCGGCTGCGGACAGAACCCATGCCGAACAGCTTGGCCACATTTACAATGCCAATGCCCCGCAATTCAATATAGTTGCGGATCAGTTCCGGGGCGGAGCCTACCAAAGAACTGCTGTTGACCTTGCGGATTTCAACGGCATCGTCGGCAATCAGCCGGTGGCCACGCTTGAGAAGCTCCAAAGCGGCCTCGCTCTTGCCGATACCGCTTTCGCCGGTAAGCAGAAGTCCCTCGCCGTAGACCTCCATCAAAACCCCGTGGCGGGTCACCATAGGGGCCAGCTCTGCCCGCAGATAGGAAATCAGGTTGGAGCAGAAAGTAGAGGTTGGCTCCTCGGAACGCAGAATGGTAATATTGTATTTTTTGGCCATGGCCAGGCACTCCGCATCCACCGGCAGGCCCCGGCAGATGATCAGGGTAGGGATGCGGTAGTTAAAGAGCCGGTCAAAGATAATGAGCCGCTCCTCGGAAGATTTTTTTTGCAGGTAGCTCCATTCCATATTGCCCAGCACTTGCACCCGCCGGGGTTCAAAATGGTCAAAGTATCCGGATAAGGTCAAACCGGGACGGGCCACGTCCTCCACGGTCAAACGGATTTGAGAATAGTCTGTGGAGGCAAAAACCACCTCCAGATGAAAATCCTTTGTAATATTGGGAAGCGTTACAACATATTCGCTCAATCTTTCCACTCCTTCCCGGCTCCGGGACAAAAACACGGAAGC
>CAKTQE010000028.1 GCA_934593275.1 uncultured Oscillospiraceae bacterium | reverse complement strand
TAGGTGGTGATGTCATTTTCCACCTCCACCCAGTTCCGGGAAAACAGACTGAACACCAGGGCCACAATGTAGAGCAGAAAGAACAGATTCCGCTTGTCCACAATGAAAGAGGCAATCTTCTTCATGCCCCCACCCTGGGATTTTTCTTCCTTGTCCATAACAAAATTCCTTTCCTGAAGATTTATAGAGCATTTGGGGCCGCCGCCCTGTTGCGTTCCAGAAACAGTAGGCGAATTCGTAGAAACGTAACCTCATTGTCATTCCGACCGGAGCGTCAGCGGAGTGGAGGAATCCACTCAAGTTGCAAATTTTATCTTGTGGCAGTTCATTCTCCAACGTAGAAGATTCCTCCACTCCGCTTGCGCTACGGTCGGAATGACATGGTGGGGGGACGTGGCTGGTATTTATCGGTAACGGTTCCGTCCTTTCGGGTGCGAAACGGCACGAATACAACCCCTGCGGACAACCGGTACCACCCACCGATCATGTCATTCCGAGCGGAGTGAAACGGAGTCGAGGAATCCACTCAAGTAGCAAGTTTTATCTTGTGGTGGTTCATTTGTACAACGTGGTGGATTCCTCCACTCCGCTTGCGCTCCGGTCGGAATGACATAGTGGGGGACGTGGCTGGTATTTATCGGTAACGGTTCCGTCCTTTCGGGTGCGGAACGGCACAAATACAACCCCTGCGGACAACCGGTACCACCCACCGTTCATGTCATTCCGAGCGAACGCAGTGAGTCGAGGAATCTACCCAAGTAGCAAGTTTTATCTTGTGGTGGTTCATTTGTACAACGTGGTGGATTCCTCCACTCCGCTTGCGCTACGGTCGGAATGACATAGTGGGGGGACGTGCCGGGTTTACCGGCCAAACCCCTCCTATTTTACCAAAACCTTTTGATTGTTTGTTCTAAAGCATACCATAAACCTCCAAAAGAAAAAATAGGCAAATTCACCCAATTGTTGAAAAAACTTTGGCGCATTTCCTGCCTTGCGCATGGGCTTTGGCCGTGCTATAATATTAAGGTTGTATCGACCCTTAAAAAGGAGGAGCGTTATGTCCAAGGAACGTACCGAAAAGGCCATTATGCACACCTTTCTGGAACTGCTGAACAACTATCCGTTGGATAAAATCACGGTGAAAGATATTGTCACTGCCTGCGGCATCAGCCGCAATACCTTTTATTACCATTATCAGGATATTTACGATTTGCTGGGGGCCACCTTTGATACCGTGGCGGAGCTGGTGTTCCGGGAGGACGTGACCACCTGGCAGCAAAGTCTGCGCTCCTGCACCAAGTTTGCGCTGGACAACCGCCGGGCGGTGTACCATGTGTACCGTTCCGGCCATCGGGAGCAGCTGGAACGGTATCTCTACCGGGTGACCCAGGAGCGGATGGACCGGCTGATCCGGCACCTGACCCGGGATCTGACCATTTCGGAAGAAGACATCTCTTACCTGACCCTGTTTTACAAGTGCGCCGTGGTGGGGATCCTGTTGGAATGGCTGAACGCGGACATGAAAGGCGATGTGGACCGGATGATTTCCCGCATGGGGGTGCTGCTGGAGGGAAACCTGCGGCTGTCTCTGGAACGGGTCTGCGGGGCGGGTTCCGAGGCCTCGGTGTGAGTCCGGCGAAAATGCTGTATCTTCCCGTAAATTTGGCGGTTTTTTAGTTGACACTGGCCAAACCCTGTGATAGAATATTTTCGAAAGTGAATACCAGTTTCAGTGCTTCCGGGCCGGTTGGGCTTGGGAAGAGAATAGGGAATCGGGTGCAACTCCCGAGCGGTACCGCCACTGTAAGCGCGGAGGCCCAGACTAAGGGTGAAAGCCCGTCATTGGATTTTTCCGAGAAGACGATGTTTGGGACTTGTGATGCGTAAGCCAGGATACCTGCTGAAACGGCTTGAATGTCCGGCTCTGCAAGTACGGGGTTGTGGCAGCTTTTGACGCAGAAAAACGGCTGCGGCAGTGTGTATCGACTGCCGCGGTTTTTTTGATGATTTGGTGCTGTATATGTGGTTTCCCCCTTACCATTTTTTTGCAGATTGCCCGCCAAATGATCCCTGCGTGGAGTCCAGGGGGAAGAAGCGATTCTTCCCCCTTTCTCAATTTGAAATCAGCCGCGGCGGTCTGTAGGGCTGCTGCGGCTTTTGTGGTGATGTTATGAAAAAAACACTGCACCGGGTCCTCCTGGCGGGAACCAACAGCGGCTGCGGAAAGACCACCCTGGTTTCCGGCCTGCTGTTTGCCCTGAACCGCCGGGGGGAACGGGTCTGCTCGTTCAAATGCGGCCCGGACTATATTGACCCCATGTTTCACGCCTCGGCCCTCCACACCCCCTGCCGGAACCTGGACTTGCAATTCGTCTCCCCAAACACCCTGCGCTACCTCATGGCCCAGGGCAGCCGGGGATACAGTCTGGCGGTGACAGAGGGGGTCATGGGCTATTATGACGGGGTGGGGCTGACCACGGCCGCCAGCTCCTACGCCGTGGCCCAGGCAACATCCACCCCCACGGTACTGACGGTGGATGCCCGGGGAGCGGCTCACTCGGTTTTGGCGGTGATCTCCGGCTTTCTGAATCTCCATCCGGACAGCGGCATCCGGGGGGTGATTCTAAACCGCTGCTCCCCTATGTTCTACCCCCGGCTCCGGGATGCCATTCTGGAAACCTTTGGAGGCCGGGTAAAGCCCTTGGGGTATCTGCCGGTGATGAAAGACTGCACCCTGGAAAGCCGCCATTTGGGGCTGATCACCGCCCAGGAAATGACGGATCTACAGGAAAAGCTGCACCTACTGGCTGACCAAATCGAAAAAAGCGTGGATATTCCCGGCATCCTCGCCCTGGCAGCGGAAGTGCCGCCCCTTTCCTGGGAAGAACCCATTCTTCCCCCCAAGACCAAAAAGGTAAGAATCGCGGTGGCCAAAGACCGGGCGTTCTGCTTTTACTACCAGGACAATCTGGATTTGCTGGAAGCACTGGG
The DNA here is from genome assembly GCA_934593275.1 of uncultured Oscillospiraceae bacterium. GTDB lineage: Bacteria > Bacillota > Clostridia > Oscillospirales > Oscillospiraceae > Faecousia. Next base: position 22,684 of record CAKTQE010000028.1, on the reverse strand, counting down.
CGGGGAACTGGTACCCTTTTCCCCTCTGGAAGATGAAGCCCTGCCCCAAAACATTCAGGGGCTTTACTTGGGCGGCGGGTACCCGGAGCTGTACGCAAAGCAGCTGGAAGATAACGAACCCATGCGTACCGCCATTTTCCAGGCCCTGGCCGGGGGGCTTCCCTGCATTGCCGAATGCGGGGGCTTCCTGTATCTGATGGCCAAGCTGGAGGGGGCCAACATGGTGGGCTTCTTCCCCGGCGAGGGCCGGAACACGGGAAAGCTGTCCCGGTTCGGCTATGTGACCCTGACGGCCCGGAACGACAATCTCCTCTGCCCCGCCGGGGATGCCATTCCCGCCCACGAATTCCACTATTATGACACGACTTGCAATGGCAATGACTTCCTGGCCCAAAAGGCCGATGGCCGCCACTGGGACTGCGGCCACGGCAGCGAAATCCTGTACGCCGGGTTCCCCCACTTCCATTTTTACGCCAAACCGGATATGGCAGGCCGGTTCCTCCGGGCCTGTGAAGCGTTTTTAACAAAGGAGTAAAGGCTATGCTGGAAATTGTAAAACCCATGGATATTGAAAAGCGGAGCTTTGAAATCATCACGGAGCTTCTGGGGAATACCCCCATCCCCAAGGAAAACGAGCTGGTGGTGAAGCGGGTCATCCACACCTCCGCGGATTTTGACTATGCCAAAAATCTGGTGTTCTCCCAGGACGCGGTGGCCAAGGGCATTGAGGCCCTGAAAAATGGCTGTGACATCGTCACCGATACCCAGATGGCCAAGGCCGGTATCAACAAGACCATTTTAGGAAAACTGGGGGGCCAGGTTCACTGCTTCATGTCAGACCCCGATGTGGCGGCGGAAGCCAAGGAGCGGGGCATTACCCGGGCCATTGTCTCCATGGAGCGGGCAGCAGCTCTCCCCAAGCCCTGCATTTTTGCCATCGGCAACGCCCCCACGGCCCTGATTTCCATCAAAGAGCAGATGGAAAAAGGCCAACTGCACCCGGCCCTCATCATCGGGGTGCCGGTGGGCTTTGTAAACGTGGTGGAGAGCAAGGAGCTGATCATCCAGTCCGGCTTGGCCCCCTACATCGTGGCCCGGGGCCGGAAAGGCGGCAGCAACGTAGCCGCCGCCATCTGTAACGCTTTGCTGTATCAGATCACAAGATAATGGAAGAGTTTGTTGTAAAAGACGGGAAACAGCTGCGCATGGGCTACACCACTGGCTCCTGTGCCGCTGCCGCCGCCAAGGCGGCGGGGTGGATGCTGCTGACAGGCCGGGCCAAGAACACCATCGGTCTGCACACCCCCAAGGGCATTGACCTGACCCTATCCGTAGAGGAGATCGCCCGGGGAACGGATTTTGTGTCCTGCGCCATTGCCAAGGACGCGGGAGACGACCCGGACGTGACGGCGGGGGCCTTGATTTACGCCCGTGTCAGCAAAGAAGAGACCCCCGGCGTGCGCATTGACGGGGGCTTCGGCGTAGGCCGGGTGACAAAACCGGGCCTGGACCAGCCTGTGGGCAACGCCGCCATCAATTCTGTCCCCCGGAAAATGATTGAAGAAAACCTCATGGAAGTGGCCCGAGCGTTGGATTACTCCGGGGGCTTCCGGGTGGAAATCTCCGTACCCCTGGGCCGGGAACTGGCCAAAAAGACCTTTAACCCCCGGCTGGGCATTGTAGGGGGCATTTCCATCCTGGGTACCACCGGCATTGTAGAGCCGATGAGCGAACAGGCTCTGGTTGATACCATTCGGGTGGAGCTGCGGCAAAAACGCACCCAGGGGGACTATGTACTGCTGACCCCCGGGAACTACGGCTCGGATTTCATCCGGGACAGCCTGGGGATCGACCCCAAAACGGCAGTCCAGGTCTCCAATTTCATCGGCGTGTCCCTGGACATCTGCCAGGAACTGGGCTTCCGGGGCTGTGTCCTCATTGGCCATATCGGAAAACTGGTGAAACTGGCCGGCGGCATGATGAACACCCACTCCAAATACGGCGACTGCCGCACAGAGATCCTCTCCGCCATGGCCGGTGCCGAGGGCGTGGACAAAGCCACCATCCAGGCCATGCTGGAATGCGTCAGCTGCGACGACTGCCTGCGCCTGCTGGCCGATGCCCGTGAAACGGTCCTCACCCGCCTGATGGGCCGCATCCATTTCCACCTGCAATACAAAGCCCAGGACATGGAAATCGGCTGCGCCATGTTTTCCAAGGAGTACGGGCTGTTGGGAAAGACGGAGAACGTGGACGAACTGATTGGGAAAATTGTCAATTGACAATGGACAATTGACAATTATTGGAGCAACCCACCCGTTAAAGTATGTAGGGGCGGTGCTTCGCGCAGCGAATCAAAATCTATTGATTGCCGGGGGCAATCACACCATAATTCCATCGGCAATCTGCCGCCCGCCACGTGGGACGTATAACCTGTGTGGTTGAATGGTACCACCCAAAATATGGTACCCCACTGTAGCGGCGGCAATCTGCCGCCATCCGGCCGTAAGGCCGGAACCGTGGTACGTTCGTATCTGTAACATCCAACGGAGCCAGCCCCTGGCGGGGCTGGAGTGGCGATGAATCATCGCCGCTACATTGCGTATACCGTTGTACGTACCGGGTGTAGCGGCGGCAATCTGCCGCCACCCGGCCCGTAGGGCCGGAATCGTGGTACGTTTGTATTCGTAACATCCAACGGGGCCAGCCCCTCGCCGGGGCTGGAGTGGCGTTGGGTCAACGCCGCTACATTGTTCCGTATATGAGGCGGCACCATTCAACCGCACAGGTTATAATTGCCACGTATCGGATACAACCTGTTTATATAAACGGTATCACTTGTCTCCATTTGTAAAAAACTGTCAACTGTCAACTGTCCACTGTCAACTAATAAAAACTGGAGGAATACACATGGTACACTTTGTAGGAGCCGGCTGTGGTGCGGCGGATTTGATCACGGTGCGGGGGGCAAAGCTTTTGTCCCAGGCGGATGTGGTGATTTATGCCGGGTCTTTGGTGAACCCGGAATTGCTGAACTACTGCAAAGAGGGCTGCGAAATTCATAACAGCGCGAAAATGACCCTGGAGGAGACCACGGCGGTGATCGTCAAAGCGGAAGCTGAGGGCAAGACCACCGTGCGGCTGCATACCGGGGATTCCAGCATTTACGGGGCCGTCCGGGAGCAGTTTGACGAGCTGATCCCCCGGGGTATTGAATATGACGTGACCCCTGGGGTCAGTGCGTTCTGCGGGGCAGCGGCCTCCTTAAAGCAGGAATTTACCCTGCCGGAGGTGAGCCAGACCGTGATCATCACCCGGCAGTCCGGAAGAACCCTGGTACCGGAGAAAGAGAGCATCCGCTCCCTGGCGGCCCACCGGGCTACCATGTGCCTGTACCTCAGCACCCGGCTTACCGAGGAGCTGCAAAAGGAACTGATGGAGGGGGGCTACCCCGGCTCCACCCCGGTGGCGGTGGTATTCAAGGCCAGCTGGCCTGACGAGCGGATCTACCACTGCACCGTAGACACCCTCCACAAAACCGTCACGGAAAACGACCTGACCCGCACCAGCCTGATCATCGTGGGAGACTGCATGGGCGAAAAATACGCCAAGTCCTTCCTCTATGACCCCAGCTACGAGCGCCCTTTCCATGAGGCGGCCAAAAAATGCGACTGAGCATCCTTAGCTTTACCCGCCGGGGCTGCGCCCTGGCAAAAAAGGTCCAAAAGGCCCTTTCTCCGGCAGAATGCCGGATGATGACCATGGAAAAATTCGCAGAACCGGGATTTGAAGCCTACCATCCTCCGCTGACGCAGGCGGTGGGAGACCTGTTTTCCTGGTGTGACCAGCTGGTGTTCATCGGCAGCACCGGCATGGCCGTCCGGGGTATTGCCCCCTGGGTCCGGGATAAGAAAACCGACCCCGGGGTCACGGTGATCGACGAGGGCGGGACTTATGTGATCTCCCTCCTCTCCGGCCACATCGGCGGGGCCAACGCCCTGACGGCTCGATTGGCCCAGGCCATTGGGGCGCAGCCCATCATCACCACCGCCACAGACGTGGAGGGCCGGTTTTCCGTAGATGCCTGGGCGGCAGAGCGGGGCTTTCGAATCGGCAGCATGACCCTGGCCAAAGCGGTGGCGGGGGCCATTTTAGAGGGGGACATCCCCATCTGCGCCGAAAAGCCCCTGCCCAAAACCCTCCCCGCCGGTCTGGTGCCGGGGGACAAGGGAAGCTTGGGCATTTATGTAGGGGTTTATGACCGCAGCCCCTTTGAAAAAACCTTACACATCATCCCCCAGGTGCTGACCCTGGGGCTGGGCTGCCGCCGGGGGACGGGGAAAGACACCATCGCCCTGGGCGTGGCCCAGGTTTTCAGGGAACGGGGCCTTGCCCCCCAGGCCCTGGCAGGGGCCGCTTCCATTGATTTAAAAGCGGATGAACCGGGGCTTCTGGCTTTCTGTGCCGAACAGCAGCTGCCGGTGCGCTTTTACAGTGCGCAGGAACTGCGGCAAGCCCCGGGGACATTCCCGCCCTCGGCCTTTGTGTCCGCCGTTACCGGAGTGGACAATGTGTGCCAGCGGGCGGCGGCCATGGAGGGCGGTCAGATCATCCTGGAAAAAACAGTCTGCCAGGGCATTACCCTGGCCGTAGCGGAACAAGATTGGGAGGTATCCTTTTGAAGCTGTATATTGTGGGCATCGGCCCGGGAAATTATGAGAACATGACCATTCGGGCTGACCGGGCCTTGCAGGAGTCCCAGGTCATTGTGGGCTATCCTGTGTATGTAGATTTGGTAAAAGACCGGTATCCGGACAAAGAATATCTGTCCACCCCCATGACCCAGGAGGCGGACCGCTGCCGCATGGCCATTGAGGAGGCCCAGAAGGGCAAGACCGTGGCCATGGTCTGCTCCGGCGACAGCGGCATTTACGGCATGGCTGCCCTCATCTATGAGCTTCTGGGGGAGGATGCTTCCGTAGAAACGGAGGTGGTGCCGGGCCTTACCGCCGCCTGTTCCGGCGGGGCGGTGCTGGGTGCGCCCCTGACCCACGATTTTGCGGTCATCAGCCTGTCCGACCGGCTGACCCCCTGGGAGAAGATCACCGCACGGCTGGAACACGCCGCCCAGGCAGACCTTTCTATCGTCCTGTATAACCCCAAAAGCCATGGCCGCCCTGACCATCTGGCCAAGGCCTGTGACATTCTTTTAAAGTATCTTCCCGAAACCCGGCCCTGCGGCATCGTCCGCAACATTGGCCGGGAGGGCCAGAGCAAGACCCTGCTGACCCTGAGGCAGCTGCGGGATTTTGACGCGGACATGTTCTGCACGGTGTTCATCGGCAACGCCCAGACCAAGGTTCTTGCCGGGAACCTGGTGACCCCCAGAGGCTACCGGGATGTATAAGCTGTGTGTATTCGCCGGAACGGCAGACGGACGGGCCTTGATCCGTTGGTTGGCCCCCCAGGCCCAGGTGTTGGCCTGTGCCGCCACGGAGTACGGCGGGGAACTGCTGGAAGAAATTCCCGGAGTAGAGGTCTCCGCGGGCCGGTTGGACCGGGAAGCCATGGAAACATTGTTCCGGCAGCGCAGGTTTGACTGCGTGGTGGATGCCACCCATCCCTACGCCCCCATTGTCACCGAAAATATCCGCAGTGCCTGTGCAGAAACCGCCACCCCCTATCTCCGGCTGACCCGGGACGGCGGGGTGCCGGAAAACTGCCTCTGGGCAGACTCCACTGCCCAGGCGGTGGAACTGCTGCAAACCCTCCCCGGAAACATTTTCCTGACCACAGGCAGCAAGGAATTAAAGGCCTATACCGCCCTGCCGGACTTTGCCCAGAGGGTCTATGCCCGGGTGCTGCCGGTGGAGGGAAGTCTTGCCGCCTGTCGGGAAGCGGGACTGCCCGCTGCCCATACCTATGGGATGCAAGGCCCCTTTTCCAAGGAATTGAACGTGGCCATGCTCCACGCCTGTGAAGGCTCCATCCTGGTGACCAAGCAGACCGGGGCCAAAGGCGGCTTCTGGGAAAAGGTGGAGGCGGCCAAGGAAGCAAACTGCACTTTGCTTGTCATCGGCAGACCGGAGAGCGCGCCGGGGCTGAGCTTTGGGGACACCGTGCGGGAACTGTGCCGCCGGTTTGATTTGAAAGTGCGGCCCAAAGTCACCGTGGTGGGCATCGGCCCGGGAGACCGGGGCCATGAGACCCTGGCGGCTCGGGAAGCCATTGCCCAGGCGGATTGTCTCATTGGTGCGGCCAGAATGCTGGAAGCCGTGGCCGCTCCGGGACAGCTGAAAGTGGAAGCCATTGCCCCGGAAGCCATCTGTGGGGCCATTGAGAGCCATCCGGAGTGCGAAAAGTTCGCCGTGGTCATGGCGGGAGATGTGGGCTTTTACAGCGGCACCAAAAAGCTGCTGCCATTGCTATCCCACTGCCAGGTGACCTTAGAGCCGGGGCTATCCAGCCTGGTGGTGCTGTGTTCCCGGCTGGGAGTCAGCTATGAAGATGTGTTCTGCCTGAGCCTCCATGGCCGGGAGGGGGACATTGCCGGGGCGGTGAACCGCCACGGAAAGGTCTTTGCCCTGGTGGGGGGCGAAAACGGCATGAAAAACCTCTGCCAGCGTCTGACGGACGCTGGTCTGGGAGCGGTAAAAGTGGCCGTGGGAGAGCGGCTGGGCTACCCGGAGGAGCGTATTACCCAGGGGACTGCCCAGGAACTTTCCCAGGAGCAGTTTGACAAGCTCAGCGTGGCCCTCATCACCGGCGGCGGCCAGGGCGTTGTAACCCAGGGCTTGCCGGATGATGCTTTCCAGCGGGGCAGCCATGCCGACGGTACGGTGGTGCCTATGACCAAAAGCGAGGTTCGGGCCGTGGCCTTGTCCAAGCTGGGCCTGACCCGTCACGCTGTCTGCTGGGACATTGGGGCAGGTACCGGCTCCGTGGCCATTGAAATGGCCATGCAAGCCGACCTGGGCCACACCTACGCCGTGGAAAAAAAGCCGGAGGCCCTGGCATTGCTGCAGGAAAACGCCCGGCGGCTCCACGTGGCCAACCTGACGGCAGTGGAAGCCCTGGCCCCCCAGGGCTGTGAAGACCTGCCCGCCCCCACCCACGTTTTCATCGGCGGCAGCTCCGGCAACATGGAATCCATTCTGAACGCCGCCTGGGCCAAAAACCCCTCTGCCCGCATTGTAGCGGCAGCGGTAGCCCTGGAAACCGTAGCAGAACTGACCCGCCTGACCAAAACCCACCCCGCCCAAACCCTCTGCCTCACCGTAGCCCAGGCCCACAAGGTAGGCCCCTACACCATGATGCAGGGCCAGAACCCCATTTATTTGTTTACGTTCAACTAAAAAAAGCTTCCCCGACCGGGAAGCTGGCAGGGCAGCGTGAAGCTTTCCAAAAACAACGGGCGCAAAGGTATCACGCCCTGTAGGGGCGGCAATCTGCCGCCCGCCACGTATCGAATATAACCTGTGTGGTTGAATGGTACGACCCGATATACGGAACCAAATGTAGCGGCGTTGACCCAACGCCATCCAGCCCCGGCGAGGGGCTGGCTCCGTGGCAAATACAACCTGTGCGGTTGAATGGTATACCCCCCGATATGTCATTCCGACCGTAGCGTAAGCGGAGTGGAGGAATCCACCACGTAGGATGAAGAACCACCACAAGATAAAACTTGCAACTTGGGAAGATTCCTCGACTCACTGCGTTCGCTCGGAATGATATATCGGGGGGGACGTTGCACCTTTTGTCATTCCGACCGCAGCGTCAGCGGAGTGGAGGAATCCACTACGTGGGATAATGAACCACTACAAGATAAAACTTGCCACTCGGGAAGATTCCTCGACTCACTGCGTTTCGCTCGGAATGACATATCGGGGGGACGTTGTACCTTTTGTCATTCCGACCGTAGCGTCAGCGGAGTGGAGGAATCCACTACGTTGGATAATGAACCACAACAAGATAAAACTTGCCACTTGAGAAGATTCCTCGACTCACTGCGTTCGCTCGGAATGACATACCGATAGGTGGTTCCGTTGAACCAAACACCCCAAAAGCCCTGACTGATGAGTTTTTGCATTCAAACTGGAAAAGAGAACAAACATGAGAAAAGAAATCCTGATATCCCTGCTGCTGGGCTTTCTGCTGGATTGCCTGCTGGGGGACCCCCATTCTATTCCCCATCCGGTGGTGGCCATTGGTAAAATGATCTCCGACCTTGAAAAGCTGCTGCGGCGGCTGTTCCCCAAGACCGGCCCTGGCGAAATTGCCGCCGGGGCGGTGTTGTGGGTGCTGACGGTGGCGGTGAGCTTCCTGGTGCCGTTGGCTATTCTCTGGGCCTGCGGCCTGGTCGCCCCCTGGCTGCGGGTGGCCGGGAGCAGTGTGATGTGCTGGCAGATACTGGCGGCAAAGAGCCTGAAAACCGAGAGCATGAAGGTCTATACCGCCTTAAAATCCGGCACCATGGAGGATGCCCGCTATGCCGTTTCCATGATCGTGGGCCGGGACACCAAGGAACTGGATGCCCCGGCGGTGGCCCGGGCGGCGGTGGAGACCGTGGCGGAAAACTGCTCCGATGGGGTCATCGCCCCCATGGTGTTTTTTGCCCTGGGGGGTGCGCCCCTGGCCTTTGCCTACAAAGCCGTCAATACCATGGATTCCATGCTGGGCTATGTGGAAATGCCCTATAAAAACATCGGCCTGGTTCCGGCCAAGCTGGATGATGTGTTTAATTTTATCCCCGCAAGGCTCTGCGCCCTGGCCATGCTGGCGGCGGGGGGACTTCTGGGCCTGAATGTGAAAAACGGCTGGAAGATCTTCAAGCGGGACCGGTATCACCATGCCAGCCCCAACTCCGCCCAGACCGAATCCGTCTGCGCAGGACTCTTGGGGCTGCGATTGGCGGGGGATGCCTGGTACCATGGGGTGCTGCACAAAAAGCCCTACATCGGGGATGCCCTGCGGGAGATCACCCCGGAGGATATTCCCTTGAGCTGCAAACTCATGTACGGCACCACCCTGGTGATGCTGACCCTCTGCGCCCTGGCCCTGTGGCTGTAAACATAGAACAAGGAGCAATTTCATGCTGTATGATACCCAAAACCCCCACGGCGGGGATCTGTATTCCCGAAAAATCCTGCTGGATTTTTCCGCCAACATCAACCCCTACGGCACCCCCCAGGCGGTGAAAGAGGCCGTGGCGGAAAGCGTCGAGTCCCTGCGCTGCTACCCGGACCCCTATTGCAGAAAGCTGGTCCGGGCCATTGGGGATTTTGAAAAGGTGGCGGAAAGCCGGGTGTTCTGCGGCAACGGGGCGGCAGAGCTGATTTTCTCCTGCTGCATGGCCCTGCGGCCCCAAAAGGCCCTGGTGCTCAGCCCCTGCTTCAGCGAATACGAAACCGCCCTGAAAGTCTTTGGGGCCAAGGTAGACCACTACCTGTTAAAAGAACAGGAGGACTTTGCCCTGACGGAAGCGTTTCTCCCGGCACTAAACCGCTTTGACGGGGAAATGCTCATGCTCTGCAACCCCAATAACCCCACCGGCCAGGTGACAGACCGGCCCTTGATGGAAAAAATTCTGGAAATCTGCCAGAAAAAGGGCATCTTCCTTTTTATTGACGAGTGCTTCCTGGATTTGACCCTGGGGGGTGAGGACATCACCATGAAGCCCTTTCTGGAAGAATACAGGGGGTTGTTCCTGCTGAAAGCCTTTACCAAAAGCTACGGCATGGCCGGACTGCGGCTGGGGTACTGCCTGTCTTCCAACCAACAGCTGCTCAAAACCATGGGCAGCCAGACCCAACCCTGGAACGTCTCCATCCCCGCCCAGGCGGCGGGCATTGCGGCATTGGGGGAAACGGAGTTTGTAAAAGCCGCCAATGCCCTGATTCACACCCAGCGGCCACAGATGGAACAGGCCCTTAAAAATTTAGGCTTCCGGGTGATCCCCTCCCGGACCAATTACATTTTGTTCTACAGCCCAACAGAACTCCGGGAACCCCTGCTCACCAAAGGCATCCAGATCCGCTCCTGCGCCAACTACCCCGGCCTGGGAGAAGGCTGGTACCGGGTGGCGGTGAAACTGCCGGAGGAGAACAGACAGCTGATGGAGGCGTTGGGGGAGATCAGTTGACAGTTGACAGTGGAGAGTTATGTTCGAATTGACAATTGACAATTTTTTCTAGGACGGAACAGATGTATTGTAGGGGTGGTGCTTCGCGCAGCGAATCAAAATCAATTGATTGCCGGGGGCAATCACACCATAATTCCATCGGCAATCTTGCCGCCCGCCACGTTCCGAATACAACTTGTGTGGTTGAATGGTACTCCCCCTGACATGTCATTCCGAGCGAACGCAGTGAGTCGAGGAATCTTCCCAAGTGGCAAGTTTTATCTTGTGTTGGTTTCTCATCCCACGTGGTGGATTCCTCCACTCCGCTGACGCTACGGTCGGAATGACATGTCGGGAGGTGTTTCCGTTCAACCGCACAGGTTATATTCGCCACGGTGCCAGCCCCTCGCCGGGGCTGGAGTGGCGATGATTCATCGCCGCTACAGTGGGGGTACCATGTTTTGGGTGATTCCATTCACCCCCACAGGTTGTACGTCCAACGTGGCGGGCGGCAAGGTTGCCGCCCCTACAGGGCCGTCCAAGGGGATACCGTTTGTTGATACGGCTCAGGCATCGAAACGTGGCGGGCGGCATCGTCCGTTGTGGTACCGTATTGTTGATACGGCTCGGGTATTGAAATGTTGCCGCTACTTTAGTAAGGAGGAAAACACCATGGCAAAAAATATTATGATCCAGGGTACCATGTCCAATGCGGGGAAGAGCCTGCTGGCGGCGGGGCTTTGTCGGATTTTTAAACAGGACGGCTACCGGGTGGCACCCTTTAAGAGCCAGAATATGGCTCTCAACTCCTTTATCACCGCTGCCGGTGGGGAGATGGGTCGGGCGCAGGTGGTGCAGGCGGAGGCGGCGGGGATCGCGCCGGATGTGCGGATGAACCCCATTCTTCTGAAACCCACCACGGACGTGGGCAGTCAGGTCATTGTGGGCGGCGTGGCCATGGGCAATATGCGGGCCATGGAATACTATCGCCGGAAGCGGGAATTTGTACCCCAGGTGTTGGAGGCCTACAATTCTCTGGCGGCGGAAAACGACATCATCGTCATTGAGGGAGCCGGAAGCCCTGCGGAAATCAACCTGAAAGACCAGGACATTGTGAATATGGGTCTGGCGGAGCTGGTGGATGCCCCGGTGCTGCTGGTAGGGGACATTGACCGGGGCGGCGTCTTTGCCCAGCTTTACGGCACCATTGCCCTGCTGGAAGAACAGGAACGGGCCAGGGTCAAAGGAACCATTGTAAACAAATTCCGGGGAGACCGGGCGATTTTACAGCCGGGTATTGAGATTCTGGAAAAAATCTGCGGCGTTCCCGTGGCGGGGGTCATCCCCTATGCCCATGTGGACATTGACGATGAGGACAGCCTGTCCACCCGCTTTACCCGGGAATCCACCTGTAAGGCCATTGACATCGCTGTCATCCGGCTGCCCAGAATTTCCAATTTTACGGATGTCAGCCCCTTAGAACGGTTTCCCAATGTGTCTGTGCGCTACATTGAGCGGGCGGACCAGCTGAAAAACCCGGATTTGATTCTGATTCCCGGTACCAAAAGCACCATTGCGGACCTTAAGTGGCTGCGGCAAAGCGGCCTGGAAGCGGCCATTCTCCACTGCCATGACCGGGGTGCCATTGTCTTTGGCATCTGCGGCGGTTTCCAGATGCTGGGTACTTCCGTGTCCGACCCGGACCAGGTGGAGGCGGCGGGTATTACCCATATTTCCGGTATGGGCTTGCTGCCTATGGACACGGTGTTCCGGGGGGACAAGGTGCAGCGGCAGACCTCCGGGGTGCTGCCGGAGGTTGCCGGGCCGCTGTCCAGCCTGTCGGGGCTTCCCTACCAGGGGTATGAAATCCACATGGGCCGCAGTGAAACCCCCATTGCCCCCATCTTAGTGGGAGAGCGGGTCTACGGCAGCTACATCCACGGCATTTTCGATGCCCCTGGCATTGCCCAGGCCCTGGTGGGGGATTTGTGCCGCCGGAAAGGTCTGGACGCGGGCCAGGCCGAACACTTTGATCTGGAAGCTTACAAGGACAGCCAGTATGACTTGCTTGCCCAGGCCGTCCGGGGCGGCATGAATATGGAGCTTGTCTATCAAATCTTAAATCGGCAGGTGTGACCATGATCCATATTTACTGCGGCGACGGCAAGGGAAAAACCACGGCGGCCATGGGCCTTGCGGCCCGGATGGCGGGCCGGGGGAAAAACGTCCTCATTGGCCAGTTCTTCAAAGACGGCTCCTCCGGGGAAATCCAGGCCCTGAAAATTCTGCCCGGAATCCAGACCCTCCACTGCCACACGGTTCCCGGTCTCTTTGCCCGGATGACCGAGGAACAGCGGGCCCAGGCAAAGCTTGATTACACGGAATATCTGGGGGTTCTTCTGGAAAAGGGCCGGGAAGCAGACCTTCTTGTATTGGATGAAGCCATCTCCGCTCTGAACCGGGGCATCATCCCGGAAGAGCCGCTGCTATCCTACCTCCAGGCCCAGGGCCAGACCCAGGAGATCGTTCTCACCGGGCGCAACCCCAAAGCGGAGCTGCTGGCCCAGGCGGACTACGTAACGGAAATGGTCAAACGCCGTCACCCCTTTGACCGGGGCATCAAGGCCAGACGTGGCGTGGAATTCTAAGGAAAAACACCGTGCTGCTCTTTACGGCACGGTGTTTTTATAATTTTTTCAGGGACTTTTTGAGGGGTTTACAACCAAAAAGGGCATCTATCCCGGAAAGCCAAAAATTCTCCGCAAAAAGGCAACAAAAGGTTTATTTTATTTTTAGCACTCAAGCCTTGCCAGTGCTAAAAAAGGTGGTATAGTGTAAGTGTTCCTTGAGAGAGGAACCAAAGAGAACCCAATGGTAACAGAAAATCTACCGGTAAAGTACCGGCGAACATGAATTGGAGGAATGATTTATGTTGCCCAGCATTTTTGGTGAGAACCTGTTTGATGATTTCTTTAATGATCCTTTCGGCATGGTCAGTGCCAGAGCCGAGAATCCTCTGTATGGCAAACACAGCCGGAACCTGATGAAGACTGATGTACGGGAGACCGAAAACAGCTATGAGCTGGATGTGGATCTGCCCGGTTTTAAGAAAGACGAAATTGGCGTGGAGCTGAAAGATGGTTACCTGACCATTTCCGCTTCCAAGGGCATGGATAAGGACGAGACTGACAAGAACGGCAAGTTCATCCGTCAGGAGCGTTACACCGGTGCTTGCAGCCGGAGCTTCTACGTTGGCGAGCATGTCCAGCCTGAGGACATCGGTGCCAAGTACGAAGACGGCATCCTGCGGCTGTCCGTTCCCAAGAACGTGAAGAAAGCCCTGCCTGAGACCAAGCGCATCGCCATCGAGTGATCATCCGTCCCGCTTCCCCCTTTTTTGGGGGAGGCGGGATTTTTTTGCTTTCAAACGGGAATAAATTCATGGAAAAGTATTGAATTTTAGGGGACTCTGTATTATGATGGGCAGGATTTTAGTGGAGTGGAGGATTCATTGTGAAAAGCAATAAGCTTGTGGCGATACTCGTTGCCCTGGCCGTTCTGGCGGTGGCCGCGGCGGGAGGGACTCTGGCCTATATTTATTATCAGAACACCCATATTTTCGTGGAGGGCAAGGCCTACCCCCTGGATGCCACCAATTTGGATTTGCGGCAGGAGGACATTTCCTTTGCCCACTATGACGCGGTACACAGCCAGCTTCCGGGGTGTGAGGTGTTGTGGAACGTGCCGTTCCAGAATAAAAAGGTTTCCAACGACTCGGAAACCCTGTCCATTCAGAACCCCAGCAGTGAGGACATTCGGATTTTGCAGACCTATTTCCTTAAGTTAAAGTCCATCAACGCCTCGGCCTGTGACAATTACGAAGCCCTGGAAAAACTACAGGCGGCCCTGCCCAAGGTCCAGGTTCGCTACCAGGTGGCTCTGGGCGGCTCCTTTGTAGACCCGGAAACCCAGGAGCTTTCTTTGGAGCCGGGGGATTATGATTTGGACGCCCTGAAAGAAGCCATCCCCTATCTGCACCAGCTGCAAAAAATCACCCTGCGGAAAACCGACCTGACCTTGGAGCAGCTGGAACAGCTGCGGCAGGATTTCCCGGAATTGGAAATCAGCTACACCGTGTATCTATTGGACCAGGAGCAGGACGGCACTGCCACAGCCCTGGATTTGTCTGCCATCTCCGAAACGGAGCTGACCAACGCCGCCCAGAAGCTGACCCTGTTCCCAAGCCTTGAAACCGTGGAACTCTGCGGCAGTGACGGCACCTCCAAGCTGACCCAGGACCAGGCCAAGGAACTGATTTCCGCCGCTCCCGATGCCGTATTCCATTACGCCTTTGATTTTTACGGAAAGACCCTCTCTACCGACATGGAGGAAGTGGCCCTGAAAGGGGTAAAGATCGGGGACGAGGGAGAAGAACATATCCGTCAGGCCTTGGATTTGCTCTCCAACTGCAAACGCTTTGTTCTGGAAGACTGCGGCCTTTCGGGCGAAGTCCTGGCCAAACTCCGGGAGGACTACCGGGAGAAAACCAAAATCGTCTGGCGGATCTACGCCGGCGGCGGCAGCTCCATGACCGACGCCCAGGTGCTGCGGTTTACCTATGATTTAAAAGACAGCAACTGCGCCGACCTTCAATACTGCGAGGATGCCATCTACGCGGACTTTGGCCATGACGAATACCTGAATACCTGTGATTTTGTATCCGGTATGCCCAACCTGGAAGTCCTGATCCTCTCCGGCTCCCCCATCAAGACCCTGGAACCTCTGGCCTCCTGCAAAAAGCTGCGGGTATTGGAGCTTTCCAACTGCGGCTACATTACAGACGTTTCCCCCCTGTCCGGCTGTGAGTCCCTGGAAATGCTGAACATCAGCTACACCAAGGTCGCGAGCCTTGACGGCCTGGAAGAACTGCCCATGACCCACCTGGTAGCCGTAGGCGGCACCGGCAGCAAAATCCCCCAGGAGGACAAAGACACCTTCACCGAAAAACACCCGGACTGCCTGACCATGTACTCCGGCTCCCAGGAATTCGGCGTGGGCTGGCGTTATTCCAGCAAAGAAGAAAAAATGGACTGGTACGCCAAAGCCGCCGAAGCATTCAAATACCCCCACGCCCCCAATAAGACGGGGTGGTATCTGTAACGGAATAACGGTACAACCCAAAACAAGGTACACCCACTGTAGCGGCGGCAATCTGCCGCCATCCGGCCTGGAGGGCCGGAGTCGTGGTACATTCGTATCTGCGTCAACCAAAGGAGCCAGCCCCTCGCCGGGGCTGGAGTGGCGTTGGGTCAACGCCGCTACATTGTTCCGTATATTGGGTGGTACCATTCAACCGCACAGGTTATTATTGCCTTTGACGGATGTAGTGAAATAAACAACGCTGGTCACTCCAATAATTGTCAATTGTCAATTCAGAAAATAACTGTCCACTGTCAACTGTCAACTAAAAACGCCGTTGTACACCCGTATTGCGGACGTACAACGGCTTCTTTCAATTAAAACTGCTCTGGTCGAAGGTGATCACGGGGTAGTAGGTAATGGGGCTGTCGGTGTTCAGTTCTTTGGAGAGGGTTTCCTGGATTTTTTCTTCCTGGCCCCGGAGGTCTGAGGGGAGAACCACGTCGAAGATCAGGTTGGTATGTTCCTTGCCGGGGACCATGCGGAAATCGTGGATGCCCAGGCGCAGGTCTACGGTGTGGAGAATCTGCTCCACGCGGACGTGCATCCGGTCCAGTTCCGGGTCGTCGGTGACTACCGGGTCGTAGTGGATGACCAGGTGTACGCCGTGGCTTTTGAGGCACTCCCGTTCCAGGTCGTCAATGATTTCGTGGCACTCCATGGGGTCTTCCCGGCTGTCCATTTCCACGTGGAGGCTGGCAAACCGCTGGCCGGGGCCGTAGTCGTGGACCATCAGGTCGTGGAAGCCCAGAACCTTGGGGTTTTCCCGGATGTAGTCTACGATTTTCTCCCGAAGCTCCGGGTCCGCGTTTTCTCCAAGCAAGGGGGAAATGGTGTCTTTTGCCAGGCCGATGCCGCTGTAGAGGATGAAAGCGGAGACGGCCAGGCCCATGTAGCCATCCACCTGGAATTTGGTAAAATGCTCCACCAGGGCGGCTGCCAATACGGCGGCGGTGGTGATCACATCGTTGCGGCTGTCCGCGGCGGTGGCCATCAGGGTGGCGGACTGGATTTTCTTGCCCAGGCCCACGTTGAAAGCGGCCATCCAGAGCTTGACTGCGATGGAAGCCAGCAACACCCCTACGGACACCCAGGTGAATTCCACGGCGGCGGGGTGGAGGATCTTCTCCAAAGAGGATTTTCCCAGTTCCACGCCGATGATGAGGATCAGGGCCGACACCGCCAGACCGGACAGGTATTCATACCGGGCGTGACCAAAGGGATGGTCCTCGTCCGCAGGCCGCTCGGCCAGCTGGAAGCCCAGCATGGTCATTACGGAACTGGTGGCATCGGAGAGGTTATTCATGGCGTCCGCGGTAATGGAAACGGACTTGGTCACAAGGCCCACCAGCAGCTTTCCCAGAAACAGCAGGCAGTTGCAAACAATGCCCACAATGCCCGCCATCCGGCCCACATTGGCCCGGACCTTTGGGTCCTCCGGGTGGTCCGCGTTCTTTATAAAGGCGTGTAAAAGCCAGTTAGTCATAACAAATTCCCCCAAAATAGAAGCAGCACCGCCGGGGTTAGCCCCCTTTTGCGGTGTTGCATTGGTATTATTCTCTTAAAAATCATTATACTCCAAAACCTGGAAAAAGGCAAGGGAGATTTGCCCCTTTTCTTCCCCGGTCACTCCGGGGCAGGGCCTTGCAATTGGGGTGGCTGTTTGGTATAATTACGTTTATATAGGGTCCGCTGACAACATACAAAGAAATACCAAGGCGAAGCAGGTGGAACGATGAATACCAAAGAAGATTATATTGGGGTCATGGACTCCGGCGTTGGCGGCATCAGTGTGCTGCGGCACCTGCGGCGGGTCATGCCTGAGGAAAAGTTTTATTATTTTGGGGACTCTGCCAATGCGCCCTACGGCATCCGCACCAAGCCGGAGGTCCAGCGGCTGACCTTCGCGGCGGCGGACCGTTTGATGGAGCATGGTCTTAAGGCCCTGGTGGTGGCCTGCAACACCGCCACCTCTGCGGCCATCAAAGAACTGCGGGAAAAATACCCGGACCTCATCATCGTGGGCATTGAACCGGCCCTGAAGCTGGCGGCAGACCGGTATCCCGGCGGGGGTATCGGGGTCATGGCCACCCCCATGACTCTGGGGGAGGAAAAATTCTCCCGGCTCCTGCGGCGGTATGAGACCCAGTGTGACATTTTTAAAATCCCCGCCCCCAAGCTGGTGGAGATCGTCGAAGCCGGACGGGTGGACACCCGGCGGACGGTGGACATGCTGCAGCGGCTGTTTGTACCCTACCGGGGGCGGCTGGACGCTCTGGTGCTGGGCTGCACCCACTATCCCTTTGCCTCCCACACCATCGGGAGGATCCTAGGGGGCCAGGTGGACATTCTGGACGGCGGTGACGGCACCGCCCGGGAGACCCGGCGGCGGCTGGCGGAAAAGGACCTGCTGCGGCAGGGGCCGGGAGAGGTCATTATCGAAAACAGCCGGAACTCCCCGGAAATTCTGCGGCTGTCCTGGCGGCTGCTGGAGGGTACCCAAAGAAACAAGGAGGCGGACCATGGAGAATGAGATTCTGGTCATTGGCATTGCCGGAGGCTCTGCCAGCGGCAAGACCACATTGATGAAAAACCTGATTGCGGATATTGAAAACGATGTGACGGTACTCAGCCACGACAACTACTACAAGCGGCATGATGAACTGAGCTACGAGGAGCGCAGCCGCCTGAACTATGACGAGCCGGGGGCCTTTGACACCAGTCTCATGGTCTACCACTTGGACCAGCTCCGCCACGGCCACGCCATAGAGTGTCCGGTGTATGACTTCACCGTCCACAACCGCAGTGAGGAAACCATTCACATTGAGCCCCGGAAAGTCATCATCGTAGAGGGCATTCTGATTTTTGAGGACCGGGATTTGCGGGAGCTGATGGACGTGCGGATTTTTGTGGACTCCGACGCGGACATTCGCCTGTGCCGCCGAATTCGCCGGGACGTGACCCAGCGGGGGAGGTCTTTGGAGAGCGTGCTGGACCAGTACCAGCAGACCGTCAAGCCCATGCACGAGCAGTATGTGGAACCCAGCAAGAAGTATGCCCATCTGGTGGTACCGGAGGGGGGCAAAAACGTGGTGGCCCTGGATATGATCATCAGCCGCATTCGCAGGCATTTAAAGGAGACGTAAGTGGAGAGCATTATTTTTGACATTGACGGGACTCTGTGGGATTCCCGGGCGTTGGTGGCCGAGGGCTATAACATCCAGCTGCGCAAAGAGGGCCTGGACCGGTTCTGCACCGATGCCGAGGCCCTGCGGCCCCTGTTTGGCCGGGTGATGACGGAGTTGGGGGATGCCCTGTTCGGGCAGCTTCCTCCTCAGGAGCGGTATGCCCTGATGGACCGGTGCATGGAAACGGAAAACCGGTATTTGCAGGAAAACCCCTGCAATATCGGCTATCCCGGTGTCCGGCAGACCCTGGAAGAACTGCAAAAGACCCACCGGCTTTTTATCGTCAGCAACGCCCAAAAGGGCTATCCGGAACTGTGCATGGAAAAGCTGGGCATTGGGAAGTGTTTTTCCGGCCACCTGTGCTTTGGAGATACAGGTACCGACAAGGGTACCACCATTTCCCGGCTGATGGCCCAACACCACATCACCTCTGCCCTCTACGTCGGCGACACCCAAGGGGACCTGGAGGCCACGGAAAAGGCCGGTATCCCCTTTGCCTGGGCGGCCTACGGCTTCGGAAACCCGGAGCGGTATGACTTTAAACTAGAGTCCATCGGGGATCTGCTATCACTGCGTCAGGAGGGAAAACTATGAGCATTGCCATGGATACAAGCTGCCTGGAATGCCAGTTCCGCCGGAATCTGGAACTGGTTCGGGGCCTTTGTGATGATGAAGCCAAAAATACGGAGTTTATGCGCCGGTGGATGGCCCTGTCTTTGAGCCTGCCGGTCACCGCCCCCTCCCCCAGTGTGGGGCCGGGTCTCAACCAGCTGCTCCATGAGATGTACGGTCTGGATTTGGACCGCTACGCCCAGGAAAAGGAGACCTCCAACGCCTTTGCCCTGTCCCAGATGGACCGGGTGCGGAAAGAAACCGGGGCGGCGGAAGACCCGGTTTACGCCGGACTGCAATTTGCCATTCTGGGCAACTACCTGGATTTTTCCGCCCTGCAAGGGAAAGTCAGCTTTGAAACCCTGAGCCAGATGCTGGAGAAAGCCCGGGATATTCAGGTGGACGAACAGGCCTACCGGCACTTCCGAAAAGATCTGGACAGTGCCAGAACCTTGCTCTACCTGACGGACAACGCCGGAGAGATCGGCTTTGACCAGATTTTCGCGGAAGAACTGCAAAAGGCCTACCCCGGTTTACAAATCACGTTCTGCGTCCGGGGCGGCATTGCCGCCAACGATGCCACCCGGGCCGATGCCCAGGCCGTAGGCCTGACCTTCCCCGTCATCGACAACGGCAACCTGGTAGCCGGTACCGTGCCGGAGCTGCTGGGCGCGGAAGCCAAAGAAGCCTTTGAAACCGCTGATGTGATCCTCTCCAAGGGCATGGGCAACGTAGAAACGCTGCTGGGCTGCGGGAAAAACATCTACTATGCCTTCCTCGTGAAATGTCACCGCTTTGTGGAGATCATGCACGCACCCATGATGACCCCCATGCTGGTACGGGAGTTGGAGCGGACACCGCTTTCGGACAGAACCGGGGGTTGTGTATAAAAAGGCTGTGAATATGTAACAAAAATCACTGGAAACCCATTGTCTTTCCAGAATTTGCTTGACAACTGGGGAGAATATGAGTACTCTATACTTTGGTTTCAGAAAAGAGATCAGCACGTTTTCTTTTATTCACGGCCGTGGGGGGAAGCTTTTTTCTGTCCCACGATAATAAAGGCGGCGCAAGCCCCTTGAAGATTGGAGCATGAAGATGAACTACGATTGCAATAACATCCTCAAATGGACCGAAGCTCAGCTGAAGTACACCTATGACGTATCCCTGCGGGAGGCAACTCCTCAGGAGCTGCACGAGGCTCTGGGTGAGGCTGTGATGATGGCCATTTCCGACAACTGGAACAGCAGCAAGCGGGCCAGACTGCAACAGCGGAAGGCCTACTATATTTCCGCCGAGTACCTGATCGGCCGGCTGGTGTATTCCAACCTGTATAATCTGGGTATTCTGGACGAGATGAAGCAGCTCTTCGCCGCCCGTGGCGTGGATCTGGCTGTTCTGGAAGAGATCGAGGATGCCGCTCTGGGCAACGGCGGCCTGGGCCGTCTGGCAGCCTGCTTCCTGGATTCCGCCGCTACCTGCGATCTGCCCCTGTCCGGCTACGGTCTGCGGTATAAGTTTGGCCTGTTCAAGCAGAGCTTTGACGAGCAGGGCAGCCAGAAAGAAAATGCGGACGACTGGTCCAAGTTTGGCGATCCCTGGTCCTACCGCCGGTATAACCACACCGTAAAGGTCCATTTCCCGGACCATACCGTGCTGGCCGTTCCCTATGACGTGCCCATTATCGGCTACGGCACCAACAATATCAATACCCTGCGTCTGTGGCAGTGTGAGGCCGAGGAAGAGCTGGATTTCAGTGCTTTCAACGACCAGGATTACCTGCGGGCCTTGGACCAGAAGAACAAGGCCGAGGACATCACCCGTGTACTCTACCCCAATGACTCCACCTGGGAGGGCAAGCGTCTGCGTATCAAGCAGCAGTATGTGCTGTCCTCTGCCTCCTTGCAGGATATGCTGCGGACCTTTAAGGTGGCCCACGGCAACGACCTGAGCCGCTTTGCCGACTACTACGCCGTGCAGCTGAACGATACCCACCCCGCCATGTCCATCCCCGAACTCATCCGTCTGCTGATGGTGGAGGGCATGGATTTTGAGCAGAGCTTCTCCATCGCCCAGCGGACCTTCTCTTACACCAACCACACCGTCATGTCCGAGGCTCTGGAAAAGTGGCCCCTGGACCTGCTGGGTTCCGTGGTGCCTGAGATCGTAGACATCATCCGCCGCATTGACGAAAAGCTTCAGCGGGAGCATCCTGGCCTGTTTGTCATCAAGGACAACACCGCCCACATGGCAAACCTCAGCGTTTACGTTGGCAGCTATGTCAACGGCGTGGCCGAGATCCACAGCCAGATTTTGAAGGACGATCTGTTCCACGACTGGTATCAGGTGTTCCCCGAGCGGTTCCAGAACAAGACCAACGGCGTGACCCCCCGCCGGTGGCTGGGCCTGTGCAACCCGGAGCTGAGCCAGCTGATCAAGTACCGCATCGGCGGCGACTTCCTGAAGGATCTGGACCGTCTGGCCGATTTGAAGCCCATGATCGATGACGACCTGGTCCGCCAGTTCAACATCGTCAAACGCCAGAAGAAGGAGCAGCTGTGCAAGGTCATTGCCGAGCATGAGGGCGTACAGCTGAACCCGGACTTCATTTTCGACATTCAGGTCAAGCGGCTCCACGAGTACAAGCGGCAGCTGATGAATGCACTGTCCATTGTGGACATCTATTTCCGCATTAAGAACGGCGAGCTGCCCAACTTCCACCCCACCGCCTATATCTTCGGTGCCAAGTCCGCCCCCGGCTACGCCCGGGCCAAGGCCATCATCCGCTACATCAACCGGATCGCCCGGATGATCAACAACGATCCCGATGTGGCCGACAAGATGAAGGTGGTCTTCGTTCAGAACTACAACTGTTCCTACGCGGAGCATATCATCCCCGCCGCGGATATTTCCGAGCAGATCTCCCCCGCCGGCACCGAGGCCTCCGGCACCGGCAACATGAAGCTGATGCTCAACGGTGCCGTGACCCTGGGTACCCTGGACGGTGCCAACGTGGAGATCGCCCAGGAAGCCGGTATGGACAACGAGTATATCTTCGGCCATACCGTCCAGGAGATCAACGCCGCCAAGGACAGCTACTACGCCCGGGGCATTTACGATACCGACTACCACCTGCACCGTGCCATTGACACCCTGGTAGACGGCACCGTTCCCACGGACGATGCCCAGCGGGAACTGTACCACGCCCTGCTGGACGGCGCATCCTGGCACAAAGCCGACAACTACTTCGTGCTGCTGGACTACGCATCCTACATCGATGCCAAACTCCGCGCCAACCGCGACTACGCCAACCGCCTGGCTTTCGGCCACAAGTGCCTGGAAAACGTCGCCTCCGGCTCCAAGTTCTCCTCCGACCGCACCATCCGCCAGTATTCCGACGAGATCTGGCATATCAAGCCCGTCAAGTTCTAAAAAATCACCCCCAGCCGAAATCCGGCTGGGGGTACTTCTATAATGTTAAACGCTTATGTAGTAGCGCAAACCTATTAAAACTTTACTTTCAAGCAAGAGTGTGGTATTCTAAAAATAAAACGCAAAGAGGGGT
>CAKTQE010000027.1 GCA_934593275.1 uncultured Oscillospiraceae bacterium | reverse complement strand
TATAGCACATGAATTTAAAAAAGTAAAGTTTTTATGTTAACACTCTAGTAGGGGCGGCAACCTGCCGCCCGCCACGTGGCAAATACAACCTGTTTGGTTGAATGGTATCACCTGATATATGGTACAAATGTAGCGGCGTTGACCCAACGCCACTCCAGCCCCGCCAGGGGCTGGCTCCGTGGGATGCTACGGATACGAACGTCCAACGAGTGGCCTTACGGCCAATGGCGGCAGATTGCCGCCGCTACAGTGGGTGTACCGTATTTTGGGTCATACCATTCACCCCCACAGGTTATACATCCAACGTGGCGGGCGGCAGGTTGCCGCCCCTACGTCAATGCGCCATGTTTTTGGCGTTTTTTTGATGCAAAACGATGATAGAAACGTCAAAAAAACGGAAATACGGAATAAATGTATTGTAGGGGCGGCAATCTGCCGCCCGCCACGTCCCGAATACAACCTGTAGGGTTGAACGGAACCACCCCCCGACATGTCATTCCGAGCGAACGCAGTGCGTCGAGGAATCTTCTCAAGTGGCAGATTTTACATTGCGTTGGTTCTAGATGATTCCTCCACGCCGGTGTCGCTCTATTTTTGAGGTTGTGTTAAGGCTTCTGTGGGATGCTGATACCAGAAAGAAAGGGGCATTCCATATGGACACATGTTTTTGGAATTTGAATATTCTCCTTGCGCAGGAAACCGCTGCTCGTCAGGCTTTGCTGACGGAAATGCTGGAATCCGGTGGCGCAAAGGTGACGGCTTGCCGGAGCATTCAGGCATTTCTCCCCACGTTTGAAAGCTGTCCGGCATCATTTGACGTGATATTGACAGACCTACCCGCTACCGGGCCGGAAGCCAACGCAATGCTTCTGGGGCTGTGGCAGACGGTACCCCAGATCCCACTGGTGATCATAGGACCCATGCGGGCGTATGAGGGCTACAGCTTTCCTTTTGGCCTGGACATTGCCGCCCGGATTTTTGAGCCACTGTCCCGGCCTCAGTTGGAAGCGTGTTTTATGAGAATTCTGAATACATAGTCTGTTCCTGCCCATGGAATATAATTTTTTCTGGCCATTCCACCACTGCTGTGCTATACTTTTGAAGTAGACAGCCTGAAAACTGACATTTTTGAGGCTCCGTTGAGGTTCCCGGTCTATATTGGGTTCAGGGAACCGAAAGTATCTGCAAAAGAGGCGTTATGCTATGAAAATACTGATTGCGGAGGATGACCCCTCCCTGCGCCGGGTGCTGGTGGCACTGCTGGAAAAGAGCAACTACAGCACCGATGCGGTGGCGGACGGTCTGGAAGCCCTGGAATATTTGCGGGTCGGCAGTTATGACGGGGCTATTTTGGATATTATGATGCCGAAAATGGACGGATTTCAGGTTCTTTCCACCATTCGGCAGGAGAAAAACACCGTCCCCGTGCTGATGCTCACGGCCAAGGCGGAAATCGAGGACAAGGTTACGGGACTGGACCTGGGGGCCAATGACTATCTGACCAAGCCCTTTGACCTGCGGGAATTGCTGGCAAGGCTCCGGGTGCTGACCAGACCTTCGGAGACACGGCAGACGAACCTGTTGGAACTGGGAAATACCCGGTTGGATACCAATTCCTTTGTACTCTCCGCCCCCGGCGGCAGTTACCGCCTTGCCAACAAGGAATACCAGACCATGGCCCTGCTGATGCGCAATCCCAATGTTTTGGTGGCACCAGGCCGCTTTCTGGAAAACATCTGGAATCCGGACAGCCGGGCAGAGGACAACACGGTATGGACCTATATTTCCTATCTGCGGCGCAAACTGGCGGCCATCGGTTCGGATTTGCAGATCACCACCCGCCGAAACGCCGGATACATGTTGGAGAAAAAGCCATGAAGCAGGAAAAATCTTCTGCCCTCAAGTGGCGTCTACAGGTCCGGTTTGTGCTGCTGGCGGTTTTGGCGGCGGCGGTGCTGCTAAGTGTCATTGTCTGCGTGGTGCTTTTGCGCAGCTATAGCCAGATCGCCCAAAAGGCAGATCACCTGTTGGAGCTGATTGACCGGGACCCGGCTTCTCCGGAATTGGGGGATGCCCACTATTTTACCGTGACCTTGGAACCCAGGACCCATACCGCCCAGGCAGACCTTTCTCATACCGGCTATATGCAGGAACCCCTTGCCCTGAATCTGGGCCGCCAAGCCCTGGAAACCGGTGCGCAGCGGGGCTACTTAAAGGGCTATCGCTACGCAGTGATTCGGGAAAGCCGGAGCGTCCGGGTCCTATTCCTTTCCCGAAAGCTGCCGTTGGAAACCTTTCGGGAGACCCGAAAGCTGCTGATTCTGGTCTGCCTTTCCGGCCTGGGACTGACCGGGGGGGCATTATGCCTGGTGTCCGGACGAGTGGTAGCACCGCTTGTGGCAGCCCATGAAAAGCAGAAAGCTTTTGTTACTTCTGCCAGTCATGCCCTCAAAACCCCTGTGGCGGTGATTCTGGGAGACAGCCAACTGCTGCAAATGGAATACGGGGACAATGAATGGCTCTGCGACATTGAAAAACAGGCCAAACGGCTGACGGAAATGACCCAGTCGCTGGTGACCCTGGCCCGCTGGGAGGAGGGCAGCGACCAGAAAAGTTTTCTGCGTTTCCCCATCTCCGATACCGCCGAGGATGTTGCCGCCTCCTATCAGGCCATTGCCCCGGGCCGGGGGCTGGACTTCCGGCTCCGCATCACTCCGGGCCTTTCCTACCGTGGGGACGAAAAGGCCCTCAGAGAGTTGATGACCGTTTTATTGGACAATGCTTTCCATTACTGCCCCGATGGGGGTATGGTATCCTTTGCCCTGGAAAAAAGACGACTTGGACTGTGCATGGAGGTCCGCAACACTGCGGAAAACATCCGCCCGGAGGAGCTGCCCCATTTTACAGAGCGGTTCTACCGGGGCAGCACCGCCGGGACCCTTACCGGCTCCGGACTGGGTCTGGCCATTGCCCTGTCCATCACCCAGCGGCATCACGGCAAGCTCACCGTCCATGCGCCCGGACCCCGGGAGATCGCCGTTACCGTTGTTCTTTGAAAGGAAGCATTTATGCGTAAAATCCATATTCTCTTGTTGATATTGCTCCTGCTCCTGTCCGGCTGCGCCGGGGAGAACAGGCTGGATTCCTCCGGTGTTCAGGTGACCTGGCTGGAAAACACCCGCCCCACCGAGCCGCCTCCTACCATGCCCACCCCACCGGCGGAAACCGAACCCATTCAAAAGCCCCGGGAATCCCAGCCGGAAGAAACCGGCATTCCTGAAAATACAGAAGCGGCT
The DNA here is from genome assembly GCA_934593275.1 of uncultured Oscillospiraceae bacterium. Taxonomy (GTDB): domain Bacteria; phylum Bacillota; class Clostridia; order Oscillospirales; family Oscillospiraceae; genus Faecousia. Next base: position 23,139 of record CAKTQE010000027.1, on the reverse strand, counting down.
TCCACAGAAGCCCCTGCGGAAATGCCTACAGAGGCCCCTACGCTTCCCCCTGCCCAGGCTCCGGCCCAGGCAAGAACGGAAATGCCTGGGGAAAAGGCACGGGATGCCGCACCGGAACCGAGAGCCGCTTCCAAGCCCACGGGCATGAATGAAACCACCTTGACTCTATCGGATGGAAGCAGTGTCCGCTGTTGGCTCTATACCCCGGAGAACCCCTCCGGTTGCCCCGGCCTGGTGGTCTATCTCCACGGCGGAAGCGGCAAGGGCAGTGATTTGAGCCTGATCACCCAGGCAGACGGGTTTCCCCAATATCTCCAGAACGGCAGTCTGGGGGTGCTGTCCTGCTATGTGTTGATTCCCCAGCTTCCCTCAGCGTATAAGGGTTGGGCCGACATGGACACGACCATTATGGATATGATCCAGGTCCTTGTCCGGGAATACGACATCGATACCGCCAAAATTTCCCTGACGGGTCACAGCATGGGCGGCACCGGTGCCTGGGCCATTGCCGCTGCCCACCCCGGCTATTTTGCCCGGGTGGCTCCGCTGTCCGGCAGCATCCGTGACACCCCCGAAAACCGAAGAGCCTTTGCCAATACCCAGGTTTATGCCTTTGTGGGTACAGACGATACCGTTGTCGATCCCCAGACCACCCGGGACTTTGTAAACGCCCTGGTGGCTGCGGGATACGATGCCAAGCTCACAGAACTCCCGGAAACCGACCATTTTGGCGTTCCCGCCCAGGCCTATCTGGGAGACTACGGCCTTGTAAGCTGGCTGGAAGAATCATAAAACCTTTCTATGCTGCCTCTGGTGGAAACCGCCTGGGGCAGCTTTTTTGATGTTTTTACTTCTTTTTGAGGTTCCCTTGAGGAACAGGCGGTATGCTGGTATCACGAAGCACAAACCGGTGCTTCCCAAGTAAAACATGAAAGGGGTATTTTTACCATGAAAACCAAAAGAATGATCGCATCCGTTATTGCTGCCGTCTCTATCGCCACCTGCGGTGCCGTCACTGCCAGTGCCGATGCACCCAACGGCCTGAAGAACGGCCTGACAGAGGGCTACAAGAGCGGCTACACCCAGGGCCTTAAGAACGGCCAGGTGAACGGCCTTGTAAACGGCTGCGTAGACGGCTACACCCAGGGCCTCAAGAACGGCCAGGTGAACGGCCTTGTAAACGGCTACGTAGACGGCTACACCCAGGGCCTCAAGAATGGCCAGGTGAACGGTCTCGTAAATGGCTACGCAAAGGGCATGGCCCAGGGCCTTCAAAACGGCCTGGTAAACGGGATCAAGGACGGCCTGAAAAACGGTCTGGTAAACGGTCAGCAGAAGTAAGGTTTTGTGCCGTTGGGACAAAGGAAATCACCCAACATCCCAAAATCCCCGAAAAAAGGCGCGCACGCAGGAAAACGGTCTGCGTGCGCGCTATTTTTCTGCCCCGGGGGGCTTATACTTCTGAGGGGGCGGATTCTTTTGTTTTGCCGGACCTTCGGGCGGCTTCTTTTTCGGTTTTGCGGTCGAAGCCTTTCCGGCTGTTGTCCAGGTGGACCAGCATCAGGCGGTAGGCCTCGTCACCGTCATGGGCGGCAACGGCTTTGTAGATTTCGCCGTGGATGGAGACCCGGGGGCTGTTGGAGAGTCTGGGTACCAGGAGGGAGTAGGAAGCCCGGACGGACTTGATGATCACCGGCAGCATCCGCTCAAACACCGGGTTTTTGCTCATGCGGCACAGGAAGGTATGGAAGGCAATGTCCTTGGCGGCAATGGCCTGAATGACCTCCGGGGTGGTTTTCTTTCCCTGCAATTGGGCATCCAGGTCGTCAATGTCCTGGGCCAGCTGCTTGAGAAGGGCCAGTTCTTCTTCATCCCCCCGGAGAGCGGCCAGACGGCAGACCGTTGGCTCCAGGACTTGCCGGGCCTCAAACAGATGGGTGTTCAGGTCGTCATCCGCGATAAAACGCAGACCCAGGGGGTCGGTGGATAGGCCGGGTACCGCGCTGACAAAGGTACCGCAGCCCCGGCGAATTTCCAGAACGTCCCGGGATACCAGGGTCTTGATGGCCTCCCGGACGGTGATGCGGCTGACGTCAAAGACCTGCATCAGTTCCTGCTCCGGGGGAATCTGACTGCCGACCTGCCAGTTGCCGCAGATGATTTGATTCTCAATTTTATTAGCCACGATGGCGGAAAGGGTTTTGTTGGAAGACATGAGCGACCACTCCGTTCTTTGATCCCTCCGAAGGTGGATACATAATCAGCGATAAAAGGAATATTCTGCAAAAAATTGCAAAAAATACCTGATAATAGCCACAATCTATAGTATATATGGTTTTGGTGGAAATGTCAATCCACTGCATTCCGGCGTCTTTGGGACAATTGTCTCTAAATATAACATATCATACGTATGATGTCTACTGTGATTTTTCGACAAAAAAGAAGTTCGCATTTTGTGTAAGCTTCCATCTTGTAAACTGGGATACAATCTGCTAAACTCTGGACATAAGACATATGACGAATGTCGTATGCGGAATATTATATTGGAGGAGAAATCATGGACTTTCTGTACGTTATTCTCACAGCACTCCTGGTAGCTGCTGCCGTGACCATGATCCTGAAAAAGGTCGATACCCGTCTGACCTTCCTGTTTTTAGGCGTCATCGGTCTGGCTGCTGCCACCATCGTCACCGGTAAATCTGTACTGGGTGACGGCACTACCGGCAATATGTGGCTGGACATCTTCGATGTGATCCGGGCCAAGTTTGTCAGCACCCTTTCCGGCACCGGCATCCGCCTGATGATGATTGGCGGCTATGTCATGCTCATGAACCACACCAAGGCAGCGGATGTCCTGGCTCTCAGTGCCAGCAAGCTGCTGAAGCCCATTAAGAACCCCTACATCGTTCTGGCTCTGGTTTACATGATCGGTGCCGTACTGAAAATCTTCATCACCAGCCAGATCGCCCTGGGCCTGCTGTTTATGGCCACCATGTTCCCCATCCTGACCCGTATGGGTGTCAGCAAGCTCAGTGCCGCTGCCGCCTGCGTGGCCATCGGCGGTATGGATTTGGGGCCCAACGACTCCACCGGCATTTTCGCCGCTACCGAGATCCTGAACTGCTCTCCCATGGAGTGGTTCACCAACTACGAGCTGATCATCGGACCGGTGACCATCGTTTGTGTCGGCATTTTCATGGGCTTCTGGTTCCAGCACATGGATAAGAAAGAGTTCGGCGGCCTGGTCATCTCTGAGGAAGCTAAGGCAGACATCAAGATCTCCGACCTGGGCGTACCCGCGTTCTACGGCCTGTTCCCCCTGATCCCCCTGACCCTGGTGGTTGTATTCAGCTTTGTTGACGGCGTGAAGATGGACGTCATCACCGCCCACATCATCTGCTTCTTCCTGTTCTTTATTGTGGACCTGATTGTGAAGAAGGACATGAACCGTCTCCAGGACAACCTGAAAAAGCTCTGGGTATGGATGGGCAACTACTTCAACAACATCATCGTTCTGATTTCCGTTGCCTCCGTCTTTGCGGAAGCCATCAAGAAGCTCAAGGGCATTGACGTGCTGTGCGGTATGCTCTCCAACATCAGCGGCGCGGTGATCATCGTGGCCGTGGCCATGGCTGCCATCCAGATCGGTACCGCCCTGCTCACCGGTTCTTCCAACGCTCCCTGGTACGCTTTCGGCTCCATGGGTGCCGATATGGCTGCCACCCTGGGCGTTCACAACGGTCTGCTGCTGGTACCCATGCACCTGACCGGCGGCCTGTCCCGTTGCTTCTCTCCCTTCTGCGGTGCCATGATCGCCGTATCCGGCATGGTGGAGGAGGAACCCATGACCCTGTGCAAGCGCAACGCCGTTCCCATGCTCTTCGGCGTGCTGGTTTGCTTCATTACCACCTTTATCGTATTCGGAATCTGAGGAATCTAAAAACCTTGCGGCTGGCAGCGGAGTCTTTGCCTGAAAACAAGATTCCCGCTGCCGCTGCGTTCTGAAAGAGTCAAAGCTTTTTTAGGCCATTGTTGTTGATTAGGAGATACAGTTATGAGACATAATTTTGATGAGATCATTGACCGCCGGGCTTCTGAGTGCAAGAAGTATGAGGCGGCCTGTTACCCCGAAGACGTGATCCCCATGTGGATCGCGGATACGGACTTTGCCGTGCCGGTGGAGATTTCTCAGGCCATCCAGCAGCGGGCCATGCACCCCTGCTTCGGCTACCCCATCGAGTCTTTCGAGTTTGAGGAAGCCGCCGCCCGTTGGGAGCGGGTGCGCTTCGGCTGGAACGTAGACCCCCACTGGGTCAAGTACGCCAACGGCGTTCTGCCTTTCCTGATGTACGCCATCCGGGCCTATTCCTACCCCGGCGACAAGGTGGTGATTCAGCCTCCTGTTTACCCGCCTTTCTCCGCCATTGTGCGCAACAATGGCCGTCAGCTGCTGGAAAACCGGCTGGTACAGGACGAGAACGGCAAGTACCAGATCGACTTTGAGGACCTGGAAAACAAGCTGAAAGACCCCCGCACCAAGCTGTTCTTCATGTCCAACCCCCACAACCCCGCCATGCGCTGCTTCACCCTGGAAGAGCTGAAGCGCATCGGGGAACTGTGCATCAAGCACCACGTGCTGGTGATCTCTGACGAAATCCACTGCGACCTGACCTATGAGGGCTACAAGCACATTCCCTTTGGCTCCATCAGTGAGGAATTCGCCAACAATTGCATCGTCCTCATCAACCCCAGCAAGACCTTTAACATTGCCGGTTTCCGTACCGGCGCGGCCATTATTCCCAATGAACAGATCCGGGAGAACATCGAGATCACCATTGTGAACAACAAGAACTATGGCCGGACCATCTTCGGGATGCTGAGCTTCGTCACCGCTTACAACAAGTGTGACTACTACGCCGACGAGATGATGCAGTATCTGCAAAAGAGCCGGGATATGATGATGTCTTACATGAAAGACCGCATTCCCCGGATCAAGATGGCAGAGCCGGAGGCCACCTATCTCATGTGGCTGGACTGCCGGGATTTGAACATGACCCAGGAAGAGCTGAAAGCCTTTATGTTCAACAAGGCCAAGCTGGGCCTCAATGACGGCTCCACCTTTGGACCCGGCGGCACCGGCTTTATGCGCATGAACATCGCCTGCCCCCACTCCACGGTAGAGCAGGCCCTGGAACGGCTGGAAAAAGCGGTCAACAGCCTGTAAGTCTACACACAGACCGGTCTGCCAAAGGAAGACCGGTCTGTCTTGAAATTCCAAGGATGATTTGGTATGATGTATTATCCCTTGGATAGACACGTTTTCCCTTGTGCGGAAAGGAGACAACCAATGAAAAAACGGATGCTTGCGGTTTTGCTGGTGCTGTTCATTCTTCTCACCGGATGCAGTGCCGGAACAGCCGCCGGACAGCAGAAAATTGAAATCGACATCTGCTATACAGCCGGAGGTACGGCGGATACCGTGGCCCGGCAGTTGGCGGCCATCATGTCCCAAGAGATGGGGGCCAGCTTCAATCTGGTGAACGTCACCGGCGGTTCCGGCTCCATTGCCGGACAGCAGGTAGAGGCCGCGGCCCATGACGGCAATACCTGGCTGGGGGATGTGGCCCATACGGTTTCCGGTTGGCGGACCCTGGGCTATGCGGACCTGGGCTGGGAGGATTTTTACGGCTTCTATGCCGCCACCTCTCCTTATGTGCTGTTCGTTTCCGGGAAGTCCCCTTATAAAACTGCCGGGCAGCTTTTTGATGCCATGAAGACAGACAGCACCATGAAGTGGGGCAATGCGGGCCTTGGCAGCATCAACCAACTCACCGGCCAGCTGATGCTGGACACCATGGGGCTTACCGGCAACTCCGTACCCTATGACGGGGGCCGTTCCGCTGCCATCAAGGTGGTGGCCGGGGAAGTGGTCTGGTCCTGGTGCGGCCTGTCTGACATTATGGATCTGGCCCAGAGCGGCGACATTCGCATTCTGGGCATCTGCGACAGCACCCCCCGGGATATTGACTGCGTAAAGGGCAGCTATCAGGTTCCCAGTCTTCTGGAGGATTACCCCGCCCTGGAAGATTTGCAAGGTCTTTTGTACTGGGGCTTCCGGGTACCCAGAGACACCCCTGCAGAAAAGGTCAAAACCATTCGCACTGCGTTCCAGGCGGCGGTAAAAAGCGAAGCATGGCAGCAGTTCTGTCAGTCCAAGGGCTTGGAGACCGCGGAGATGACCGGCCAGGAAAGTGACGAAATGTGTGCCAGACTGGAATCCATCTACGCCTGGGGTCTGTATGATACGGGGATTTCCACCGGGAACCCCCAGGACTATCAGATTCCCCGGATTGAGGACTTCACATTCCCTGCCAATGACCGGGCCGCCGGGGCCAATGCCTGGCCGGAGTAAGGACTGCCTATGGACAAGAAAAAATTACGCCAGAGTGCCGAGGGCCTGATCGTCACGGCGGCGGGCCTATGGTATCTGGTGCTTGCAATCCAGATTCGGAAGAACCCGGTGAAAACCCCCGGACTGGTGGGGTATCTCACGGAAGCCAAGTTTCTGCCGGTGCTGCTGTCTGCCCTGGTGGTGTTCCAGGGCATCCGGCTGACGGTGGCCCTGTGGAACGGAAAAGAAGCCTCGGCAACAACAGGTGGCGTGACTTTCCGGTCTGCCGCGGTGGTGGCGCTGACGGTTACCTATCTGCTGCTGGTAGCCCAGCTGGGCTTTGCCTTGCCCACAGCCACTTATCTTACGGCCATGCTGTTCCTGGTGAACAAGGGTCGCCGGCCCTTGGAACTGCTGGTGCTGAGTGCGGTTTACTGCCTGGTGGCCCTGGTGCTGATTCCGGGTCTCCTTGGACTCAAACTACTGTAAAGGAGGACGCGCCTATGTTTTCGGAATGGTCTTATTTGCCCCAGGCAGCCGGGGCCTTTTTGGCGGACCCTCTGGTCTGGCTGTTTATGGTGGGGGGCGTGTTCCTGGGCTTTGTTGTAGGCGTGGTTCCGGGCCTTGGGCCTACCATGGGCATGGCCCTGTGTCTGGGCCTGGTGTTCCGGCTGGAATACACCCACGGTATGGCTCTGCTTGTGGGCATTTTCGTAGCCTCCTGCGGCTCCGGCGGTATTACCGCCAGTCTTATCAATATCCCCGGCACTCCGGCGGCGGCAGCTACCTGTTTGGACGGCAACGCCCTGACCAAGCAGGGCAGGGGACGGGAGGCCGTAGGTTATTCCATTGCCGCCTCTGTGGTAGGCACTTTGGTTGGCACAGTGCTGATTTTTCTCATTCAGCCCTTTGTCACCGGCATGGCCCTGAAATTCGGAGATTGGGAGACCTTTTTGTTCTGCGTCTTCGGTCTGCTGATTTGCGGCTCTATTTCCGGCGGCAGCCGGAGACGGGGCTGGATCGCGGCCCTGGCCGGGTGCCTGCTGTCCCTGACTGGGGCGGAGGGCGTGCAGTCCGTGCTGCGGTTTACCTACGGCAGACGGGAACTGCTCTCCGGCTTTAACAGCGTTATCGCCATGCTGGGCCTGTTTGGCCTGGGGGAGGTGCTTTACACCCTGCGGCAGCCGGAACCCCAGCGGACGGTGGAGGAGACGGGCTTTCCCAAGCTCAACTGGAACGTTTTAAAGGCCAACACCCTCAATATGCTCCGGTCTTCCCTGGCGGGACTGTGGATCGGCTTTATCCCCGGCATCGGGGAATCCGCTGCCTGTTGGTTTTCCTATGACCTGGCCAAGCGGTCCTCCAAGAAGAAAGAGAAGTTTGGCAACGGCTCGGAAGAGGGCATTATCGCGGCGGAAGTGGCCAACAATGCCTGTTCCGCGGGGGCATTGATCCCCGCCCTGGCCCTGGGCATCCCCGGAAGCTCTACGGCGGCCATCTTCCTTTCGGCCATGTTCATTATGAACCTGCATCCGGGTCCCACGCTGCTGCTGGAAACCCCCGGCATCCTCTGCGGGCTGTGTATGCTGCTGCTGATGGCAGCGGTGGCCATGGGGCTGGTGTCCTTCCTTTGCTCCAAGTTTACCATTCGCATTCTGACCATCCCCCAGAGCTTGCTCATGCCCCTGGTGGCGGTCCTCTGCGCTGTAGGAGCCTACAGTGCTACGGGAACCCCCTTTGCCCTGATCCAGCTGGCCTTGTTTGGCCTTTTGGGGTATCTGATGAAACTGTATCACTATCCCATTGCCCCCTTTGTACTGGGGCTTCTGGTAGGCCCAACCGCGGACACCTCTCTGCGGCGGGCATTGATGCAATACGCCGACAATTTACCCGGCCTCGTAGCCCGGCCCTTTGGACTGGCCCTGCTGGTGGTGCTTGCGCTGCTGTTTGTACTGGGCCTAAAAAGTGACCGGACCGCCCGGGAACAATCATAGAAAGGAACTGATATTATGTCGAACAACGCTATTCACACTTCTGCCGCACCCGCGGCCATCGGACCCTACTCCCAGGGCATTGCCGCCGGAAACCAGGCCTTTATCTCCGGCCAGCTGCCCATTGACCCGGCCACCGGCAATTTCCCCGGTGAGGACATCGTTTCCCAGACCAGACAGTCTCTCACCAACCTGAAAGCCATTCTGGAAGCCAACGGCATGACCATGGGCGATGTGGTGAAGACCACCGTTCTGCTTGCCGACATCAACGAGTTTGCCGCCATGAACCAGGTTTACGGCGAATTCTTCGCTGAGCCTTACCCCGCCCGGGCCGCTTTCCAGGTCGCGGCCCTGCCCAAGAACGCCAGAGTAGAGATCGAGGCCATTGCGGTCAAGGCGTAATTTAGATTTATCCCCCTCCAAACAGATGCGCCCCTTGCTTCGGCAAGGGGCGCAAAACTTTGCCCTAAAAGCTTCTTAAAGCCTGGGATTTTTCCATAATCCCTTGCAATAAAAAGGTGTTCATGCTATACTCAAACCCAATGCGCATACTGCCTGTGCAAAGAGAATGGAGGAACGGTGCAATGAAAGCTGGCAAGGGAAATCCCGTAACAAAGATATGGATTTGCGATACAAGGGTTTTCCTTGCGGTGGCGTGTTCCATCGGATACACGGTATCTTCAACGAAAGCAAAAGTGCTGATCGGCGCATTTATCGACCAGCTGCCAGGCGTTACGTCCTACAAGGAACTGATGTCTATTCTTTTGCTGGCCGGGATCTCCCTGGTCATGGGTTATGGAATGTGGAAAAGCAGCAACGGTTATATCGCAAAGGTTCAATCCACGCTCTATCAGCGGATCATTTGCAGCGTTGGCGTTCAGCCCAAGAAAAAAGACAAGGATGTTGGAAAAATAACAACATTGATGACCCAGGATGTGAACGCGGTCCTTGGGTGCATCCGGCGTATTTTGCAAAAAATTGTCCCGGACACCACGGCTTTTCTTGCGGCAGTAGCCGTCCTTTGGACAAAGACACACTGGTCCATTGCGGTTACTGCCGTCTTGCTGTGCCTGGTTCAAGCCGCATTTACATATGGTGTCAATACGAAAATAAATACCACCCGGCATTTTCTTCAACAGATTCTGGAAGAAAGCAACCAGAAAGCATTTCATGGAATAGAGAACATGGAGGCCATCAAGGCATACAGACTGGAAGAAGTTTCGGTGGAAGCTTACAGCAGCGCATTGGGAGCGTATAATCGGATATATCAGAAAATAGATTGGCAAACATCGCTATTTTCCGCAATTTCCATGTTGCTCTCTTTTCTGGTGATGCTTTGGATCACCGTTGCCTGTGGAAAGCTTGTGGCCGTGGGGCAGATCACCATTGGCACGTTCTTTGTGGCCATGACCCTGCTGGAGAATTTGATTGAGCCGATCATGTGCCTGGATCGCTCTGTAAAAATTTTAGTCAGCACCAAGGTGAATGTCCATCGGCTCCTGGACAATCTGACTGCCCCTGTAGAGAACAACAAGGCGTGTTTTCCGGAAGCCTGCGGCAGTATTGTTTTTGACCATGTATCCTTTGGATACAACGGCTCCGAGGAAGTTTTGCACAATGTCAGCTTCCAGTGTACACCCGGCAAGGTGAATTATATCGTTGGAAAGAACGGATGCGGAAAAAGCACGGTGGTGAAGCTTTTACTGGGAGAAGAGAAGCCGTCTGGCGGTGTGATTTCCGTTTGCGGGGCGGCAATCGGCAATTTATCCCCAAAAGAACTGGCTCAGAATATTGCTGTCTGTACACAAGATGCCGTGATCCTGCCCACAACCATTTTGAACAATCTGCGCTTTGGCTCCAATCCTGTCACAGAGGATGAGATTCGTTCCGTCTGCGAAGCGGTGGGAATTCACAGTGAAATAGACGTGCTTCCGGAAAAATACAATACCGTGCTACACGACCTTGGTGAACCGCTTTCCCTGGGACAGCGAAAGCGAATCGCCCTGGCACGGACGCTATTGAAAAATGGGTATATATACATTTTCGATGAACCCTCTGTTGGACTTGATTTGCAAAATACACTTCGTATCAAAAGGGTTTTTGAAACACTGTCCCAGGACCATATTGTCATCGTTATCACCCATGATGCGGTATTGCTGGATGAAAGCGGAAATAAAATCAGGATGGAGGGTGCGGAGGAATGAACGTGTATGAGAAAAGAATACGGAAAACGTTGGAAGTGGTCAAACCCCATGTTGCGCCCTATGTCCTAAGCACCTTTTTTGTCTCCACCCGGAATTACTGCATCAATTTATTGAATGCGCTTCTTTTTTCCTCTGTTGCTTACGCGGCACGGCTACAGGACCTTCCAAAACTGAAAGAGGGCATTCAACGATTCATCCTGTTCCTTGTTGCTTTTATCCTTTTTGACACACTGAACACCCATATGCAGTCCGTCACCGTGGAAAAAATGACGGCGAGGATCCGGGAGATGACTTACAGAAAGTTCCTGGAATCCAAACCGCAAAACAAATTTTTACAAAAAGAAAACAGGGGCGAAGTCCTTTCAAGACTGAGCAATGACGTGGAACTGATTCAGAGTCTGTTTTTATCAAACATCCTCTATGCAATGATGCTGCTGATTTCCGGCGTGGGCGGAAGCATCAACATCTTTCTAATCAGCCCGATAATCGGATTTTATTTAATTTTTTTGGGATTAGCCGCCCTGCTCACAAAATTATACCTTTCTGGAAAAATATTTGATAATTCCAAAGAAAAGCAAAAATATTTTTCGGAAATCACTGCTTTTCTGAATCAGTATGTCTCTCAGCTGCAAAATATCCGCATGATGAACATGGTGGAACCCCTGACAAACTGGCTGCTGAACAGGTGCAAAAGACTGACCGGAACCATTGAACGGCAATGGGATTTGGACACGCGGCTTTCTTCCTCAACCACCGTTGTAGACCTGGCAATTTATGTGGGCGTTTGCGTGTGGGGGATTTTCGCGGTAAAAGCCGGAAAGCTGCATGTGGAGCAAATCGTCTTTGTATTACAGTTATCTCCCATGGTCACAAGCCTGTTCCTGTGTCTGGGAGATGGGGTGGCGGCTCTAAAAAAGAGTCTCATTGGTGTGGACCGACTTATAGAAGTCTGGGATTTGCCCTCTGAGGAAATGGGAAAACCGCAGCAGGAAGACGGGGACTCTTTGGAAGTCGCATTCTCAGCCCAGAATCTTTCCGTCCGTTTTGAGAATCACGGGGTCATTCAATACCCAACTGAAATCTCTATACCGGCAGGCACAATGACTGCCATTTACGGGGAAAGCGGCTGTGGGAAATCCACCCTGGGAAAAATTCTGGCAGGTCTTATTTTGGAATACCACGGAACGGTATACTATTCCGGCAAATCCATAAACGAATACACGTTGGCTTCCCTGCGAAAATCCGTTACGTATGTACCCCAGCCGGACTACTTTATGGAGGGGACGATCCTTGAAAATCTTCTCCTGGGAAATGAGCGGCAACCATCTTTGGAAGAAATCATACAAACAGGTGAGAAACTGGGCTGTATCCAGTGGATATGGGCGTTGCCGAGCAATTTTAATGAATCCATTCCTTACATGGGAACGTCCCTTTCCGGCGGGCAAAAGCAAAGCCTGAGCATTCTGCGGGCCGTTCTCATGGAGAATCAAACCGTTATTTTCGATGAAACCTTTTCACATCTGGATGCCAAAACGGTTCGATCGGTGATGGCAGGGCTAAGGCAGATGGACAAAACCTGTATCGTCATTACCCACGACCCCAGAATCATTGCAGGGTGTACAAGCGTATTGGATTTATCAACAAAAGATGCAGGAATCTGATTGCAAAAACCGGGAAGAAACGTTATAATGGAAGTTGTACAAAGAACTTGCGGAGGTGCGTAGAAGGTGTGTAAGTCCTGTGTACCCCATGATCATGGGGGCGTTTTTGAGCGTGAGAAAGAAAAAATGCCCCCCACCTCGGATTTTTCGCTGGTGGCGGACGTTTTCAAGAAGCTGGATGACCCCAGCCGTCTGCGGATATTCTGGCTGCTGTGTCACTGTGAGGAGTGCGTTATCAATCTGTCGGCCCTGATGGAAATGAGCAGCCCCGCCGTGTCCCACCATCTGAAAATTCTGCGGGCCGCCGGTCTTATCGTCAGCCGCCGGGAGGGGAAAGAAGTCTACTACCGGGCCGCCGACACCGCCCAGTGCAAAACCCTCCATGAGACCATCGAGCGGATCATGGAGATTTCCTGCCCGTAAGAAACACCCGGAAAGCCGGGAATCTTCAAACCGTCCATTCAAAAGTACCGCCTGCCTCATTGGGGCAGGCGGTGTTTTAATATCCCTCTCTCCGGCGGATCACGCTTCCGTCTATGGCGTTGAGGGTCAGCAGGACCTGGCGGATGGGGGTGTCTTCGTTGTACTCCTGGGTGACGGTGGCCCAGAAGTCCCACACTGGCAGGACGGTGGCGGTGTCGCTTCCTTTGTCGTGGACCTGCATCAGGGTCAGGTCTACCTGGTCAACGGTGGCGGTTTTGGTGTCTGGAGGCAGGGTCACGACTTCCGGCAGAATGTCCTGGGCGATTTGGGCGACGGTGTCAAAATCCAGGAGTTTGGCCTGATCTGTCACCAGCTCCGTGACCTCAAAGGGCATGGTCCAACGAAATGCCAGAATGCCCTGAGTTCCGACCTCCAAAAGGATTTGGGCGTTCTCCCAGGAAAAGCCGCCGTCCATGTCCCGGGGGGCCTGGTAGGTCACGTAGGGACTGATTTCCCCCTGGGTATTCTGGTGCTGCTGGGCAATGGCAGACAGCCGGATGCCCTGGACGGTAGGCACATAGCACAGAAGCTGGGCACCGTTGAGGCCCTGACGGATGTCGTCACAGACCATGTTGGATAGGTTCAGGGCTTCCATGAGCTGGTCGCCCAGAGCCTTGGCTTTCTCCGGGGTGATCTGCTGGGGCGGCTGCACATAGGAAAAATCCTGCCCGTCTTCCAGCTGTATCCGGCTGGCACCGTATGGGCCATAGGTTTTTTCATAACACAAAGCCTGGGTCATGGTCGTCCCGTTATCGATGATTTGGAACTTCCAGTCGGTACCGTCTACACTCGCTTCTCCGTAGAACACAGGGCAGTCAAAGCCCTCATCGTGCCAAAAGCTGGTGACCGGCGGAAGGTCTGCTTCATCCGGCAACCCTTTTAGGCTCCTTTCCAGCCTTTTGAGGCGGAATTTCGCATCCCCCGGCCACTCGGCTCCATCATAGGCCTGGTGGAGGACTTCGATTTCGAATTGTGCGGACTGCTTGGTCTCCACCGTATTCCCACGGCAGGGGTTTCCCTTGGCAAAGGCGGCCAGCAGCCGGTCCAGGTCCTCCTGGGTGAAGCGGTGCCTCTGGATGAAAGCCAGGGGCATTTTTGTTCCCTGGGAGGCGGTAATGCGGGCATCGGCCAGGAGGGTGTCGGTCCAATGGGCCGTAAACCGGTCCGGCAGCGTCAGTTCCTGCCAAGTTTCCCCGGCCTGGGTGGCCCAGAGGGCTTGCTGGCCGCTGGTAGGCTCTGGGGGAGTGGACTCCTGGGTACAGCCGGTAAGCAGCAGGCACAATAAAAGCCACAAGATACTTCGTTTCATCCTCATTCCTCCTTTGGCAGCAACAGCCGGGCAATGGTTCCCTGGCCGGGGGTACTTTCGATTTGAAGTTCTCCACCCTGGGCATCCATCATGGCTTTTACCAGGGATAGGCCCAGGCCAACGCCGCCCTGCCCCTTGCTCCTGGATGGGTCTACGGTATAAAATGGCTCCGTCAGCCTGGGAATCTGCTCTTCCGGGATACCGCAGCCCCGGTCCTCTACCTCCAGGGTCTGGCCCAGCAGCCGCAGGGTGACGACAGAGCCGGGAGGGGAAGCGTGAATGGCGTTTTCCGTCAGATTCCGCAGGGCCGCGCAAAGCAGTTCCCCATCCCCCAAAAGGGGCTGGTCATCCCGTTCCAATTCCAGAGAAACGCCCTGCTGCTTTGCTGTGGCCCCACACAGGGCCTGTATTTGCTCCAGAAGCCAGGCTTTTTCTACCGTCTGCCGGTTTGGAGCCTGGCCCAGGGTCAGAAGCTTTAATAGCTTTTGCACCAGGGCTTCCAGATAGGTCAGCTGACGGTCCATATCGCTTAGAATATCCTGCCGTTCCGGCTCCGGCAGGGCCATTGTTTCCAGGGTTTCCACATTCAGAAGCAAAGAGGTCATGGGGGTCTTGAATTCGTGGGTCACCGCCCGTAAAAACTGCTGCTGCCGCCGGTTTTGCTCCGTCAGTTCCTCAATATGGGTCTGCACCGCCTGGGCCATCCGATTAAAGTCCCCGGCAAGAAGCCCCACCTCGTCTTTCCGTTTGACCCTGGCCCGCTGGTCGTAGGCACCGTCCGCAATGCGGGCCGCCGCCTGCTGCAGCTGCCCCAGGGGCCGAAGGGACCGCCAGAGGATCAGCACCAGCACCGCCACCCCAGCCACCAGAGTGAGGGCAGCCGACCTTAAAAAGCCCTGGTAAAGCGATTCCATCCGGCTGTAGGTTCCCCGGAAATCCTCTAAAAGATAGAGTTCGTATTTGGGGCCTGCAAGCAGAGAACTGCCACCCCCTGCCCGGATGTAGTCATGGGTGCTTTCCAGGCTTCCCCAGCTGCCTTGCCGGGTATCACCCTCAGGAAAGATTCGATTTGTGGAATCATATACCGTTTCACCGTCCAGCCGCAGCACCGCCGGACCGGTGACCAGGGACTGAAACAGGTCCCGGAGCAAAATCTCCCGCCCTGGAGAATCCGGCAGTTCGGCGCAGATTTTGGCCCCCTGCGCTTCAAAGGATGTCCGGATTTGCTTGGACTGCTGTTCCAGTGCGTCCTCGTGAACATTCCAGGTCTGCCGCAGCACCTGGGCATACATATTTTCTGCCAGCCCCAGGGACAGCACCGCCATCACCGCCGCGCAAAGTCCTGCCAGCTTCCATCTCAGTTTCATAGCTCCTCCAATCTGTAGCCGCTTCTGGGGATGGTCCGAATTTCCTGGGAAAGGCCCAGCTTTTTTCGCAAATTGGCAATGCGCACATCCACCGTCCGCAGGTCTCCAAAGTAATCATAGCCCCAGATGGCTTTGAGAATTTCTTCCCGGGAGACTGTGCGGTTCTTGTTTTTCATCAGCACCGTCAGTACCTCCATTTCCATAGGCGGCAGGGCGATAACGGTGTTTCCCTGCCGCAGCACCCGGTTTTTGCCGTCCAGCTCCAAATCCCGAAACCGATAAATCTGGTTCAGTTTCCCACTGCGCTCCAACACCTTTTCAATCCGCACCAACAGGGCCGCCATCCGGAAAGGCTTGGGAATATAATCCTCTGCCCCCTCCCGCAGGCCCCGGATTTCCGACTGTTCATCTGTCAGTGCCGTAAGACAGATCACCGGAACGCCGTATTCCCGAAGCCTGGGCAGCAGCCCAAAGCCATCCACCCCCGGCAGCATCATGTCAAGCAACGCCAGGTCGTAAAAGTGGTCCTGTTCCAGTGCGTCCAGGGCTTGCCCGCCGTCAGCAAAATGAATCAGGCGATACCCCGCCCACTGCAAATTCCGGCACAAAGCCTTGGATATTTCCGGGTCATCCTCAATGACCAGCAGCCTGTTTTCTGCCACAGCACCGTCCCCTTTCTTTGCCTGTATTATACCATATCCATTGGCTTCTTGGTATTACGGTTTTGTTACCGCGCAAAAAGCACCACCGGGAAGGGCTTTTGGCGCCGTTCCCGGTGGTGGTTGAAACATCCTAAGAAATCTTTGATTAAATGACCCCGGTGTATCCGCTCAGGACCAGCAGGGTGTTATAGATGCCGTCCATGTGGCTGCGCTCGTAGCCGTGGGAGGCGTAGACACCGGCACCGATGAGTCCGTGGCGGATGTCGTAGCCCGCCCGGAGGGTGGCTTCTACATCGGAGCCGTAGTGGGGATAAACGTCTACGGCGTAGTCGGCCCCGGTGCGCTTGGCGGCTTCAATCAGGCCGGAGACCACCTCATAGCTGTAGGGACCACCGGAATCCTTGGCGCAGATGGAAACCTGCCGCTCGGTGCAGTCCAGGCCCTCGCCCACACAGCCCATGTCCACGGAAATGGCTTCCGTCACGCCCTGGGGGACAGAGGCACTGCCGCCGTGGCCCACTTCCTCATAGACCGTGATGTGGGCGTAGAGCTTCCGCTCCGGGGTCATGCCGCTGTCTTTCAGGAATTTGGCAAAGCCCAGCAAAATGCCCACAGAGAGCTTGTCATCTAAAAACCGGCTCTTGACATAGCCCTTTTCCGTCCGGCGGGTCCGGGGGTCAAAGCACACCACATCGCCTACGGAAATATCCAGATTTTTCACGTCCTGGGCGTTTTTGACCTCCTCGTCCAGCACCACCTCGATGGTATCGAAGCTGCGCTTGGTATCGGCGTAATTACCGTTGACATGGACGGAGGCATCGGCCAGCTGGCAGGTACCCTCATAGACCTTGCCGGTCCTTGTATAGATTCGAACGTTTTCCGCCTCGGCGTTGTTGGGACTTAGCCCTCCCAGGTTGGTCATTTTCAGTCTGCCGTTTCCTTTGATCTGGCAGACCATGGCCCCCAGGGTGTCCGTATGGGCTTCCAGCAGCAGGGCGTTTTCTTTGTCGGTTCCACCCAGTTCTGCCAGAACGCCGCCCTTTGCGGTGATTCTGGCGGGGCAGCCCAGGGCCTCAAAGGCGTCTTTGACCCAGAGGGCCGCCTTGGATGTAAACCCGGAGGGGGAGTCGATGCTTAATAGAGCCTGGGTCTGGGACCAGGCGAAATCCGCATAGCTTCTGTCAATCACTGTAGTTTCCTCCCAATAAAATATAATGCCATACACCGGCGACTTCCCGCATAAAATGGTTGATCCGCTGGGACAGATGGGAAGTCCTGGCGGGGATGCCCACAAATTCCACCTGGTTCTTTTTGGCAAAGAGACTGGCCCGGAACAAGTGGTATTCACTGGACAGTACCCCAATTTTCTGGGGTCTGGTCCCGGTTTCCTTTTGAATCAAATCCAGGCTGAAGCAGATGTTTTCCCAGGTGGACTCCGCTTTATCCTCCTGCCACAGCCGCCCCGGCTCAATGCCCAGGGCCAGAAGCTCTGTAAACATGCACTGGGCCTCGCTGATGGGTTCGTCCTTGCCCTTGCCGCCGGAGAGTACCGCCACCGTATGGGGGTGGGCTTCCAGATAATCCCGGGCGGCATAAATGCGGTCCCACAGGGATACGGAGGGGCCGTCATCCCGCACCTTGGCCCCCAGCACCACCACATAGTCCACCTGTTCCTGGGGGTCTCCGAAGCTGGCCTTGATGATCAGGGCTTCCGTCACGGCGCAGACACAAAACCCCAAAACAAGCACGGCGGTAACGCCCACGGTCAGCACTTTGGCAAGGCCTGGGAAGCTTTGCCCCAGGAAAGGCATGGCGGTATAAAAAAGGATCACTGCCGCCAGACACAGACACACCAGAGCCGTAAAGCTGTAGCCCGGTAAAACGAATTTACAAAAATAATAAATGATCCCCAAAGGCACCAGCAGCCCCAAGGGCCACAGCCGGGGTGTTTTAGGCTGTTTCATAGAACCTCCCGGTAAAAATTAGTTCCCCACATTTTACCACATTTCCCCAGGGAAAGCAACCGGGGACATTCAAAAGAAACAGGCGGGGCTTCCCCAAAGGAAACCCCGCTGGAAACTTACATGCGTGCTTTATTGAGTTTGTCTGCCTTGTGGAACAGGATGTAGCCGATGGCGAAGAGGATGACCAGCGCGCCCACGGCGATGCTTTCGTTTTGCAGCTCCTGGCCGAAAATGTGGACGGTGGTGCCGGCGGTAAGCTGGCTGATGACGGCAATCAGGGTGGTACCCAGGAAAGCGGCACCCTTGCCGCAGATGTCCATGAGGCCAAAGTATTCGCCGCTGCGCTCCGGGGGGATGATTTTGCCCAGGTAGGACCGGCTCAGGGCCTGGATGCCCCCCTGGAACATGCCCACCAGCACCGCCAGCAGCCAGAACTGCCACTGGGATTTGAGGAACACCGCAAAGAGGGTAATGCCGGTGTAGGCAATGATGCACATTTTAATGAGCTTGCCGGTATCGGCCACGGCAGAGAGCCTGCCAAAGAGAATGGCGCAGGGGAAAGCCACGATCTGGGTCACCAGCAGGGCCAGAAGCAGACCGGTGCTGTCCAGGCCCAGGGCGGTGCCGTAGGCAGTGGCCATATCGATGATGGTGTAAACGCCGTCAATGAAGAAGAAGAAGGAGAACAGGTAGAGGAAAATGTGCTTTTCGTGGCTGGCGTCCCGGAACGTCCGGCCCAGCTGCCGGAAAGTGTCCCGGATGGGCCGGTCCCCCCGGTCTACACAGGCTTTCTGACGGTAGGATTTGAGCAGGGGCAGGGTGCAGCCCAACCACCACAGGGCCACCAGAATAAAGGACAGGGCCATGGCGGTGGTCATGGAAAGGCCTATTTTGCCGCCGAACAGCACCAGCACCAGGCACAGCACAAAGGGAATAACGGAGCCAATATAGCCGTAGGCATAGCCCATGGAGGATACGTTGTCCATCCGGTCTTCTCCGGTGATTTCCGGCAGCATGGCATCGTAAAACACCTGGCTGGAGGAGTAGCCCACCTTGGCCAATACGTAAATCACCAGGAAAGACAGCCAGCTCCAGGCGGCACTGAGTCCCACGCAGCCCAGGACACCGGCCAGCATGGAAATGAGAAACAGCTTCTTTTTAAAACCGCTCTGGTCTGCCAGAGTGCCGCAGATGGGTCCGATAAAGGCAACCAGCAGTGTGGCAACGGAACCGGCATAGCCCCAGAATGCCAGATATTGGCTCTCGTTGAGTCCGGCAGAGGTGGCCAGGTAGTTAAAATAAATGGGGAACAGGGTGGATACCAGCAAAACAAACGCGGAATTGCCCACATCGTAGAGTATCCAGCTTTTTTCCAGGGGGGTCAGGCGGAATTTCGTATTCATGGGTTTCGTCCTTTCCTATTTACGGAGCTTTTGACATTTTTATGGTGTCAGAAGCTTCCTTAATCAAAATTGGCTTCAAAGCCTTCTTCCAGAGGCTGCTTGTTTTCAATTCTGTTGGCCAGGGCCAGGGCCATGGCGGGGAAAGCGGCCCGGGCCTGGTTGTAGCATTCCAGCAGGGGCTGGTCCAGGTGGGCATATTGGGGGTTGGGACCTGTGGTCATCAGGAACGCCCGGCCCCGGCGGCCTCCCAGACCCAGGAGCATTTTTGCAAATTTCCGGTTTCGGGAGGCGGCCACCCGGTAGATGTTGGACATGTTCCGAAGCCCCCAGCCAAAGGCGGCGGGGCGCAGGTCCGGGTAGAGACTGGCAGCAGTGGCCCGGCCACCCCGGGTCAGGGCCAGAGAGCCGGAAATGGGCTGGCGGCGCAGAGGCAGCAGACCGTCCTTTTGCAGAAGAAACCGGTCGAATTCCGTTTCCAGCTCTATGTGGTCCAGGTCACCGCTTTGGGTCATGGTGTCGATCAGGGGGTGGCAGTGCTTGTCCAGGCAATAGTGGCACAAAACCCCAAAAAGATAGGCTAGCATCCCATCCGAGGGGGCTTTTTCAAAGCGGGCAACGGCGGCTTCAAAGAACTCCTTGCCCGTCATGGCGTGGCATTGAAGCCCCAGCCGCTCCACGGGGTCAGACATCAGAGGGTTATGAAAAAACAGGGGGTCCGGACCCTGAAGCCCCACCAGGTAGAGCTGATCCAGGGCTTTGGCAAGACCCCGATACTTGGGGGGAAGATCGGACATGGACTCCCGGCCAAAACGCAGATGGGCGTAGGCAGAGGGCATAGAAGAGTCACCTCACATAAGCTTAACATATTTACATTGTAGCGCAATTTCCCGGGAAACACCAGCCCTTTTTTTGTAAAATGGGACTTACGTGCCGCTTACACATCCCTCGTTGCAATGTAGAACGGAATGTGTTATAATAAAAAAACGAGATTTTTTTCCCGGTTCCCGGGAAATGGCAAAGAAAACGGGAGGGAATGTCAGAAGTTATGACAACCGAAAAAATTTATTACACAGACAGCCATTTGTCCGAATTTGAGGCCCGGTGCCTGTCCTGCACCCCGGTGGAGGGGGGCTATGAGGTGGTATTGGACCGCACGGCCTTTTATCCCTTAGGCGGCGGTCAGGCCGGAGATACCGGCAGACTGAACACCGTCCGGGTGCAAGATACCCGGGAGCGGGGAGAGAAAATCATCCACCTGTGTGACGGACCCTTGGAAGTGGGGGCAGCGGTTCACGGTAAAATTGACTACGACCTCCGTTTTCTGCGGATGCAGCAGCATTCGGGAGAGCATATCGTCTCCGGCATCCTCCACCGACGCTATGGCTGCCACAATACGGGCTTCCATATGAATGAAACGGGCATCGTCATTGATTTTGACGCGGTGATCCCCCAGCAGATGCTGCCGGAAATCGAGGCGGAGGCCAACGAAGCCATCTGGCGGAACATCTCCCTGAAAATCTACACCCCTGCGCCGGAAGAACTGGAACGGCTTCCCTACCGGACCAAGCGGGCCTTGCCCTGGCCGGTGCGTATTGTAGAGGTGCCGGGATACGACATCTGTGCCTGCTGCGGCACCCACGTAAAGGCCACGGGGGAAATCGGCCTGATCAAACTGATGACCGCCGTCCCCTGCCGTGGAGGCACCCGCATCGAAATGGCGGCGGGCGTGGCGGCGTTCCGGCTGGTAAACCAGGTTTTTGAGCAAAACCGGCAGATATCTCACCTGTTCTCCGCCCAGATCACCCAGACCGCCCAGGCCGCCCAACAGGTCTGGGACACCGTGAACGGCCTAAAAATGCGGGCAGGGGCCTTGGAGCGGCAGCTTTTTGCCCTACAGGCGGTCTCCATGGAGGGCCTGGGCAACTGCTTCTTCTTTGCCCAGGACCTGACCCCCGACAGCCTTCGGATGCTTACCGACCTGGCCGCCTCCAAAACCGGCGGCATCACCGCCGGATTCTCCCTGACCCCGGACGGCACCGGCTACTGCCTGTCCCTCCCCGGCGGCGACCTGCGCAGCCTCAACAAAGAACTGACCGCCGCCCTTAATGGCCGCGGCGGCGGCAAACCCAACTTCCAGCAGGGAAAGCTCTCCGCCGGAAAAGAAGCCATTGAAGCATTCTTCCGGGAAAAAGACTTCCGGGAGATGGAATTGTAAGAAAGCAAACAGCCGCAGTTTCCCTTTGATATGGGGGAACTGCGGCTGTTTAAAATGGACAATGAAGCATGTATTAGGTGGTTCCGTGCCTCCAAACAGGTTGTTATTTTCCTGGATTTTTCACACATTACGGACGCAAAACCATGATAGACACGTTCAATAAACGGTAATTTGCAACAAATGTATCGTAGGGGCGGCAACCTGCCGCCCGCCACGTGGCAAATACAACCTGTGCGATTGAATGGTATTACCCCATATACGGAATAATGTAGCGGCGTTGACCCAACGCCACTCCAGCCCCGGCGAGGGGCTGGCACCGTGGGATGCTACGGATACGAACGTCCAACGAGTGGCCTTACGGCCAATGGCGGCAGATTGCCGCCGCTACAGTGGGGGTACCACCCGATACACGGTACAAAAGCTTCCCCGCCGGGGAAGCTGGCAGGGCGTAGCCCTGACTGATGAGGCCCGCGGGGCGGCGTAAAGTATTCCAGAAACTGTAGGCGAATCCGTAGAAACGCAACCCCATTGTCATTCCGACCGTAGCGCAAGCGGAGTGGAGGAATCCACCACGTGGGATAATGGACCACCACAAGATAAAACTTGCTACTTGGGAAGATTCCTCGACTCCGTTTCACTCCGCTCGGAATGACATGTCGGGAGATGGTTCCGTTCAACCTAACAGGTTATATTTGCAACGGTGCCAGCCCCTCGCCGGGGCTGGATGGCGTTGGGTCAACGCCGCTACATTGTTCCGTGTATCGGGTGGTACCGTTCAACCGAACAGGTTGTATTCGATACGTGGCGGGTGGCAGATTGCCGCCCTCACATCGGGTTGAACCTTTACATCCCTGGTTTTTGTGACGTTCAACTTCGTTCTACGCTTTGCCCGTTTGTGCGATGGCTTTCAGGACCTCCTTTTTCTTATATGCAAAAAATTTTAAAAAGATGCAACACTTTCACCTGTTTTGCGTTATGATAGGTGAAGAGAAAGAAAGGAGGTGCCTGAGATGGAGGATGAGCAGATTTTGAATCTGTATTTTTCCCGCTCAGAGCAGGCCATCGGGGAGACTGCCGTTAAATATGGTCCTTATTGTCATTCAATCGCTTTTCATGTGCTGGAAAATATGGAGGACGCGGAGGAGTGTGTCAGTGATACCTGGCTTTCGGCCTGGAATGCCATTCCCCCTACAAGGCCCTCGCCCTTTTCCGCGTTTTTGGGCCGGATCACCCGAAATCTTTCCATTGACCGATGGCGCAGAAACCGGGCCATGAAGCGGGGCGGCTGTCAGATGGAGTTGGCGTTGGAGGAGCTAAAGGACTGCGTTTCCGGGGCTGGGTCGCTGGAAAGTGACCTGATCCGCCGGGAGACCCTGGGGGCGGTGAATCGCTTTCTGGGAGAGCTGAACACGGTGGAGCGAAATGTGTTCCTGTGCCGGTACTGGTACCTGGAATCCTCCCGGGAGATCGGGGAGCATACCGGCTTTTC
>CAKTQE010000026.1 GCA_934593275.1 uncultured Oscillospiraceae bacterium | reverse complement strand
TCTTTCACCTTTGGGCATCTCGTTTCTCTCCTTTTTGTCATTTGATGAGTTGTCCAAAATCATTATACCACATTCCTCCGCTCGGAATGACATGTCGGGGGGTGGTTCCGTTCACCGGCACAGGTTGCATTCGCAACGTTGCCAGCCCCTCGCCGGGGCTGGAGTGGCGATGAATCATCGCCGCTACATTGTTCCGTGTATCGGGTTATACCATTCAACCCCACAGGTTATATTTGCCGCGTGGCGGGCGGCAAGGTTGCCGCCCCTACGGACTTTGACGAATGGGTTTAAATGAACAACGTTAGTCGCTCCAATAATTGTCAACTGTCCATTGTCAATTGTCAATTCCGCCCCCTGCGAGGGGATACATAAAATTCAGCGGGGCCTCCCGAACGTGGAAAGACTCCGCTGAATTCTTTACCGCAGCAGTCCAAAGTGTTCCAGTGCTTTCTGGATGCCGTCTTCCAGCACCGGGGCTGTTACGTATTCCGATACGGCTTTCAGTTCCTCCATGCCGTCGCCCAGGCAGGCGGTGTGGGCGGCTACGGAGAACATGGGCAGGTCGTTGGTGCTGTCGCCAATGGCAAGGGTGTCCTCTTTGGATACGCCCAGGGCTGAGAGCAGGGTTTCCATGCCCGCGGCTTTGGAGCAGCCTTTGAGAACGAACTCCGCAAAGCTGTCGTTGCCCCGGTAGATGATTTCAAAATAAGGCTCCATTTCCCGGTAAAAAGCCTGGGCAGCCGCCGCATTCTGGCTCCAAATCACAAATTTCATAAACTGGGGATGCTCCTGGGCCGGGCAGACCCGGAAGCCTTTGGCCTCCATCCGCTCCATTTCTCGCTTTTGGGAGGGGTGCGCCACCAACTCCGGCTCGTAGAGAATGGCCCCGTCATCGGTCTCATACAGGGGCAGCACCCCTTGTTTCTTTGCCTGTTGCCGGACGAACTCGCAAAGGGCAAGGTCTGGGCTTTTCCGCACCAGCCAGCGATCTCTAAGAAAAATTTCCATGCCGCAGCCGCAGACAAAGGCGGAAAAGGCCATGGAGCGCACCCGGGGGTCAATGTGGGAATAGGGCCTTCCGGTGTTGACCACGGGGATGTGGCCCAAGGCCCGGAGTTTTTCCACAGAATCTACAGTGGAGTGTGGAATAATTTGGGTGCCATCGTCTACGATGGTGCCGTCAATGTCGAAAAAAATGACCATAGTGGTTCCTCTTTTGTATGGGTTTTTGGAAAGACTACTCCGGCAGGCCCAGGGCCGCGGTGGTGAGAATTCCCAGGTTATTGGCGTAAATGGTGTCAAATTGTTCCAGGGGCAGGGGATTTTCCCCCAGCCCTGCCTCAATGGTAAAGCCCGGGCGGCGGAAGGCCTTGATAAACCAGTCTTTGTATCCGGCAAAGCCGGAAGCGTAGGGGGTCTTCTCCAGGGAATAGCCGGAAAGCCTTGCGAATTCCTGGCCCAGGGCAAGGGAACCCGCCACCTGGATGTCATCATAGTTCCAATAGATGAGCTGCCCCTGGGTGTGGTAGGCCAGCACCAGGGCGGGGTCTAAGTATTGGGTAAAGGCCGCCAACGCCCTGCATTCCCGTTGGGCCAAGGGGGCCTTGCCCACATAGTCCCGGGGTCCGGGCCGGGTATAGCCCTGGGTGAATTTGATTTCCCGGGCCTGGAGCCAACCGGCAGGGTACTGCAAATTCAGGTCCACCCCCAATAGATTGGCTTTCCACCCGGAGGGAAAGGGGATTTTGGGGTAGTTCTCCGCCAGAGATTTGGCCTTTTCCCATTCCAGGCTTCCTTTGGGAATGCCCCCGGCAACCAGGTCCACCCCGTCAGGGTTTACCATGGGTACCAGGAAAATCTGACAGTTCTGCTCAAAAAGAGTGCCGGGAATGCCATAAAGACTGCCGCCCTCCATGATGGCCCGGGACAGATCTTCCGCAAATTGCAGCAGCACCGTGGCGGTGATCCACTCGTTGGCATGGTGGGCGGCGGTAAACAGCACCGTCCGCTCTCCGCTGCCAATGGCCAGGGCCTGGATTTCCCGGCCAAAGGCGGTAGTGCCGATGCAGCGGCTGCGGCAGACGGGGTAGGCATCCACGATTTTTTGAACGGTTTCCCGGCAGCGTCCATAGGTCATGGGCGCATTGGTTGGTACAATGGACATAGCGCACCTCCTGAGGGAAAAGAAATTTTCCCTAACAGGATATGCGGTAGACCTTATTTTTGTTCCAGATAAATCATCAGCACGGCGATATCCGCGGGGCTGACACCGGAAATACGGCCCGCCTGGCCCAGAGATACCGGGCGGATTTCTTGCAGCTTTTGCCGGGCTTCCAGCCGCAGGCCCTGAATGGTGGAATAATCCAAATCCTCCGGCAGCAGCCGGGCTTCCTCTTTTTTGAATTCCGCCACCTGCTTTTCCTGCCTTGCCAGGTACCCTGCGTATTTCAGTTGGATTTCCACCTCGTCCGTCACACTCCGGGGCAGCTCCGGCCGCTGGGTGTCAAAGGGTGCCAGGTCATCATAGGTCACCTGGGGGCGGCGCAGCAGGTCTGCCAACCGGGCGGAGTTTGCCACGGGGGCCGTATCCCGGGCGGCGAGCATGTCATTGAGGGCCGGACTTCCGGGGACACCGCTGCCCTCCAACCGGGCGATTTCCCGTTTCACTGCCCGGTATTTTTCCTCCACTTCCTCCAACCGGCTTTGGGGTACCAACCCCACGGCGGCCCCCAGGGCGGTGAGCCGCTGGTCGGCGTTGTCCTGCCGGTGCAGGAGTCTGTATTCCGAGCGGCTGGTCATGATCCGGTAAGGCTCCTGGGTGCCCTTGGTCACCAGGTCGTCAATGAGGGTGCCGATGTAGCTGGTATCCCGGGTCAGGATCAGGGGGGGCTTCCCCTCAATTTTCAGGGCGGCATTGATGCCCGCTACCAACCCCTGAACCGCCGCCTCCTCATAGCCGGAGGTGCCGTTGAACTGGCCCGCACCGTACAGGCCGGAAACCAGCTTGCATTCCAGGGTGGGCTTTAACTGGGTGGGGTCCACACACTCGTATTCAATGGCATAGGCAGGCCGCATCATTTCCGCATGTTCAAGGCCCGGTACGGAGCGCAGCATTTGCAGCTGCACATCCTCCGGCAGACTGGAAGAAAAGCCCTGGATATACATTTCCTCGGTGTTCAGGCCGCAAGGCTCAATAAACAGCTGGTGCCGCTCTTTATCCGGGAACCGGACGATTTTTGTTTCAATACTGGGGCAGTACCGCGGGCCGACCCCGGAAATGGTGCCGTCATAAATGGGGCTTCTGTCCAGGTTCTCCCGGATGATCCGGTGGGTCTCCTGGGTGGTGTAGGTCAGGTAGCACACCGCGGAATTATTGACCTTGTGGGCGGTGCGGAACGAGAATGGCTCTACGGTGTCGTCTCCCGGCTGCAGCTCCATTTTGGAAAAATCAATGCTGCGCCGGTTCACCCGAGGGGGCGTACCGGTTTTGAACCGCCGGAGAGACAGGCCCAAGGTCCGCAGACTATCCCCCAGGCCGATGCTGGGGTGCATCCCGTCGGGGCCGGAGGGGATGACGCTGGAACCGATGATAATATCCGAGTCTAAGTAGGTTCCCGTGGCCACAACCACGGCCTTGGCGGCGTACTCCGCCCCCAAATCCGTCTGCACCCCGGTAACGGCTCCGTTTTCCGTCAGCACCCGGGTGATCTGGGCCTGTTTGAGTTCCAGGTGTTCCTGTCGTTCCAGGGCGTGCTTCATATATTCCTGATACCGCCGCCGGTCTGCCTGGGCGCGGAGGGAATGGACCGCCGGGCCTTTGCCCCGGTTCAGCATCCGGTACTGGATGCAGCTGGCATCTGCCGCCAGACCCATTTCCCCGCCCAGGGCATCCAGTTCCCGCACCAGATGGCCCTTGCCGGTGCCGCCGATGGCGGGATTGCAGGGGAGATTCCCTACGGCATCCAAATTGATGGTAAAGAGGATGGTGTGCAGCCCCAACCGGGCAGCGGCCAGAGCGGCCTCAATGCCCGCATGGCCCGCTCCGATGACGGCTACATCACAGCTTCCCAAAAAATAGCCCATGGTCAAGCCTCCTGGGGTTCCGCCTTTTCTTCCTTGGGGAGAACAAAGGGCTTGCAAACCACCTCACAGCGGTGGATGGGGGTTCCCAGGGCGTGGAACTTTTCTTCGTAGCCGGTCATAATGCCCACCACCCCGTCTTTGTGCAGATCATCGGTGACGGCCTTGGTTTCCAGACCACAGGCGGCAAACTCCTCCAAAGAGAATGCAAAGAGGGGGGCGTTGTCGGTCTTAAAGTGGAATTCTCCACCCTGCCGCACCACCCGGCAGTATTTGTCCAGGAAGCCCCGATGGGTCAGGCGGCGTTTGGCGTTCTTCTTCCGGGGCCAGGGGTCGGGGAAGTTGATAAACAGCCGGTCAATTTCTTCCGGCGCAAAGACACTTTCAATTTCCGCCACGTCCATATCAATAAAGAACACGTTGGTAAGCCCCATGGCCTGGGCCTTTTCCATGGCCACCACCATGGCCTCCCGGCACCGCTCCACGGCAATCAGCAGCACCGTGGGATTGGCCTGGGCGGTTTCCGCCGTGAATTTGCCCTTGCCGCAGCCTACCTCCACCCAGAGGGCGGTGCAGTCCGGCTTTAATTCCCGCCAGTGGCCCAAGCGGGTCGTCGGCTCCTGAATCCGCAGGGCGGCACACTTCTCCATCCGGGGTTCCAGGTTCTTCATTTTCCGCATTCGCATATGTTGATCCTCCATAATAAGGGTATTGTGCAAATTTAACACTTTATTATAGGAGGAAACCGAAAAAAAGTCAAGAAATCCAGCAAAAATTTCATCTGCCGGAATCCTGGCGTGTTAGTATGGGGGACATCCTAAGGAGCCGGTCAACGTGATTATAATTCGATGATTTCCGCCCCCAAGGCGGCGGCGTCTTCCCGGTTGTGGGTGACCAGGAGGAGGATGGCCCTCCCCCGGGCGGTGCGGATGGCGGCCAGGGCCTGGGATTTGGTTTCTTCGTCCAGGCCGGTAAAGGGTTCGTCCAGTACCAGTAAGTCGGCGTTGTACAGCAAGGCCCTTGCCAGGGCGGCACGGCGTTGCTGGCCCCCGGAGAGGGCGGCGGCTTTGGTTTTCTGGCAGTCCGTCAACTGAAGCGTTTCCAGCATTTGGGTAATGGCTTCCTCCTGCGCATGTTCCAGCACCAGGGCGATGTTTTGCCGGACGGTCAACTCCGGACACAGGCGGCTTTCCTGGAACACGGCGGCTTTCCGCTGGGGAACACCGGAGATTTCCCCGGCGTCCGGCTTTTCAAGACCCAGAATCAGCCGAAGCAATGTGGTTTTGCCCTTGCCGGAGGGACCCATAATGGCATAGGTCTTTCCGGGGGCAAAGAGGGCTGAAAAATCTTCCAGCACCGGCTTTCCGTCATAGGCCTTATAGATTTTTTTGACTGTCAACGCCATATGCTACCCCTCCCATTGGATAAGCCGGTTCATAGCCCGGTTCAGCAGAGCCAGAAACAGCTTTTCAAAGCCCAGGCTCACTGCCACGATCAGCACCGTCCAGGAGAATAAATCCGGGATTTCCAGATAGACCTTGGCATCATACAGCATCCCGCCTACGGATTTTTCCGTCACCGCAATGACCTCTGCCGCCACCCCCGCTTTCCAGCACAGGCCCAGGGCCACATGACAGGCGGATTTCAGGTAAGGGGCCAGGGCGGGCAGGAAGATGCACCGGACACGGCGAAAACGGGGCATCCGGAACACCTGGGCCATTTCCAGCAGCTGCCGGTCTGCGGCCCGGAAGCCCTGTAAGGCGTTGGCGTACAGCACCGGCAGCACCATAAGGAACGAAATAAAAATGCTCAGCCGCCGGCCGGAGAGCCACAGCAAGGCAATGACAATAAAGGAGGCCACCGGCACGGTCTGGATGGCCAGAACATAGGGCCGCAGCAGGATTTCTGCCAGGGGAAACCGGGCGGACACCGCCGCCAGCACCAGGGCCAGGGCAAAGGCCAGGAAAAAGCCCAGACTGATCCGGCCAAAGCTGTAGCCCAGGGCCTGCCAGGTGGTTTGCATCCCCAGTAATTGCCACAGCCGCCCCGCCACCTGCAAAGGGCCTACCAGCAGCAGCCGGTTATCCACCAGCACCGCCGCCAGCTGCCACAGACACAACGCCAAAAAGGCGGCAAGAAGTTTTGCCGCCTTTTGGTTCTGAAAATCGGTTTTTTTATGCGCCATAGTAGAAATCATCCCCGGGAAGCGCACCGCCTACCGCGGCGGGGTTCTGCCCCAGCAGCACTTCCAGGCAGCCACTCAGGGCGGTCTTCATTTCTTCCCCTGTAATGCACACCAGATTGCACTGAGGGATGGCCTTTTTGGCAATGGGGGCCTTGACGATGGAAAAGCTTCCGCACAGTTCCCCGGCCTGGTCCGGATTTTCGTTGACCCAGGTAACGCTTTCTTCAAAGTCTTTTAAGAAGGATTCCACCGCCTGGGGGTGGGCTTCCACAAATTCCGTTCTGGCCAGAATGCAAGCCGTGGTACACAGGCTGCCGCCTCCCAGTTTTTCCCATTCCTCCGAAATGGACAATGCCACATGGAAGCCCTCGCCCAGCTGGACACCGGCGGCGGTGACATAGGGCTGGGGCAGCATGGCAATGCCCTGACCCTGGGCGTTCAGGGTGGCTACCACCTCACTGGGTTCACTTTTCCACTGAATGTCCAAGTCTTTGTCTGCATCCAGTCCGTTTTCACTGAGGACATACCGCAGAAAATACTCCGGAGTGGCCCCCTTGCCGGTGGCGTAGAGGGTCTTGCCCTTTAAATCCTCCAGAGTTTTCACGGTTTCCCCGCCGTACTCCCCAATATAAAGGACGCCCAGCACGTTTACCGCCAAAGCCGTCACCTTGCCCTGGGTCTTGTTATACAGGACGGAGGCCAGGTTGGCAGGAACTGAAACAATGTCCAGCTCCCCTTGCAGCAGCAGCGGGGTCAGTTCGTCTGCCGCGCCCTTGATAGAATAGGTGTAGCCAGAATCGGGGCTTTCACCGGCGGTTTCAAAGAGCCGCACCATGCCCATACCGGTGGGGCCGGTCATGGCACCCAGGCGAACGGTCACGGCGTCCTCTGCAGGGGCCGTGGTCTCCGGCGCAGTGGTGGTTTCCATCGTGGTCTCCGGGGCGGTCTCTGGGATGGTCTCCGGAGCCGGGGCCGTTCCGCAGCCCCCCAGCAGCCCCAGGGTCAGGGCCAGCAAACAAATACAAGCAATCCACTTTTTCATCATGGTTCCTCTTTCCGGACAGGCAAAGCTGCTGCCCATCCTTGACTTTCTACAGGGATTGTACTATACTTGCTCCTATAAAGTCCGTTGCAATTGCAACGTAAAATCAAGGGTGTTACATGAATCAGCAGCAACACAGCATATTATATCACTGCGGACTCTTTTCCGGCATTGCCCCGGAACAAATCGATGCCATGTTGGGGTGCCTGAAAGCCCGGCAGGAGCGATACGAAAAAAACACCGTGGTCTGGAACATTGGAGACACCCTCCAATCCTGCGCCCTGGTGCTCTCCGGTGCTCTCCGGGCAGAATCCGTCAACGCCGCCGGGGAACACCAACTGATGGCCACCCACGGCCCCGGTGCCCTGGTGGGGGATGTGCTGATGGCCACCCCAGGGGGCAGAAGCCCTGTGTATGTAGTGGCTTCGGAGGAAACGGAGCTGCTGTTTCTTCCTTATCACCGGATCATGCACAGCTGCGCCGACTGCTGCGCCTGGCACACCCGGCTTCGGGAAAATCTGGTGTCGGAAATCGCCGCCAAATTTTGGATGCAGCGGCAGCGGGTGCTGTACCTCTCGGCCAAGTCCCTGCGGCAGCGCATTGCCCTGCGGTTGTTTGACGAATACCGCCGCACCGGCAGCCTGACCTTCTCCTTAGGTGGTACCCGGGAAGACCTGGCGGATTTCTTAGGGGCCAACCGCAGTGCGCTGTCCCGGGAGATCGGGCGGATGAAAGAAGCCGGAATTCTGGACTACTATAAAGACACTTTCCGAATCCTGGATTTGGAAAAGCTGCGGCAGGACATCAACTGACAGAGCTTCCCCTGGTTTCTTTTCGGTTTAGGAAGAACCATTAAGATATTCCTAAGAAATAAGAATGATAGAATGGCCCTGGAAAGGATGGCTGCCATGAAACAAAAAACTTGGTTCGGCAAATTTTTATACATCACCGTCACCCTCAGCTTTGCTTTTCCCATCGTCTACCTGATTCTCCGGATGATTTTGGGCTCCGGCAGTCAGAACGAGGCGGGGTTTCACTCGGAGTCGGATTACCTGCTGATGCTCATGCAGTGCGTCCTGG
Organism: uncultured Oscillospiraceae bacterium; assembly: GCA_934593275.1. Classification (GTDB taxonomy): domain Bacteria; phylum Bacillota; class Clostridia; order Oscillospirales; family Oscillospiraceae; genus Faecousia. The sequence goes on along the minus strand of CAKTQE010000026.1, from coordinate 19,055 downwards.
GTCTGGTCACCATCCATCTGCCCAGTATTTTGGAGCGGAAGCTGCGCTTTGAGCTGCCCAGTCTGCTCTACGGCTTTTATATCGTTTTCCTCTATTGCGCCATTTTCCTGGGGGAAGTCCGGAGCTTTTACTATCTGGTACCCCAGTGGGATACGGTGTGCCATTTTTGCAGCAGTATGATGATGGGCTTCTTTGGCCTGATGGTGGTGACCATCCTGAACCGGGACAACCACCTGTCCGTCAGCCTGTCTCCTTTCTTTGTGTGCCTGTTTGCGTTCTGCTTCTCCGTGACCCTGGGTTCCATCTGGGAAATCTATGAGTTTGCCGCCGATGGCCTGTTTGGCATGAACATGCAGAAATTCATGCTGGCAGACGGCACCCTCCTGGTGGGCCACGCCGCCCTGGGGGACACCATGAAAGATATTATCGTAGACGTGTTGGGTTCTCTGCTGGCTTCCGTCATCGGCTACGACTCCATTAAAAAAGGCAAGGGCTGGTATATTCCCACCCTGACCGGCGGAGAGGAGGCAGCGAAATGAAGCAGCGTACGATGACCGGCGTTGTTCTGGCCCTGGTTGCCATGGTGCTGCTCGGCAGCTTCCATCTGCCCTGGGTACCCCAGCTTACCGCCATTGTTCTGTGCAGTGGGGCGGTTTGGGAGCTTCTGGACATCCATCATCTGACCAAAAAGGGCTGTCTCATCCCGGGCTTTGCCCTGGCGGTAATGATTCCCCTGTTTTCCTTTACGGAAAACAAATGGTGGGTGCTGGCAGTGCTTCTGGGCGGCCTGGGCTTCTTTACATACCTGATGTGCCAAATCGGCCGTGAGGAACCCCGGCCCTGGGTGATCGGGGCGGAGATTTTCTTCACCCTGAGCCTGCTCCGGGCCGTTGCCTCCTATGGGGACATTCCCAACGGTGCCTTTTACCTGTGCCTGACGGGCCTGGTCTGCGCTCTGACGGATATTTTTGCCTACCTGGTGGGCAGCCGCTTTGGCCGCCACAAGCTGGCCCCCAAGGTCAGCCCCGGCAAGAGCATCGAGGGAGCCATCGGCGGTCTTGTCATGGCCGTGACCCTGCTGCTGCTGATTTTTGGCCGGTTCTTTGCCAATAACTTAGGACTTGCCCTTTATCTCGCAGCAGTGTCCCTGTTGGGGCAGTTTGGAGACCTTTCCATGTCCGCCGTAAAGCGGGTGGCGGGGGTCAAGGATTTTGGAAAGATTTTCCCGGGCCACGGCGGCATTCTGGACAGGTGTGACAGTCTTATTTACCCGCTGTCCTTTACCTGGCTGCTGTTCTGCTTCAAAATCTGGATTTTTGCCTGACACATCTTGCTTTTTTCCACAGGATACTCTATAATCGAAGAAAACCTATTAAAGGAGTTCACACTATGGACAACGAAATTTTGAACAACGAAGAAGAGGAAGTCAGCATCCTGACCCTGACCGATGAAAACGGCGTGGAGACGGATTTTGAGTATTTGGATTGCATCCCCTATCAGGACAAGGAATACCTGGTTCTCCTGCCCGCCGACGAGGCCGAGACCAACGTGGTCATTCTGGAAGTGGAGCCGGTGGACGAGGAAAACGAAAACTACCTCTCCGTCCAGGACGAAGACCTGCTGAACGCCGTCTACGACATCTTCAAGGAAAAATATAAAGACGTGCTGACCTTCGAAGAGGAGTAATTCCGGGAGGAGGCCCCTATGCGATTGCAGCTGCGGCGGGTCTAATGAAAAAAATTTACCCCTGACGTCAATAAGGAAGAATCCTTAAAGTACGTCAGGGGTTCTCTTTTTATTCTTCCGCAATGACCAATTCCACGTCACCGGAGACCGTTGCAATCCGGCAATTGCCCATGGGGGTACCGCCCTCCACGTTGATGTCGCCGGAGACAGTGCCGGTGGTGAAATGCTTGCCGTGGAGAAGGGACCCGGAGATGTCCCCGCTGACGGTTTCCAAATACATGTCCTGTCCGTCCACCCGCTGCAAGTCCATGTCTCCGCTGACCGTCTTGCAGTGTAAGGTTCCTTTCGACAGGGTGTCCACCAGGTCCATATCCCCGCTCTTGCTCTCCAATACCAGGCTTTTTCCACAAACCCTGTTCAACTCCAGGTCGCCGCTGGCACAGTGGATTTCCAGCGTGTCCGCCAGGACGTTATAGAGGTCCATATCTCCGCTGGCCGTCCGCAGATTGACGCTTCCAAACCCCGCCTCTTTCGCAGATATCTCTCCGCTGCCGGTCTGAATCTGAACCCGCTGAGAAAACCGTCCGTTCAGTTCCACGTCACCGCTGGCGGTCTTCACGCGCAAGGCATCTCCGAAAACGCCGCCAAGCTCCACGTCGCCGCTGGCGGTCTGAATCTCCACCCTGCCGCCGAAGGTACCGAAAAGTGCAATATCGCTGCTGGCGCCGGAGACCCGGACGGAATCGAAGCTCTGTGCAATTTCCATTCCACCGCTGGCGGTGGTAATGTCCAGGCTCTCATAACACCCCTGGGGCAGATACAGGGTCATTTCCCCGGAGCTGCCGGAGAACAGACGCCGGGGCAGGGGTTCCTTGTTCCGGAGAATCCGCAAGGTCCCGTCCTCCAGACTGACCTCGTGATACCGGTCCTGCCCCTCCAACCGATAGCGGGGTTCCTGAGTGGGGCAGATATGAATGTCAAATTCCCGCTCCTGAATCACCACCCGGCGGATTTCACCGGGTTGCGCACCGTTCTCCCGGGGCACCACTGTAACACTCTGGACGCAGTTTGCCAGGATTTCCTCCACGGTTCCCACCTGGGCCACGGCCTCCTCCTCGACCATGCCGTCCTCCATCCGGTCGGCAATCATCTCCCGGTAAAATTCCAGAACCGATTCCCCGTCCCCGGTGCCCGCAAGGCCCGCTTCCAGCCTGTCCAAAAATTCCTGCTTGGTCATTTTCCGTTCCTCCTGAGCGTTTTCTTTTTCTTTTTCGTCTGCTGGGGTTCCCGAATGGCTTCCTCCCGCCAAAGCTGCCCACATGGAGGTTCCATGGAAAGCCGCAGCCACAAATCATAGTTCCGACACAGCCCCTCATTCATGGCTCGTTCCCTCCCGTGTCACAAAATTATAAATCGCCATCATTTCCTGCCATTCCTGCCGGAAGGCCTCCAACCGGTCCAAGCCCGCCTGGGTGATATGGTAGTATTTTCGCAGACGGCCGCTGTGTTCGGCGGTGCGCACCGTCAGAAGGCCGGCGTTTTCCATCCGTCGCAGAATGGGATAGAGGGTGGACTCCGCAATCTCTACATAGGGCTGGATATCCTTGATGATCTGGTATCCATAGCCGTCTTCCTCCTTGATGGCCGCCAGCACACACACGTCCAGCAGCCCCCGCTTTAACTGAATGTCCATGGAATACCTCCTTTCGAGTAGTACTATACAACGCATAGTATTATTTGTCAAGAGGCATTTTGGGAATAATCGGGTAGGAGGCTGGCCATTCGTTGACCAGCCGATCTCCCATAGAACTGTGCGTACCGGTCTGGTACACGGCTGCTCCCCTGTTTATGCCGCTACAAAACTTGCGGTAGTAAGGATAGAAGAACCGGAAAACAGCCTTCTCAAGCCTTTGATTTGGCGGATCAGGGACGTTCACCCTTTGAAACATGCGCCCGCTGGGCGCACTAAAAACGCCCACACAGCATGACGCTATGCGGACGCAAACAAATAGAGTTCGTGTTACATGATGTTAAATTTCACTTTCAAAGCCGGACGGCTCCGACGGAGGAGCAATGCTTTATTACAGGTTATAGTTAATTTATTCATACTTCTTTCCGACTACATATATTGGCAACAGCACACCGCAAAGGAACATAGCCAAGAAAATATATTTCCCTATATTTTCCCATACATCTGCTACAATGCTGCCCGCCACGATGTTAATAATCGGGAACAGTATCATACACAGGCACAAACTCAAGCGGAGAGTTCTCACAATATGTGGCCAGTTGCGATTATTGAATTTTACTCCCGGCACATTCATGCGGAATGGGCCATCATAAAAAATGTTTACACTGTTTTCATCATAAAAGCTTGATAACTTAGTGCGGACGAAGCAGCAAAAGTACGCGCCGAATACCGCACTTAGAAGCGCAAGCGTTTCCAAGGTCTCCATGCAGGGCTGCGCCGTTGTATAGTTCAGAAATGTACCGATACAACAAATCAAAAGGGAAAATCCGTAAAAGACAATCCACTTGCTCTTTACATGATATGCCCTTTCAGGGCTTTCGTCCGCATAAGTGATTGCCGTCTTAACAATATCCTCAACCTTATCAGGTTTTAGTACATCATTATTCGGCAATCTCTCACACATTAAAAGTTCCGTAACGGAAACATCCAACAGATTTGCCAGCGGGATCAATAGAACGGTATCGGGCAAGCTAACTCCCGTTTCCCATTTGCTGACTGCCTTATCAGATATACAGAGTTGTTCGGACAGCTCTTTTTGGGTGATCCCTTTTTCTTTGCGAAGTACGGCGACAAATGCGCCGAATTTCTTTTTATCAATATTGAACATAAGCATTTCCTCCTGTAATTGCTAAACATATTATCACGCTTACCTGGCTGTAAATCAACCGAACAGTAAGAGAGTTCACCGTTTTGGAAGTTGAAAGGTAGTAGAATTGCCGCATTTCAGCCGCCAAAGGCATTTTGCCTTTTATTCTATCAGCATAGCTACATAAGCGCAACTGTCTAACATGAAATAAAATATGCGTTTGAATGAAATATAAAATCGTTCAAATACTATCACCCGAAATATAGAATTACATTAGGTGGTGATGCTATGAGAATTGAACGGGATGAACGCAAGTTTGACTTCCACGAAATCGGTCTTGCAATCAAAAAAGCCCGGAAGCGGGAGGGTTTAACGGCGGATCAGGGACTTTCACCCTTTGAAACATGCGCCCGCTGGGCGCACAAAGATTGCCCCCAGCCGAAAAGGCTGGGGGTTTCTCATTATGAACTTGGCGGGTGTCCGTTCTTTGTTCAGGCGGTCTTCCGTTCCAGCATTTCGTGCATGGCGGCCATCAGACCAAGGAGGAGCAGCAGATACAGCGGCAAAATTCCAATGGAAACATGGTCAGCGAGAAAGCCAAACAGCGGCGGCATCAGGCAGTTTCCAACATAGGCACTGGCCATCTGCACGCCGATGATGGCCTGGGAGTTTTCCGCTCCAAAATGCGCCGGTGTGGAATGAATAATACAGGGATAGATGGGCGCACAGCCCAGGCCCACGAGGGAAAACCCGATCAATGAAACCACAGGCCCAAAGGGCAGGAACATTGCGGCAACACCCAGCAGAATAATGGCCTGCCCCATGCGGATCATCTGGCTGTCTTTCAGCTTCATGGCAATAAATCCGTTGATGCCTCGGCCAATTGTAATGCCGATGCAGAACATCCCGGCAAAGGATGCCGCCGTCTTTGGCTCTACGCCCTTTGCAAGATTTAAGTAACTGCTGGCCCACAGCATGGCCGTCTGCTCAATGGCGCAATAGCAGAAAAAGCAGACCATGATTTCCTTGGCCCCGGGGATCCTGAAAATTTCTTGAAGCTTCAGTGCCTTTGGGTTTTCGGTTTCTTCTGCCCCTTTGCTCTGTTTCGCCCATTTGGGAAGGCTCAAAACCAGCACCGCCGTCAGGAGAATTTGCAGCAGGGAAATCATGCGATACCCGGCGTTCCATGTGAATCCACCGGTAAGGGCAGCCCCCATCATATATGGCCCAAGGGTCGCGCCGATGCCCCACATGCAGTGCAGCCAGCTCATGTGTTTGCTGGCATAATGCAGGGCCACATAATTGTTCAAAGAAGCATCCACGCTCCCGGCCCCCAGACCGTAGGGCAAGGCCCACAGGCACAGAAACAAAAACCGGTGGCTGACGGAAAAGCCCCACAGGGCCAGTGCCGTGATCCCAACGCTTGCCGCCGTTACCACCCCGGTTCCAAACTTTCGTGTAAGCCGGTCACTTTGCAGACTGGAAACAATGGTTCCAAAGGCAATGATCATGGAAATTGCCCCGGCGTAGGACACCGGCACCCCAAATTCCGGATACATACTGGGCCAGGCCGCCCCAAGCACCGCATCCGGCAGCCCCAGGCTGATAAAGGACAGATAAATGATCCCCAATAAAAAGCTCATGTGTATACTCCTGTTTTTTAATCATCGCCGCCCATTATATCCCACCGACAATGAAATTGCAACAGGGACTCTCTCCGACCTCGCTGCGCTCTTGCCAGATACGCTTCATAAATCATGCCAACATCCTATATACCGGGGCGCAGCCCACTTGGCTCTCCCTCTGGGAGGGCTGTCACCGCAGGTGACTGAGAGGGCCTCCGGGCAGCTTCGGCAGTTACTTCTTTTTGTTGTTCGCCTGGAGGAACGGGTTCAAGCCGTCACGTCTGTTTGCTTTGAATCTTCACCCGAATGAAAGATGCACCATGCAACACCAAGCAAAAAAGCAGCAACCAAATAAGCACCAGGGAAATCGTGACGCCAGGTAGCACCTAATATCCAATAGGCAACATGTGACCAATTCCGGGATGTATCCCAGGAAAATAGAAACGGAAACATGATGATGAAATAGGATATTCCAACAACGATGGTTATGGGACAAATGAATCGATGCCATCTTTTTTCCTTGAATTGAATACTCGCGGCAGTCACAATAACACTTGTAGAGAAATACCCCAACCAACCCCAAATGCTGGGCCTCAGCAGAATATTGACCAAATACAGCAGGCGGGAATCGTAGCATTCGTCTTTCCGTATCAGTGCCAGTCGATGCAGAAAAATGTAGGCAACCAAAAGAACCAGACAAATGCCGCCCTGTATCGCCAGATGCTTCATTTCTGCTTTTTTGTCTCTCGGTGCTGTCAAAAACGATGCCGTATCCATGTCAAATATTTCAGCGATCCTCTCAACCATTTCCAAACTGGGCTGGGATTTGTTTCGCTCGTAATTGGAAACAGTCTGCCGGGATACAAACAGCTTTTCCGCCAGCTGGTCTTGTGTATACCCTTTCGCTTCTCGGAGCCGTTGAATCGTGGAACCAATGTCCGTCATATGCTTCACCCCTCAACAAAACCATACCATAAAAGCAACAAAATGTCACGCAAAGAATCTTTGCATGGCATATTAGGGCCGTTTCGGAGCTTCCCCTCTCCGACCTCGCCCAAAGGGAGAGGCAAGGGGTGACTGCACGGTACACGCAAAGGGGAGAAGTGCGCCCTTGATCAGTTAAAAAACTGAACTACCGGGTAAATGATAACCGGCCATTCTTCATTCAACGAGTTTCTTTGCCAATGCAATCCCCTGTTCAGCTAGATGATATTTCATATCCTTTGTCATGTGCCACTCCCATTTCGGCGCATCTGGCTTTATGGGGTGTATGTCAGAAACCATCAATAAGGCAACCGCTTTTAGCCCAAGATATTGAGCAACACTGAAAACAGCGGATGTTTCCATATCTACACCGACAGCACCTTTGTCTCGCCACATCTGTTCTTTGTTAAAAGTCTGGCGGTATACCGCATCGGATGACACAATGGGATCGTTACGAATACGAAGTAAGGCTGTAGCCATTTCCAACAAATCCCCATTAGGATAAGAAGCTTCGATGGATTCGTAGTAATGTAGAGATGTACCCTCCTCAACAAAAGCCTTTTGGGGGGCTATGATTTCGCCAACACGGACATTCTCATCATAAGCTCCACACATTCCAACAGCAATGATGTTCTTCACGCCCAAGGCAGCAAGTGTTTCAACGGTGTCTACAGCTTGTGGCGCACCACGGCCGCCATCCAGAAAACACAGGTTCAAATCCTTTATCTCCCAAATAGGACAGCGATTGAGAAAGCGAGGGAAAGGCTCTGCCATTTCCTCCGTATTATAATGCGCTATGAGATAGTCTGTTCCCTTGCTCATAAAAAACAAAACTGCTGTTTCGGGCAAACGCAAATGGCACTCATGATGTGCGCCATTAATTTGCTCATCCGCTGTGATAATAGCCTTCGAGCGATCATTAGGTAAACACCACATGACAAAGTCCCCCATCAAATTCGTAATGATCAATTTGATTTGTTGTATCCTACGGCTTCAAAATACGCAGTGACAGCAAATGCCCTCACACCACCCATCCCCGCACATATCCGAAGCACCCACCCGATGCCGCATCCAATAAAAATCTTTCCCCCCAGGCGATAGGCCGCGGTTCCGTTGCCTGTAGCCCAAACCGCATCCGTTGCCGCTTTGCTTCCTTTGTAGGATAGTGATTGCCCCAGAAAACTTGAAAATCTTCCCATGGATGTATGTCCTTTCTTTTGGGTACTGTACGCCGTTCAAATGCGAAAGCCAGACAGTTGACAAAAAAACGAAATTGGGGTATAGTATAGATACAAAAAGGGGTGCTACCAGTAGGACGGTTCCCCAACTTGCACTAAAAGAAGTAACTGTAGGCTGGGGAGCTTAGGCAGTTACTTCTTTTTGTTGTTCGCCTGGAGGACCAGGTTAATGACAGTAACAATGAGTGTACAAAACTGGAAAATTTCTTCCCATGTAATGTTCATGTCCGTCACCCCCTCTCTTTACGATCAGGGGCAAAAGAAGTATATCACCCCCGAAAAGAATCGAGGGGGAACCGCCTACCGGGGTACTGGTAGCACCGGGTAAAGCATAGCATAAAATCCGACAGATTGCAAGCTAAAAGCGCATTGTTCTGTTCAATTTGGAATTGTCCACCTGTTCATACCGCCCAGGTCAATTTGCAAAGCCCCCGGCCAAAAGGCCGGGGGCTTGTGTATGTGCCGAATCTTACAGGAAGTGAATGGCCTTGGTGGGACACTTTTCCACGCATTTGCCGCAGGCCACGCATTTTTCCGGGTCTACCACGGCCAGGTTGTTTTGGAGGGTGACGGCGCCCTGCTCGCACTGCTTGACACAGATGCCGCAGCCGATACAACCGGCGGTGCAGACCTTCTTGACTGCGGGGCCACGGTCGTGGTTGGAGCAGCTGACGGCCACCTTGCTTACCCGGTCGTGCACTTCAATAACATGCTTGGGGCAGGTCTTGGCGCACATGCCGCAGCCCACACACTTGGACTGATCCACATGGGCAATGCCGTTGCGGATGGAGATACCGCCCTCGGGGCAGACCTTGACGCAGCTGCCCAGGCCGATACAGCCATAGTCGCAGGACATAAAGCCCAGCCCGCCGGAGAGTACGGCGGCACGGCAGTCCTGCAAACCCACATAGTTGGCCTTGGCCTTGGTGGTCTCACAGGTACCGGCACAGCGGACATAGGCCACCTGGGGGTCCTGGTCCACGCTCTCCTTGCCCAGGATGGCGGCGATTTTGGCAATGTTCTCCGAGCCGTTGCCGGGGCAGGCATCGATACGGGCCTCGCCCTTTACAATGGCCTCTGCCACCGCGTCACAGCCGGCGTAGCCGCAGGCACCGCAGTTGGCACCCCGCAGGCACTCCCGGACACGGGTGACCCGGTCGTCTACTTCCACATAGAATTTCTTACTGGCGGTGACCAGTGCCAGGCCCAGAACCAGGCCCACCACACCGATCACCAGCGTTGCCACAATAATTCCCTGCATATTCTCTCCTCCTTAGGCCAGGCCGCTGAAGCCCATGAAGGCCATGGCCATCAGCGTTGCGCACAGCAGCACAATGGGTGCGCCCCGGAAGGGGGCGGGAATGGCCTCCTCGTCCAGGTGTTCCCGGACGACGGCCAGCAAAACAATTGCCACGGTGTAGCCAATGGCGGTACCCAGGCCCGCAAAAATGCTTTCCAGCAGGTTATACCCATTCTGCACGTTGGTCAGGGCCACGCCCAGAACGGCGCAGTTGGTGGTGATCAGCGGCAGATAAATGCCCAGAGACTGGTAAATGGCGTGGGCATTCTTTTTCAGGTACATTTCCACCATCTGCACCAGGGCGGCAATAACCAGAATGAACACGATGGTCTTTAGGTAATCCAGGCCCAGGGGCAGCAGCACATGGTCATAGAGAATGCTGGCAACAGCGGAGGAAACCGTCAGAACGGCGGTAACGGCCAACCCTAAGGACAAAGAGGCCTTTTTCTGGGAGGATACGCCCAGGAAAGAGCAGATGCCCAAAAACTGGCTCAAAACCACGTTGTTGACCAGGGCTGTGGTGACGATGATGAGAATTAAACTGGACATCCCTTAGCCCTCCTTTTTTTCGCAGCCCGTAGAGCAGCTGGCGCAGCAGCCGTCGCAGCCCTCGGTGATCTTGTTGGCACGGTTCTTGATGCCTACGGCGTTCATAATGGCCACCAGCACCGCCAGCACCAGGAAGGCACCGGGGGCGCGGATGAAGAATGCCATAGGCTTGTAGCCGGGAATGGCGATGCCGAAAATGCTGCCGCTGCCCAGGATTTCCCGGATGGCACCGATGATGGTCAGGCCCACGGTGAAGCCCAGGCCCATGCCGATGCCGTCAAACAGACTCAAAAGGGGCGGGTTTTTGGAAGCGTAGGCCTCGGCCCGGCCCAGGATGATGCAGTTGACCACGATCAAAGGAATGTAAATGCCCAGGGCGGCATAGAGAGACTGCAAATAAGCTTCCATCAGCAGCTCCACCACGGTGACGAAAGAGGCAACCACCACGATAAAGGCCGGTAGACGGACTTCATCGGGAATGATTTTGCGGAGCATGGAAATAACCAGGTTGGAAACTGCCAGAACCACCAGCGAGGACATGCCCATGCCGAAGCCATTGATGGCGGAGGTGGTAACAGCCAGGGTGGGACACATGCCCAGCATCAGCACGAATACCGGGTTCTCTTTTACCAGGCCGTTGTAAATACGTTCTACACAGGGTTTCATGGTATCCCTCCTTAACCGATCCGGCCGGATACGAAGTCCAGCGCAGCATTGACGGCATTGACCACGGCACGAGAGGACACGGTGGCACCGGAAACGGAGTCGATGGTGTCGTCTGCGGTGGAGCCGCCGCTCTTATTCAAGGTGAACTTGGAGACCTTCACGCCGGAGAACTGGTCCATAAACTCCGGGTCGCCGCAGCGCATACCCATGCCCGGGGTCTCGTGGAGTTCCGTAAAGGAAATGCCGTTGACGGTGCCGTCGGCGGCAACGCCCACTACCAGGCTCACGCCGCCGTCATAGCTGTCGGCATTGGAGACGATGATGGCATAGCCCACCACATTGCCGGAGGCATCGGTGCCTACCACAGCGGAGTCAACGGTGACCTTGCCATAGGCAGAGGCATCAAAGGAGGCCAGGGCCTGCTGGAAGGTTTCGTCCTCGGTAAAGTCTGCCGCATCGGGAACCACTTCCAGGAAAGCGGCTTTCTGGGCGGCGGCCTTGTTGGCGGCAATGGTGTCCTTGGTGTTGACGTACACACCGCTGAGGGCCAGGCCTGCAATGATGGTAATGACCAGCAGGATGATCACCGGCTTGGGAATGGCCTTTTTCCGCTCCTTGGGGATGCGGTAGCCAAAGGGCGTGGGGATGATCAGGTCATCGATCACAGGGCCTACCAGGTCCGCAATCAGAATGGCGTAGGTGGTGGAGTCCGGGGACACGCTCTTTACCCGGAACAGGCCAATCAGCAGACCGGCAAAGGCACCGAAAACCAGCTGGCCGTCTCTTGTAGAGGGGCAGGATACCGGGTCCGTTGCCATGAAGAAAGCTGCCATCATCAGACCGCCGCCAAAGAGCTGGGGCAGGATGTAGTTGGGATTAAAGCCATGGCCGCCGAAAATCACCAGGAACAGCCAGGTCACGCCGATCATGGAAACGGGAATTTCCCAGGTGATGCCCCGTCTTGCCAGGAGGTACAGGCCGCCCAGAATCAGGGCAATGGCCGAAGAGCCGATAACGCCGCTGGCACTGCCCATGAGGATGGGGAACAGGCTGGGGATCTGGCCGTCAGCCAGCAGGGCCAGGGGAGTGGCAGAGGTCACGCCGTCTACGCCGGCGGAGTAAACGGTCATCATGTTGCCAAAGGAAATCAGCAGGAAGCTCCGGCCCGTAAGGGCAGGGTTCATAATGTTGTGGCCCAGGCCGCCAAAGAGGCACTTGACCACGAGAATGGCAAACACCGCGCCCAGAACCGGCAGATACAGCGGCACTCTGGCAGGCAGGGTCAGGGCCAGCAGCAGACCCGTTACCATGGCACTGCGGTCATACACGGTCTGCTTCCGGTGGGTCACCAGGTTAAACAGATACTCCGTTGCCACGGCACTGGCCATGGACAGGAGGATCACCAGCAAGGCCCGGTAGCCGTGGAACACCACGCCCAAAGCTGCCGTGGGCAGCAGGGCAATGAGTACATCGGTCATAACGGCCTGGGTGGTGAGTTTGCCTCTTACATGGGGGCAAGAAGATACATTGTAAAGGTTCTCCATATGTCCGTCCCCCTCCTTATCGTTTCTTCATAGCCATGATTTCGGCCTTGGTGGTTTTAAACAGCTGCATAAGGGGCCGCTTGGCAGGACAGCCATAGGTGCAGCAGCCGCAGCCGATGCAGTCTAGGCCGTAGAGCTTATGCTCATAGCGGTCATAGTCTTTCCGGATGGCGGCCACCTGCATCAGCTGGGGAGACAGGCCCAGGGGGCAGGCCCGGCTGCACCGTCCGCAGCGCAGACAGGCGGTCATTTCTTCCTCCGCAACGGCTACCTCGTCCACCACCAGGGCGGTCAAAGCGTTGTTGTTCTTGCAGATGGGGGCTTCCAGTCCGGTCATGGCAAAGCCCATCATGGGGCCGCCGCTGAGGACCTTCTTGGGTTCCTCCCGGAAGCCGCCGCAGGCCTCCACCAGTTCTTTGTGACTGGTGCCGATTTTGACCCAGAAGTTGCCGGGCTTCTCCACGGCATCACCGGACACCGTAAAGCCACGCTCCATCAGAGGTTCATTGAAGCACACCGCCCGGTAAATGGCGTAAATCGTACCCACGTTGTCCACAACGCAGCCTGCATCTGCCGGGAGCATGCCCAGCTTCAGGTGCTTCTGGGTGATGACGGTGATCAAAGAGCGTTCGCCGCCCTGGGGGTACTTGGTCAGCACCGGCTGCACATACACCCGGTCATGGCCCTTTACCGCCTCTTCCATGGCGGCAATGGCCTGGGGCTTGTTGTTTTCAATGACCACCACGCCCTTGGCATTGGGGAACAGCCGCAAAATCAGCTCCAACCCCGTAACGATCTCCCGGGATTTGGAGCGCATCAGCTGGTCGTCACAGGTGATGTAAGGCTCGCACTCGGCACCGTTGGCAATGATGTAATCGATTTTCTCCGGCTCTTTTACGGTGAGCTTGACGTGGGTGGGGAAGCCCGCGCCACCCATACCGACAATACCGGCTTTCTGGATCCGGGACAGAATGTCCTGATTGGTAAGTTCCTTGGGGTCGGTTTCCTGACCGATGCCCTCGGCCAGGGTGTATTCCCCGTCATTTTCCACCACAATGGCCGTGGCAGAGCCGCCGGAGGCGTTCTTTCTTGGCTCTACCGCCTTTACGGTGCCGGATACGGAAGCGTAAATATTGGCGGAGACAAAGCCTCCCGCTTCCGCGATCAGCTGACCGGCCAGCACATGGTCGCCTTTTTTGACCACGGGAGTTGCCGGTTTGCCAATATGCTGGTTGGTCATATAAACCAGCTCACCCTTGGGAAGCAGGGCCGTCAGGGGGCAGTCCTGGGAAAGTGCCTTGTTTCCCGCCGGATGGACACCGCCATGGAACGTTTTGATGTCCATGTGTATCTCTCCTATCTTCATTCAAATTTTCTGTCAGGCGGGGTTTCCCCGCACATGGCATACTACCGTCTTATTGTAATTTATTCGCCGCCAAGAATCAACCTCTATTCCGCATTTTCGTTGCCATAGCAACAAACTTTTTCGTGGATTTTGCACATTTCTACTAAATCAGTCATTTTATATTGATACATTTTGCACGAAAAAAGCCATTTCCGCAAGCACCGCCCCGATACCGCAGAATTCCCCCAAAACAGCCATTCTCTGATTACCGCAGTTGTAAAAACATACCTACCGTCAAACGGCCCGGAACAGCCTGTGTGCCGCCCCGGGAACATCACGATTGCCTTAGCACAAAAAAACCACCCCCGACACGTCTTTCCTCACACTCGGAAAGACAAATCGGTGGGTGGTTTCAACCCCACAGGTTGTATTTGCCCCGTGGCGGGCGGCAGGTTGCCGCCAACCGGCCCGGAGGGCCGGAACCGTGGTACGTTTGTATCCGCATCGACCAACGGAGCCAGCCCCTGGCGGGGCTGGATGGTGGTGCTCCGCGCAGCGAATCAAAATCAAATGATTGCCGGGGGCAATCACACATTGATTTCATCGTTGGGTCAACGCCGCTACATTGTTCCGTGTATTGGGTGGTACCATTCAACCCTACAGGTTGTAATTGCTACGTGGCGGGCGGCAGATTGCCGCCCCTACGTCAAAATTGTAACAAATACCCTAAATTTAACGTTTCTATTGCCGGTTTTACGTCTGTAAAATGGGAAAACGTGGTACATTATCGTAGGGGCGGCAATCTGCCGCCTGCCACGTTTCGATACCTGAGCCGTACCGACCTAACGGTATTCCCTTGGATGCTACGACAATTGTCAATTGTCAATTCGAAAAAACTGTCAACTGTCAACTGTCAACTCCCCCAAAGTATCCCGCTTCCAGCAGCCTCGTCAATGCCGTCGTGGCCTGGTCGTCGGTAAAAAGGGCGGTGAACCGGGGGTCTACGGCCAGGGCTTCCAGGGACAGGTTCAAGGCACCTTTCCGGGCCAGGGCCTCAAAGCCGTCACTGGAACGGTTGCCGGAGAGCAGGTGTTGGGCGGTTCGGACCGCCCGTTCCGGCTCAATGGGCCGCATCCGGACGCCCAGGGCCAGGGCTTTTTCACGGTTTTTTTGCCATGCGGCAATGAATTTTTCTTCCATAGGGCGGTGTTCCTTTCGGTATGTCAGTAAAGTATCCGGATGTATTTGTAATAAAGCCGCTTATATAGGGGCTGTTCTTCCAGTTCCCGGCGGCAGTTGGCGCAGTAATCGGCAAAGGGCCTTAAATCCATGGGGGTCAGCCGGTGCTGACTGTATTTGGCCCGTTGGGCCAGTTCCAAAAGCTCCTCCGGCGGGGTTTGTCCCAGGGGCTTTCCCAGCCGTTGGGCCTCTCGCCACAAGAAAAGACAGCGTTTGTTGGGGGGCAGAGCCTGACGGCAGCGAGTCCTACATAGCAGCACCGCCCACCGCAGGACCGGCAGCAGCAGCGGCAGCACCAGCAGCCACAAAGGCCACAGTGTCCGGGCTTTGACCGGTGCGGAAAAGGAGGACGTAGGCTCAGTTTCCGGCGGCTCCTGAATCACAGCCGGGGGTTGGGTTTCTTCCGTTGTGGGTACCGGGGTGCGCTCCCCGATGTCCGGGGCGGTGGCTTCCAGAATCTGCCAGGAACCCTGGGTGCTGTCATAGAACTCCGCCCAGGCGTGGGCCTGGTCGCTGGTGACCACCGTAGGGACCCCCGCTTCCGGCTCGCAGAGGTAGCCCGTGACATACCGGGCGGGAATGCCCTGGCTCCGGAGCAGCACCACGGCGGCGGTGGCGTAGTGGACACAGTAGCCCCGGTCACTGCGCTCTAAAAACCACCGGGCAAAATCCGGTTCCTCCGGCGGCATAGGGCCGGTGTGCTTGTCATAGGTGGCGCAGCTTTGAACAAAGGCGGCCACTTGGGCGGCGATCTCCTGGGTAGAATTCCCGGAAAATTCATAGTCTTTCGCCCAGACGGCGGTTTCCTCCGGCAGGTTTTTACACTGGGCCAGCAATTCTTCCGAGGCGGCACCGCCCCGGGGATACTGGGGGAAGCTGTAGGATAGAAGCCCTGCCCGGTTTTCCAGACATCCGCCGGTGAGTACCGTGCCGGATTCCGGGTAATAGGGCAGATAAAACACGCTTTGCAGGGCCAGGGTCCGAATGTGAATTTCCCCCTGGGGTTCTCCCCAACCGGTAAAGGCTTCGATTTCCTGGGGTTCTGCCTCCCAACCCAGCCCCGTGTACCGGGTGTAGGCCTGACCCCGGAGATACAGACTTCCGGAGGTGGGGGCCGTTACCATGAGAATGGGCAGCCCGCCCCGGTCCTGGCCTGTGAGGCCACGCAAATCCTGACTGCGCTGGGGCTTGGGGATCAGGGCCTGGGGAATGTTGGCCTTTTCCATAGGCTCCTGAAGCCGGGTGTAGAGGGCATCCCGAAAGGGGGCGGCGTGGTCCCGGTAGGTTTCCTGGGGATTCAGGAGCAGCAGACCGATGCACACCGCCGCTACCCCGGGCAAGGCCCACCGGGTCAGCTGCGCCCCCTGGGCCGGGGCATTTTTCCAGCTGCCAGCGGTAAGCAATAGCAGCATGACCCCGGCGACCCAGGAAAGCAGGGCCGGATAAGGGGGCATGGCCCCAGGCAGCAGACCGCAGAGAATCAGAATAGGGACGCAGAGCAGCAGCGGTCCCAGGCAGATTTTTCGCCGCAGAAACGTTCTGCAAATCCCCAGGGACAGGAGACCGCTGTAGGTCGCCAAGGGGATGGTGGCGGTGTCGGCCCTGCCGGAAAAGGTCAGATAGCCCAGGTGATAAACACTGTCCAGAACTCCGGATAAATCCATCATCAGCCCCTTTCCCTGGCCGCGGGTCTCCGGCAGTCCCCAGAGAAAGCCCAGGCTCAGGGCCACAAGCCCCAGGACAAAGAGGTTTCCCCGGCGGCGTGGCAGCAGAAGCAGACAGAGAATGCAGATGAAAGCAGATGTCAGGGCGCACCACCCAAAGGAATGGGGCAGCAGATAGATTTGAGCCAGGGTCTCCACCGCCCCCAAAGGCAGCAGCAGCCCCGCCAGCAGCACCGAAAGGGCTTGGGAAAGTGAATGCTTCATAGATTTCCTCCCAGGGAAAAACGCCAGCTGGCAGGCCCAGGCTCCGGAATGGCCGGAGTGGCCGGGGCCTTAAGGGTCAATAGGGTTTCCAGGGCGGCCCGGAGGGCTTGCTGGTTTGCCGCCCGCAGAATGCGGATGCCCCCCTCCTCTGCGGCCCGGATTTCCAGTTCCAGGTCCCGATCCAGGAGAAATTCCCCCAGCCACAGAAGCTGCCCCAGAACACGGTCCACGTCTTCTTCCCGGCCATAAAGGCTCAGGCACAGACAGGCCAAAGGCCGGATGGGTTCCTGGGCTTCCCGGACGGTGAGTTCGCCGGTTTTGGCCGTCAGTTTCCAGTGGACGGTGTTGAGACCGTCTCCGGGCCGATAGGCGCGCAGTTCATGGTTTTCCCCAAAGGGGCTTTGACTGGGCTTCCAGCGGATGCAGGGGCCGGTGCCAAAATCCGGAAGATCCTCCACCGGTTGGGGCTTTGGCAGCACCAGCAGCCGCTGACTGC
Source organism: uncultured Oscillospiraceae bacterium (assembly GCA_934593275.1). GTDB lineage: Bacteria > Bacillota > Clostridia > Oscillospirales > Oscillospiraceae > Faecousia. The sequence continues at coordinate 1,618 of CAKTQE010000026.1, read as the reverse complement.
CCTTTTTGGCAACGGGCAGGGAGAACAGCCCCAGATAGTCCGACACCCGGCATTTTGCCAGGGTGATCTCCCAACCCCCGGAAAACTGGGGGCAGAACCCGGTACTTTCGTCATAATCCATGACGTTCCCCGTGCGCAGGTTCCGAAAACGCAGCCGCCCCCGGAAAGGCGGCATGGGGGCATTGCAGCTGCCCAGCAGCAAAAAGGTGCCGTTCTCTCCGGGCATCAGCCGATCCGGCCCCGCCGGAGCCATCTGAAAGCCCAGAAGTGCCGGAAGACTCAACACCAGAGACAGCCAGGGCAGCACCAGCATGGACAGCAGCAGCACCCACGCCAGAAAGCTGCCCCCCAGTAAGTACCACAGCCCACAGCCCAGCAGCCCCAGGAAAAAACAGGCCCGGCGCATCAGCGGAGTTTGGGGGCGGGGGTGGACTCCAAAATGGAGGTCAGCACCTGTTCTACGGTCTTGCCCTGACTCTCCGCCCGGGTGGAAAGCTGCATCCGGTGGCGCATGGTGGGCAGAAAGACCTCCTTGATGTCCCCAGGCACCACATAGTCCCGGCCCCGAAGCTGGGCCACAGCCTTGGCCATGGCGGCGGCGGACAGGGTGGCTCTGGGACTGGCCCCCCGGGAAAAGCTTTCGTGCTTCCGGGTGGCGTCACACAGGGATACCAGGTAGGTGATCACGCTGTCGCTTAAATAGGTCTTTTCCACTTCATTTTGCAGGGCCATCAGCCCGGACCTGGTAAGACAGGGCCGGACTTCCGATAGAGGGTTCCCGCCCTGACGGTTTTTGATCATGGCCACTTCATCCCGGGGGGCAGGGTAGCCCAGGGTCAGCCGCAGGGCAAACCGGTCCACCTGACTGTCCGGCAGCAGCTGGGTTCCGGCAGCACCTACGGGGTTCTGGGTGGCAATGACCACAAAGGGCTGGGGCAGGGGATGGCTGATGCCATCCACAGTGACCTGACCCTCCTCCATGGCCTCCAGCAGGGCGGACTGGGTTCGGGAGGTGGCCCGGTTCAGCTCGTCCGCCAAAAACAGATTGCACAAAATACCCCCGGGCCGGTACGTCAGCCCTCCTTGGGGGTCCGGCACGGAGTAGCCCGTAATATCCGAGGGCAGCACATCCGGGGTGAACTGGATACGCCCGTATTCCAAATCCAACGCCCGGGCAAAGGACAGGGCCATGGTGGTTTTCCCCACCCCCGGAATGTCCTCCAACAAAATATGCCCCCGGGCCAGAATCGCCGCCAAGGCCCACAGCAGTGCCTCATCCTTGCCTACGATGACACGGCGCACCTGATCTAAAATCTGATGCACACTGCTGACCACATCACTCTCACGGGTCTGCATCACAAAGCCCTCCTTTTGGGTAAATGGACCTTTATTATACCGGAAAACCGGGAGAAAAACAAGGGGAAGGAGGAGGGGAGTTGACAGTTAACAGTTAACAGTTGACAGTTCATTCGAATTGACAATTGACAGTTGACAATTATTGGAGAAAACGACGTTTTTCATAAGAATCCACCCGTTAAAGTACGTAGTAGTCTGTTAAAACTAAAACTTTATTTCCGGATATAGATGAGCAAGCTTGATACGAGCAGACTCTGTTGTG
>CAKTQE010000025.1 GCA_934593275.1 uncultured Oscillospiraceae bacterium | reverse complement strand
CCACATCCGCAGACTGTAACCCATGTGTCTTCCCTATGTGTTACCTATGTTTCTCTTGACAAGATTGCCGCCCCTACATCAAATTTGTGTCGATTTCCGCTTGCTTTGATGCGTCTATCATCGTTTTGCGCTCTAATAAATTCCAAAAACGTTCCCGGCATCCCCCGAAAATTGTCAATTGTCCATTGTCCATTGTCAATTCGTAAATAACTGTCCACTGTCAACTGTCAACTTTCACCCTCACCGTACTTCCGTTCCGTAAAGACCGCAATCACGGTTTTGTAAAGCGGCGGTAAAGATTGTAAATTTTACACGGGCTTTACACATTGCCCTCTACCGGCTTTACACAGCGGGGCTAGAATAGGGCCAGATAGAAAAAAGGAGTGTGCAATTTTCATGGATATATTTGGTGTCCTGAATCTGGTGGGGGGTCTGGCCCTGTTTTTGTTTGGTATGTCCACCATGGGGGACGGGCTGGTGCAGTTGTCCGGGGGCAGACTGGAAAAAATTCTGGAAAAGCTGACCAAGAAAAAGAGTATGGCGGTGCTGCTGGGGCTGCTGGTCACGGCGGTGATCCAGTCCTCCTCCGCAACCACTGTCATGGTGGTAGGCTTCGTGAATTCCGGCATTATGAATCTGACCCAGGCGGTGGGCATCATCATGGGTGCCAACATCGGTACCACCGTTACCTCCTGGCTGCTGTCCCTGACGGGCATTGAGGGCAGCAATCTGTTTTTGAAGCTTCTAAAACCAAGCTCCTTTTCTCCTGTTCTGGCGGCGGTGGGTGTGGTGCTGACCATGACCGCCGGGGAGAATGACAAAAAGAAGAACATCGGCTCCATCCTGGTGGGGTTTGCGGTGCTGATGTTCGGCATGGAGACCATGAGCGGCTCGGTAGCCCCTCTTGCGGAGAACCCCCGGTTTACCGGCATCCTCACCGCCTTTTCCAATCCCCTTTTGGGCTTGCTGGCGGGTCTGGTGCTGACGGCGGTGATCCAGTCCTCTTCCGCTTCCGTGGGTATTTTGCAGGCCCTGTGCGTGACGGGGGCTGTCAGCTACGGCACGGCCATTCCCATTATCATGGGCCAGAACATCGGTACCTGTGTCACGGCCCTGCTTTCCGGTATGGGGGCCAGCAAAAACGCGAAAAGAGCATCCCTCATTCATCTTTATTTTAATTTAATTGGCACTTTGCTGTTTCTTGTGGTATTCTATGGATTGAACAGCTTCCTCCACTTCCCGTTCCTGACGGAAACCGCCGGGGCGGCAGACATTGCCGTGATCCACAGCCTGTTCAACATCGGCTGCACCATGGTGCTGTACCCCTTCTCCGGTATGCTTGTAAAGCTGGCGGAGCTGTCCATCCCCAATGGGGAGGAGGCGGCTGCTTCCTCCCGGCCCGCTGCTTTGCAGGCTCTTGATGAGCGGTTTCTGGACCGGCCCGGTTTTGCCATGAACCTTTGTAAGGAAGCGGTGGACCACATGGCGGATCTGGCCCGGAATTCTTTCCAGCTGGCCATGGGGCTGCTGGAAAACTATTCGGATACGGACCTAAACCGGGTCATCGCCATGGAGCAGGAGGCAGACAGCTATGAGGACGTGCTGGGGACTTATCTCGTCAAGCTCTCCGGACGGGATTTAAGCAAGGCTGACAGCAGAACCCTTTCCATATTGCTGCACTGCATCAACGATTTTGAGCGGATTTCGGATCACGCCATCAATGTGGCGGAATCTGCTAGAGAGTTGGGGCAAAAGGGCCTGTGCCTGTCCCCGGACAGCCGGAAAGAACTGGCGGTCTACGGTCAGGCGGTGGCGGATATTCTGGACTTGACGGTATCGGTCTTCGCCGCCGATGATGTGGAACGGGCCAAGGGGGTGGAACCTCTGGAAGAGGTGATCGACGATCTGAGCAATGAAATGCGCTCCCGGCATATCGAGCGGCTTCGCCGGGGTACTTGCTCGTTGGAAGCGGGCCTGATTTTGGAGGACATTCTCACCGGCTACGAGCGGGTGTCGGACCACTGCTCCAATGTGGCGGTGTGCATGATCGAGATCCACGCCGATGAATACGAAACCCATGAATACCTGAATCTGACCACCAAGGGCAGCAGCCCCTGGTTCCAGAAAGAATACGCAAAACGCAAGCAGGAGTATCTGCTTCCCTGAGGAGGGACATACAATGGCACTGATCTATGTAGTGGAAGATGACGAAAACATCCGGGAAATTGAGACGATTGCCCTGAAAAACAGCAATTATCTGGTAAAATCCTTTGAACGGGCCTCGGACTTTTACCGGGCCTTGGAGGACATTCTGCCGGACCTTGTGCTGCTGGACGTGATGCTGCCGGACGAAAACGGCTGCGATATTGTAAGGCACCTGCGCTCCATGGGCCAGACCCGGCGGCTGCCGGTGATCATGGTCACGGCCAAGACCTCGGAAATGGACATGGTAAAGGGCCTGGACGATGGAGCCGATGATTATATCCGCAAGCCCTTCTCTGTGATGGAGCTGCTCAGCCGGGTGAAAGCCCTGCTGCGGCGGGCTTCGGAGGAGGGCGGAAGCCAATTCCAGGTGGGGGCCATTCAGCTGGACAACAACCGCCGGACGGTGCTGTCAGAGGGCAAGAGTGTAGACCTGACCTACAAAGAATATGAGCTTTTGCGGTATTTCATGGCCAACGCCGGAATCGTTCTGTCCCGGGAGTCCATTATGCGGAAGGTCTGGGGAACGGAATTTGAGGGGGAGACCCGGACGGTGGACATGCACGTGAAAACCCTGCGGCAAAAGCTGGGTACTCCTGGGGCGCAGATCGGTACGGTGCGCAATGTGGGTTATGTGCTGCGCAGCACCCCGGAGGGGAACCAATGAAGCGGAAAATCAATCTGCGGTTGGGGTTTCTGGCCTTTGTAGCCATGGCCCTGACGGTGACGGCCACCAGCCTGGTGTTTTACGATCTGTTTCGCCAACAGGTGGCCCGGGATCTGCGGCGCACGGCCCATCTTTTAAGCGAAAGCAGGGAGTTTAGGACTCTGGGGAACAGGCCCACCTTTCACAGCCCGGATGTCCGGGTGACCTGGGTGGACGGCCAGGGCAAGGTCCTCTATGATGATGAGGCAGACGCCGAGAGCCTACCCAATCACTTGGATCGACCGGAGATCCAGGCGGCACTGGAAACCGGAGAGGGAGAAATCATCCGGAATTCCGATACCCTGAATCTGAACACGTTCTATTATGCTTTGCTGCTGGACAACGGCACGGTGCTGCGGCTTTCCGTGGATGCCCGGTCCTTTGGCAGCGTCTTTTTGGCGGCGGTGCCGGTGCTGGTGCTGGTGGCGGCGGTGATTTACCTGGTGTGCCTTCTCCTGGGCCATTTGCTGACGGCCCAGCTGGTGGCCCCCATTGAGGACATGGCAGAGCACATAGACGAGCCGGGCCGGGAGCCGGTCTATCAGGAACTGGAACCCTTTGCCCGGAAAATCCGGAGCCAGCATGAAAAAATCCTGTCCGCTGCCCAAAGCCGCCAGGATTTTACGGCCAATGTGTCCCATGAACTGAAAACTCCCTTGACGGCCATTTCCGGCTATGCCGAGCTTATCGAAAACAACATGGTCAGCGGAGAACAGCAGCTTCGCTTTGCCGGGGAGATCCGGAAAAATGCGGGGCGGCTTCTGAACCTCATCAATGACATCATCGCTTTGTCGGAGTTGGACGGCACGGTGGAGCCGGTGAAGCTTCAAAGCGTGGAACTGTTGGGCCTTGCCAAAGAGGTCTGCGGCAGTCTGGAGGTCTCCGCTATGCAGCGGCAGCTACGGCTGCAATGCTTCGGCACCCAGGCAAATGTTATGGGAGACCGGGAACTGCTGAAAGAATTGCTGGAAAACCTGGTGCAAAACGCCATCCGCTACAACCGGGAGGGGGGCTTCGTCCAGGTGACGGTCAAGGAAAACCAGGGCCACCCCAGCCTCACCGTGGAGGACAGCGGCATCGGCATCCCGGAGGAAGCCCAGGACCGGGTATTCGAGCGGTTCTACCGGGTGGACAAAAGCCGCTCCCGGGAAACCGGCGGCACCGGCTTGGGCCTTGCCATCGTCAAGCACATCGCCCAAATCCACGGCGCCCGCATCACCCTGGAAAGCAAACTGGGCGAGGGAACCCGCATTGCGGTTCTATTTTAACAGAAAAAGGCATGGCCCAGTCATTTGTGGGTCATGCCTTGGTTTTACTTGCATTTTATCGAATTGCGTGTTATGCTGTCTACGGTGCTACCAGTACCCCGGTAGGCGGTTCCCCTGAATCTTTTCGGGGGTGATATACTTCTTTGCCCCTGATCGAAAGAGAGGGGGTGACGGACATGAACATTACATGGGATGAAATTTTCCAATTCTGTATGCTCGTTGTTGCTGTCATAAACCTGGTCCTCCAGGTCAAGAATAAAGAGAAGTAACCGCCCAACTTCCCCAAGTTCCGGTTACTTCTCTGTAATCCAACGGGGAACCGACCTACTGGTAGCACCCTTTGTGTCTATACTATACCTCAAAATCGCTTTGTTGTCAACGGCCCCTGGAATTTGGCGGGGCCGTTTTTTACAAAAATACAGTTTCTGTGGCACATACAACCCGTGCGGATGAACGGTACCACTTACCGACATGTCATTCCGAGCGAACGCAGTGAGTCGAGGAATCTTCTCAAGCAGCAAGTTTTATCTTGTGGTGGTTCATTCTCCCACGTGGTGGATTCCTCCACTCCGCTAACGCTTAAGGCCTGAATGACATGTCGGTAGGCGTTTCCGTTCAACCAAACAGGTTATATTCGTTACGGGGCCAGCCCCTCGCCGGGGCTGGAGTGGCGTTGGGTCAACGCCGCTACATTGTTCCGTATATTAAGTGGTACCATTCACCCACACAGGTTGCAATTGATACGTGGCGGGTGTGGTACCGTTTTAACCGCAGAGCTTTCTTGACAGAAAAAAGGCATGGCCCAGTCATTGTGGGTCATGCCTTTTTGGGGCGTTTATTCAGACATATCCACCAGCCCTAAGCGGATGGCACTGTAGTCAATGGTTGCCTTGGAGGCGGCGCGTGCTTCGTCGACAAAGTTGTTGGACATCTGGGTCAGCAGGTCGGATTTGGCCTGGGACTGCCAGAGGGTCTGGGAATTTACAAAATACATGATGTGGTAGCCAAAGTTGGTCTTGACGATGCCGTAGTCTCCGGGCTGGCGGCTGTCGTCAAAGCACCAGGCGTCAAAGGCTTCTACCATCTGGCCCTGGGTGACACCGGTGTACAGACCGCCGTTGGTGTTGGAACCGGCATCGGCGGAGTGTTCGTTGGCAAGAGTGGCAAAGCTGTCTTCCGTTTTGTCTCCGGCAAGCCAACCGTCCAGAATTTCCTGGGCCTGCTTTTCACCGGCGGCCCAAGCCTCGTCGGAAAAAGTTTCTGTGGTGACGTTTTCCACGGTGGCACCCTCTGGCAGAACCAGGATGTGGCGAACATCCACGGTCTTGGTGGTCTTGTCCAGGCCGTTGTCGGCGTATTCGGCCTCATGGGCATTGAAGAAAGCTTCCACCTCGGCATCGGTGGGGGCAAAGCTGGAAGTCACCTGGTTATAGTAGCCGCTGCTGAACATATACAGTTCCAGGAAGTCCCGGTAGTCCTGCAAGGTGGCACCGGGGCCGAAGTTCCGCCGGAGCATGGCCTCGGCATCCTCAAAGCCGTTGTTCTTGGCGGTGTCCGTCAGACCCTCCAACAGGGAATCCAGTTCCTTTTGGCTCTCCTCCGGCATCTGGAAACCGGCCTCCTGGGCCTGCTGGTAGATGGCCTCATAGACCTCCCAGGAATCCAGGGCCTGGGCCAGGAAATACTGCTGCCAGGTCTGGCCCTCCTGGAGCGCACAAACCTGGGTGTCCAGGCTCTGGGTGTGGTCAAGGCCCATATACTGGGCGTAGGTGCCGTACTGGGCGTAGAAATTCTGGACGGCAAACCAGTAGTGTACTTGCAGCTGGCTGTTGGTCAGGCTGTGGTCGCCGGAGGTGGCCACCACCTGGGCGGCGGCATCCTGGGCCTCCTGGTCCGTGACGGTGTAGCTGCCCTTGCAGGTCACGTCATCGGGGTTGCCGTCGGCGGGAATGGTGGGAGCCTGGGTGGGTTCGGTGACTTCTTCGGTAGCGGAAGAACTTTCCGTAGGCAGCTGTTCGCTCTTGGGTTCCCGGCCATTTAGAATCAGCACCGCCAGAATGGCTGATAGCAGCACCACGGCGGCCACCATCAGGGCCACGGCGGAAGCACCGGTAATGCCCTTTTTCATGGGTACTTCCGGCTGGGGTTCTTCGGCCTGGGCATTTTCTGCCTGGGGCTGTTCAACCTGTTCCTCGGCAGGCTCCGCTGCGGGTGCTTCGTCTACTTCCTGGGTCTGGGGAGCTTCCGGGGCGGTTTCTTCCGGAACCTCCTCTGTGGCCTCCTGGTCTTTGTTACATGCGGGGCAGACGGTCAGTTCATCGTCCATCTCCTGGCCGCAAAACTTACAATTTTTCATGGAATCCTCTTTTCTCCGATATTCGGAATGTGGTCCCGGAAAGTTTACCACGGTTTGGCCTGAAATGCAAGCAAAAAGCAGATTGTTTACAATTAAGGAAACTCTGAATAAATCGTCTGCGGCTGAGCGGCGAATCTTTTGCCCCCAGGCTGCGGTTTGAAAAATGGGAAATACATACAGTATTCCCTCATTTTCCAAACCTTGCCTGGAACCAAAATCTTTCGCCGTCAGCTCTTGCCGATTTAATCAGAGCTTCCTTGACCCAGGAAGACCGGGGGAAACATCTGGGGAAAGGGTAAAAACTTGGAACCATCCGCCCTTGAAAAAACCGGGCGTTCATGGTATGATTTACGTTGAAAAAGAATCCATATACAAAGGAAGAATCCTATGAATACAAAAACCACTGTTATTGAGAAGGCCCGGCTGGAAGAGCAGTTTGGCTATTGCGATAAAATCGCCGCCCTGTGGGCCGGACAGGGCCGGACGCCGGTTGCCTATGTGGAAACCTATGGCTGTCAGCAGAACGAGGCGGACTCGGAAAAGCTTCGGGGGTACTTAGCTCAAAGCGGCTATGCCATGGGCAAGGAACCGGAGGGGGCTGACGTGGTGGTGATGAACACCTGCTCCATCCGGGAACACGCCGAGCAGCGGGTCTTTGGCAACCTGGGGGCCTTGACCCACACCAAGCACCGCCATCCGGAGCAGAAGATTTTCCTCTGCGGCTGTATGGCGGGCGAGACCAAGGTGTCGGAGCGCATCAAAAAGAGCTACCCCTTTGTAGACGGGGTGTTTTCCACCCACCATCTGTGGCAGTTCCCGGAGATTTTATACCGGGTGCTGACGGGCAAGAAGCGGCAGTTCTATGTGGAAGATGAAGCCGGTTCCATTGCCGAGGGCATTCCCCAGGTCCGGGATTCCGCACTAAAAGCCTGGGTGTCCATTATGTACGGCTGCAACAATTTCTGTACTTACTGCATTGTCCCCTATGTCCGGGGCCGGGAGCGGAGCCGGAAGCCGGAGGACATTTTAAAGGAGTGCCGCCAGTTGGCGGAAAACGGCTGCCGGGAAATCACCCTTTTGGGCCAGAACGTCAATTCCTACGGAAAAGATTTGGACTGCGGCGTGGATTTTGCGGACCTCTTGGAGCAAATTGCTCAGATTCCCGGGGATTTTCTCATTCGCTTTATGACCAGCCATCCCAGAGACGCTTCCGAAAAGCTCTTTGATACCATGGCCAAGTACCCCAAAATCGCCAAGCAGCTCCATTTGCCTTTCCAGTCCGGTTCTTCCCGGGTACTGAAAGCCATGAACCGGCATTATGACCGGGAAACCTATCTGCGAAAGGTGGGCTACGCCAAAAGCGTCATGCCGGAACTGGTGCTGACCAGCGATGTGATCGTGGGCTTCCCTGGGGAGACGGAGGAAGAATTTGAGGAAACCCTGTCTCTCATTGAGGAAGTGCGCTACGACAGCCTCTTTACCTTTATTTTCTCCCCCCGCACCGGCACCCCCGCCGCCGGGATGGAGGACCCCACTCCCAAGGAGGAGAAAAACGCCCGGTTTGACAGACTCTGTGCCAGACAGAATGCCATTTCCGAGGAAATCCACCAGGGCTATGTGGGCAAAACCCTCCGCTGCCTGGTAGACGGACAGGAGGGAGAACTGCTGACCGCCCGGACTGAGGGAGGCCGCCTGGTGCGGTTTGAGGGGCCTGAGTGTCTGGTGGGAGGATACCATGATCTTCGCATTACCGGCTCCACCACCTGGAGCCTGACGGGAGAACTGGCGGAATAAGAAAGGACAAAAACCATGGCAAAAACAGAACTGACGCCTATGCAGCGGCAGTATCAGGATATCAAAGCCCGGAATGATGACTGCATCCTCATGTTCCGTCTGGGTGATTTCTATGAGATGTTCAATGACGATGCGGTGCTGGCCGCCCGGGAATTGGATCTGACCCTGACCAGCCGGGACCGGAGCAAGCCCAAGGAGGAGCAGACCCCCATGTGCGGGGTCCCCTACCACAGTGTGGACTCCTATATCGCCCGCCTGGTTCAAAAGGGCTACAAGGTGGCGGTCTGCGAGCAGATGGAAGACCCGGCCACCGCCAAGGGCCTGGTGGAGCGGGACATTACCAGAATCGTGACCCCCGGCACGGTGACGGAAAGCTGTATGCTGGAAGAGCGGAAAAATAACTACATGGCCTGCCTGTACGGGGCGGGGGGCAAGTTCGGCGTGGCTTTCTGCGACCTGTCCACCGGTGCCTTTTACGCCACCACCTGCCGGGATGCCCGGAACGTGGCTTCCGAACTGGGGCGGTTCAGTCCCAGTGAAGTCCTGCGCTGGGGCCAGGGGGTAGAGGAGGAAGAAATCTCCGATGCCCTGTTCCGCAGACTTTCCTGCTGTGTGGACGAGGGAAAGCCGGAGCAGTTTGATTTGGAGGCTGCCGCCACCCTGTTGGAGCGGCATTTTGGGAAAACCCTGGATGCCCTGGGTCTGGGTTCTTTCCCCGAGGCCGTTACTGCCAGTGGCACCCTGCTGCAAACCCTGCTGACCCTGCAAAAAAACGATCTGGCCCATATCCGGGAACTGCAATACTACACCTCCGGAAAATTTATGGAGCTGGATTTGGATGCCCGCCGGAATCTGGAACTGACGGAGACCATGCGGGCCAAGGAGAAAAAGGGAACGCTGCTGTGGGTGCTGGACAAGACCCATACCGCCATGGGTGGCCGGATGCTGCGCTCCTGGCTGGAAAAGCCCCTGCTGGACCCCGGCGAAATCACCCGGCGGCAGGGGGCTGTGGAAGCCCTGGTGGAAAATCCCATCGCCCGGGGGGAACTGGAAGAAGCCCTGAAAGACGTTACGGATTTGGAGCGGGTCATGACCAGAATCGTCACGGGAACCGTCAACTGCCGGGATTTGCTGGGTCTGGCCCGGGGCATGCGTGCCTTGCCCCAGGTAAAGCAATTGCTTTCCGGGCTGCAAAGTCCGCTGCTGCAAAAGCTTTCCGCGGCCATTGACCCGCTGACGGACTGTGCGGATAAAATTGAAAACACCATCGTGGAAGACCCGCCCCTCACTGTCCGGGAGGGGGGCATCATCCGCCGGGGGGCCAACGCCGACGCGGACCGGCTCCGGGATATTATGGAGGGCGGCTCCGGCACCATTGCAGCCATTGAGTCCAGCGAGCGGGAGAAAACCGGCATCCGCACCTTGAAAGTTGGATTCAACCGGGTATTCGGCTATTATATCGAGGTTTCCAAGTCCTTTATGAACCAGGTGCCGCCAGAGTATATCCGCAAGCAGACCCTGGCCAACTGTGAGCGTTACATCACTCAGGAGCTGAAAGAACTGGAAACCCAGGTGCTGACGGCCAAGGACCGGCTGACGGCTCTGGAATACCAGATTTTCACGGCTCTGCGGGAAGAATTAGCGGGGAAAGCCTCCCGGGTGCAGGAGTCCGCGGCGGCAGTGGCGGCGGCGGATGCCCTGTGTTCTCTGGCCTGTGTGGCGGTGCAGCGGGGCTACTGCCGTCCGGAAATCACCTTGGGGCCGGAAATTTCTATTACCGATGGGCGGCATCCGGTGGTGGAGGCCATGCTGCGGGACAGCCTTTTTGTACCCAACGATACCTGCCTGGGAGGAAAAGACAACCAGGTGGCCATTCTCACGGGACCCAACATGGCGGGCAAATCCACCTATATGCGCCAGGTGGCCCTGATCGTGCTGATGGCCCAGATGGGTTCTTTCGTACCGGCCCGGGCGGCGAAAATCGGCCTGGTAGACCGGGTGTTTACAAGAATCGGTGCCAGTGACGATTTGGCTTCCGGCCAGTCCACCTTTATGGTGGAAATGTCCGAGGTGGCCTCCATCCTCAAATACGCCACGTCCAGAAGTCTGCTGATTTTAGACGAAATTGGCCGGGGGACCTCTACCTATGACGGCATGAGCATTGCCCGGGCGGTGCTGGAATTTGCGGCCAATCCCAAGCGTCTGGGGGCAAAAACCTTGTTTGCCACCCATTATCACGAGCTTTCCACCATGGAAAGCAAGCTGCCCAATGTGAAAAACTACAACATCGCCGTGAAAAAACGGGGCGACCAAATGATTTTCCTGCGGAAAATCGTCCCCGGTGCCACGGATGACAGCTACGGCATTGAGGTGGCCAAGCTGGCGGGGCTTCCCAACAGCGTCATTGCCCGGGCCAGGGAGATTCTGGAGGAACTGGAAACCCAGGCCCCCCAGCGTCCCGCCCCCGCGGTACAACAGGAGGACCAGGTGAGTTTGCTGGACTTGTCAGGGGGTCAGGTTGTCGATGCCCTGAAAGCCATTCAGGTGGAGACGCTGACGCCCATTGAGGCTATGAACCAGCTGTACAAGCTGCGGAAAATGTTAGACTGATTGGAAGAATACAATGGCAAAATCAAATATCATGGCACCGGCTCCCCGACGGGATGAAACCATTGTCGGGTGGTGCTGGTACGGATTTCAGATGGTGGTGCTGGGAAGTCTGCTTACAGGGCTCAACGGAATGCTCCGGGTACCCATGAGCCAGGCGGAGGTGAATTTTACCTACTTCCTGCTGAACTTCCTGGCCACCCTCTGGATTTATCACAAATATCTGGAAAGCAACTGGAAAACTGTGAAAAACCACCCCATTCTCTTTTCTCAGGCGGTGGTGCTGGCATTGGTGGCCTATTGGCTGAGCTTCTGGGCACTGACCTGGACCATCCGGCAGCTGGACCCGGGGTTTGTCAACCGGAATGATGCCTCTATCTCCGGTCTGCGGTATGGGAATTTCTATCTCACCATGCTGGGAACGGTGCTGTTGGCTCCTGCGGCAGAGGAATGTGTCTACCGGGGGCTGGTGTTCCGGAATCTCTACCCCATTTCCAAGGTGGCGGCCTATCTTGTTTCCATGGCGGCGTTTTCCGCCGTTCACATTGTTTCCTTTCTGGGCCTTTACAGCCCCTTGCAGCTGGTACTGGCCTTTTTGCAGTATCTGCCTGCGGGGCTGTGGCTGGCCTGGTGCTATACGAAAAGCGGGTCTATTTACGGACCCATCGCCATGCACATGCTGATCAATGCCTATAGCTACGGGCTTTTGAGGTGAGAATATGGGAAAAATCATCCAATTATCCCCCCATATCGCCAATCTGATTGCCGCCGGAGAGGTGGTGGAGCGTCCGGCAAGCGTTGCCAAGGAGCTGCTTGAAAACGCCGTGGATGCCGGGGCCACCAAGGTGACCATTGAGATCCGGGACGGGGGCATGACCTTTCTCCGGGTGACGGACAACGGCTGCGGCATGAACCCTCAGGATGCCCGGACGGCGTTTCTGCGCCATGCCACCTCCAAGCTGCGCTGTGCCGAGGATTTAAGTGCCATCGGCACCATGGGCTTCCGGGGAGAGGCCCTGGCGGCCATTGCTTCGGTGAGCCGCATTGATTTGCTGACCAAGACCCCGGAGTCCCTGATGGGGCTGAGTCTTCACTTGGAGGCCGGGAACGTGACAGAGGAGACGGAAGCCGGATGCCCGGACGGCACCACCATCATCATCCGGGACCTGTTTTACAACACCCCCGCCCGGATGAAGTTTATGAAAGCCGATACCGTGGAGGGGTCCCGGGTCACGGGAGCGGTGCAGCTCCAGGCCCTGGCCCACCCGGAAGTGGCCATCACGCTGATCCGGGACGGAAAGACTGTGCTGTCCACCCCAGGAAACGGGGGATTGCAGGGGGCCGTGTACTGTGTATACGGACGGGAATTCGCTGGCCTAACGGAGGTCAACAGCCAGTGGGAAAAATACAAGCTTACAGGCTACGTCTCCAAGCCATCCCAGGCCCGGCCCAGCCGGAATTTGCAGACCTTTTTTGTAAACCACCGGCCTGTCAAATCCAAGCTTCTGGTCACGGCCCTGGAAGAAGCCTACCGGAATCAACTGATGGTGGGCAAGTTCCCCGCCTGTGTGCTGTGCCTGGAACTGCCGCCTACGGCAGTGGATGTAAACGTCCACCCGGCCAAGACCGAGGTCAAATTCCTCAACGAAAAGGCGGTATTTGACTGTGTACACTATGGCGTTCTGGGGGCGTTGAACAAGACCCCGGACCGCCCTCAGATACAATTCTCTCAGAAAAACACCCAGGTGTTCCCGGAAGCCCCAAAGGAACCGGAAAAACAGCCGGTGGCGGCTCCTAAAAAGGACTTTTTCAGAACCATGTCCGCCCAGGACTACAAGGCCTTTGCCGGGGCGGTGAAAACCGCCCCCAGGCCGGAGCCGGAAAAGGCAAGAGCCGCGGCGGAAAAGCTGGCGGAACAGGCGACTCTCCGTTCTCCCGTATTTGTGCCGGGAAACCAAGGGGCGGAAGCCTTTCCCGGACTGCCCTTCCAGAATTCCACAGCCCCTGTGGAGAAAAAACAGCCGCCTATGGAGCTTCCTAAAGAAGAAGCCCCCCAGCCTGCCGCACCCCAGAGAGAAGAGCCTGTATTGGAGCAGACCGCCCTGGAACTGCCCCAGGTTCAGCCCTGGCGCATGGTGGGAGAACTCTACAGAACCTATATTCTGGTGGAGCAGGGGGAGGAAGCCTTTCTCATTGACAAACACGCGGCCCACGAGCGCATCCTCTTTAACAAGCTGAAAGCCCGACAAGAGTCTATTGTACCCCAGACCCTACTGACCCCCATCCCCGTCCGTTTGGACCCCAAAGGGGCCTCGGAAATCATGAGCCATCTGGACATGATGGAGGAACTGGGCTTTGCCCTGGAGGAGTTCGGGGAAAATACCCTGCTGCTGCGGCAGATCCCCATGGATTTAAGCACCGATTCCGCGGCAGAGACCGTGGAAACTCTGGCCCAGGACTTGCTCCGGGGGAAAATCACCGCACCGGATACCGTTCGGGATGAAATGCTCCATACCGTTGCCTGTAAGGCGGCCATTAAAGCCGGATGGGTCAGCGATGAGCAGGAGCTTCTGGCGGTGGCCAAAGAGGTTATGGAACACGAAGAACTCAAATACTGCCCCCATGGCCGGCCTATTTGCGTTTCTTTAAGCAAGAAAAATCTGGAACGGCAGTTCAGAAGGACCTGATGCTGATGCAACTACCAAAAATGATGAAACGTGTGACCGCCGCCCTGGGCCTGGGGCTTCTGTTGCTGCTGCCCCTGGCCCTTGGGGGTTCGGAACTTGGGGAAGCCCTGGCCATTACCGCCGGGACCTGTTTTTATCATTTCGCCATGCGTCTGGCAGTGGGGGCATTGGTACCCCGCATTTTAAAGCCCAACGCGGCGGAACGGCCCTATTTCCGGCAGCGTTCCTGTGAACCGGGGCTTTACAAGACCCTGAAAGTCAAAGCCTGGAAAAACCGGATGCCCACCTACAGCCCGGAAGAATTTAACCCCAGAAAGCACAGCTGGGAAGAAATTCTGCAATCCGGGTGCGTTGCTGAGGCGGGCCATTTGACAATGGTGCTTCTGAGCTTTCTTCCCGTGCTGACGGTCCCGGTGTTTGGGGCGGCAGGGGTGTTCTGGGGGACATCCGTTGCCGCGGCGGCGGTGGATGGCAGCTTTGTAATATTGCAGCGGTTCAACCGCCCCAGAATTCAAAAAATCCTTCAAAAGGAGCGTCAACGCCTATGAATCCAATCGTGTGTCTGGCCGGGCCTACCGCCTCCGGCAAAACCGCCCTGGCGGTGGAACTGGCCCAGGCCCTGGACGGCGAGGTGGTGTCCTGCGACTCTATGCAGGTCTACCGGCGCATGGACATCGGCACCGCCAAGCCTAGTCTGGAAGAGCGGCAGGGCATTCCCCACCACATGATCGATGTGGCACAGCCGGAGGAAGATTACTCCGTCAGCCGCTATTGCCGGGAGGCAACCCCCATTGTGGAGGACATTGTGGCCCGGGGAAAGGTGGCCATTATTGCCGGCGGCACGGGGCTTTATATGGATTCCCTGATCCGGGGCAACGACTTTGCCCCCTTTCCCTCTACAGGCATCCGGCAGCGGCTGGAACAGCAGGCCCAGCAGGAGGGAATAGAGACCATGCAGCGGTGGCTGCAACAGGTGGACCCGGAGGCGGCAGCACGCATCCATGACCGGAAACGGCTGCTGCGGGCCTTGGAAGTGTACCTGGAAACCGGGGAGACCATTACAGAGCATAACCGCCGGACCCAGGAACAGCCTCCCAGGTTTACCCCTGTGTGGCTGGCTCTGGACTTTGCGGAACGGCAGACCCTCTATGACCGCATTGATCAGCGGGTGAGCAAGATGCTTCAAATGGGCCTGCTGGAAGAAATTCAGGGGCTGCTTTCCGCCGGGGTGCCGGAGGGTGCCACGGCCATGCAGGCCATTGGCTATAAAGAATTTGTAGGGGCCTTAGAGGGAAAATGCACTCTCCAGGAGGCCGCCGACCAGGTGCGGCAGTCTTCCAGACGGTATGCCAAACGGCAGCTGACCTGGTTCCGCCGGAACCCCGCCATCCACTGGCTTATTCGGCAGGAGGGCCAGGGGCCGGATGAAATTTTCCGGGCCGCCCGACAAATTCTTCGGGAAATCGACAGGTGAATCGTGCTAGCATATGCGTACTCCAAAATGAACAAGAAAGCGGGTATACATATGAACGAAACCATGAATTTACAGGATGCCATTCTCAAGGAGGTACGCCGGGAAAAAGTTCCCGTCACCCTGTTTCTGATGAATGGATTTCAGCTCCGGGGGATCATTACCGGATTTGACAGCTTTGTAGTGGTGCTGGTGTCTGACGGCAAGCAGCAGATGATCTACAAACATGCCATTTCTACCCTTGCGCCTATCCGGCCTCTGAAAGCAGCGTCTCCCACCGTGTAACGGCAGACGGCCTTTCGGCTCCGGGAAACCCAGGCGGCGGAGCGATCCGCCGCCTTTTGCTGTGACAGAAAGGAAAAATCATGTCTATTGAAGAAAATGTAGAACGGGTTCAACAGGAAATCGCCCAGGCGGCCATTGCCGCGGGACGGAAGCCGGAAGAGGTGGTACTCTGCGCCGCCACCAAAATGAATGACGCCCAGGCCGTCCGCCGGGCCATTGCCGCGGGGGTACGGGTCTGCGGAGAAAATCGCGTCCAGGAGCTGACCCGGAAGCTGGGGGAGAACGCCTACGAGGGCGCGCAAATCCATTTTATCGGCCACTTGCAGACCAACAAGGTAAAGCTGGTGGTGGGAAAAGTAGACCTCATCCAGAGCGTGGATTCCCTGCGGCTTCTGGAAGCCGTTTCCAAAGAGGCCCAACGCCTGGGCGTGCTACAGGACATCCTTTTGGAGGTCAACATCGGCGGAGAGTCCGCCAAGACCGGATTTTCCCCGGAGGAGGTTCTTCCTCTGATGGACAAAATTGACAGTTTTTCCAATGTTCGGGTCAAAGGACTTATGGCAATTCCCCCAATTGCAAGGTTTCCGGGCGATAATTTAAAATTTTTTCAGAAAATGCGGGAAATTTATGTTGACATTAGGGCGAAAAAGAACGATAATGTTCCGGTAGACTGTTTATCTATGGGAATGTCCGGAGACTTTGTCGATGCCATCGCTGCGGGCAGTACCATGGTGCGGATAGGCACCGCCATTTTTGGTGCCAGAGTGTACGATACCGTTCATCAGAAGATGTAAACATACAGGAGGATATATAGAAATGAGCCTTTGGGATAACGTAAAGAAGTTTGCCGCGCCCTACGGTGATGACGACTATGACGATTATGACGAAGACGAAGATTACGCTGAGGATGATTACGAAGAACCCGCTGCGCGTCCTGCCCGCCGCAGCGCACCGGCCCGCAGCCGCCGCCCCGCGGCCCAGGAGGTAGAGGAGCCGGAAGAGGACGAGGAAGAAAGCTCTGACTTTGGCTTTGGCACCGTAGCGGCCCCCAGCAGCACCTCAAATATCAGCAGCGGCTTTACAGGCTCCGTGCTGCACAGCAGCACTCCCTCCAACCGTCAGGAAGTGGTGCTGTTCCGGCCCGGCAGCTTCAGCGATACTTCCAAGGCTGCCGATGATCTGCGCAACCGCAAGGCGGTCATTGTCAATATGGAGAATGTGGACAAGGCTATGGCCCGCCGGGTGGTGGATTTCCTGTCCGGCTGTGTTTACGCCCTGGATGGGGATGTGAAGAAAATCGCCCAGTCCGCGTTCCTGTTCTGCCCCCACAATATGGAGATCTCCGGGGATTTGGAGACCTTGCAGGCAGAAGTCGAAAGCTACGTATAATGGAAACGCTGAACAAATCGTCTGTGACCGGGCATTATGTTTGCCCGCCGCTCTTGCCGATTTGTTCAGGGCTTCCAAAGCAATAAACAGCGAACCTAGAATAGATCCAACCAGGAAGGAGAAACAGATATGATCACTCCGCAGCAAATCGAACAGGTGTCCTTTAGCAAGGCTTCTTTCGGCGGCTACAATATGCAGCAGGTCGATGAATTTCTGGAGCCTCTGACCGAGGACTATGTGACCCTTTATAAGGAAAATGCCCTGCTGAAAAGCAAAATGCGGGTACTGGCCAGCAAGCTGGAAGAGTACCGCAAGGGTGAAGCCGCGCCCAGAGCTTCTGAACCTGATGCCAAGGCTGCCGCTGACCAGATGCTTCTGGAAACCAAGCAGAAGTGTGAGCGGATGCTGAAAGACGCCACGCTGAAAGCCCAGAGCATCACCGCCGCCGCTACTGCCGCCGCTGCCGCCATTCCCGCCCCCGTGGCCCCTGTTGCCCCTGTGGCTGCTCCCAGCGGCAACGCCGAGGCTCTGATCGCCGCGGAGAATGCCCGGGTGGAAGAGGCCCGGAGAGCCGCCAATGCCAAAATCGCGGAAATCCAGGAGCAGATGCGTGCCTGCATCCAGGCCCTGGAGCGCATCAAGGGTGCTGCCGCCCCCAAGGCTGCCGCTGCCCCCGCTGCCGCCCCTAAGGCTGCCCCTGTAGCCCCCGCGGCCCCTGCTGCCCCTGCCGCCAGCGAACTGCGCTATGACAGCGGCTCCGTGGCAGACGAGATCGCCCACAACGTAGAGGCTCTGGTTGGTACCGCCGAGGAACCCGCCCCCAAGGCTGAACCCCGGCATCCCGTGAACGATACCACCACCAGCCGGTTTGCCAACCTGAATCTGCAGTTTGGCCGGAACTACGACCCCACCCACAAGTAAGCTTTTCTTCAAAGCCTACGCCTATATGCAATGCCAGGACGAGGACAGGAGTCCGGGAACCCCTCTTTTCAGAGAGCCGCCGGTTGGTGCGAGACGGCAAGAAGCCCCGTGACTTATCCCCTCAGAGCAGTGAGCCGAACCCCCATTCTGGGCCAGTAGACCCCACCGGGTACGCCCGATACAGCGCACACAAGTGCCGTTTAAAAAACGGAACAAGAGTGGTACCGCAGAGGAAATCAAGCCTTTGTCTCTTATTATGGGAGACAAAGGCTTTTTTAATTGACAATTGACAATGAACAATTGACAATTAAGGAATTTTCTTCGAAAATAAATAAAAAATTGTCAATTGTCAATTCCAATCGTACATCGTACTACGATGACCAATTCAACAAACGCTCGATAGAACAAACGACGGAGGTTATTCCCATGGATTACAAAAATACCATCATCACCCCCAAGACGGACTTTCCTATGAAAGCCGGTCTGCCGGCCCGGGAGCCTGGAATGCTGGAGCATTGGCAGAACCTGGACCTGTACAATGAAATGCTGAAAAAGAACAAGGACCTGCCCCCCTTTGTGCTGCATGACGGCCCTCCTTTCTCCAACGGCTATATCCACATGGGCCACGCCCTCAATAAGACCCTGAAAGACTTTATCGTCCGCAGCCATGCCATGATGGGCTATTACACCCCCTACGTCCCCGGCTGGGATAACCACGGTCTGCCCATTGAGCGGGCCATTGAGACCTCCAAGAAGAAGCTCAATAAGGATTTGACCGTGCCGGAATTCCGGAAAGCATGTGCCGAGTTTGCCGAGGACTTTATTCAGAAGCAGATGGGCGGCTTTAAGCGTCTGGGCGTGGTAGGCGACTGGGAGCATCCCTACCGGACCATGGACAAGCATTTTGAGGCCCAGGAGGTCAAGATTTTTGGCCGGATGTTCGACAAGGGCTATATCTACAAGGGCCTGAAGCCCGTGACCTGGTGTCCCTACTGCGTTACCGCCGTGGCGGAAGCAGACATCGAGTATAAAGACGATGCCTGTACCACCGTCTATGTAAAGTTCCCTGTCAAGGACGATTTGGGGAAGCTGGCTGGCTTTGACCTGAGCAAGACTTACTTCGTCATTTGGACCACCACCATCTGGACCCTGCCCGGAAACCTTGCCATCTGCCTCCACCCCCGGGACAGCTATGTGCTGGTCAAGGCCGAAAACGGCGAGACCTACATCATGGCCGAGGCCCTGATGGACAAGGTGATGCACATCGGCGGCTTTGAAAACTACGAGGTCCTGGCCAGCTACCCCGGCTCCTTCTTTGAGAATATGCTGGCCCAGCATCCCTTTATGGACAAGACCTCCCGGCTGGTCAACGCCGAGTACGTTACCATGGATTCCGGTACCGGCTGTGTCCACACCGCCCCCGGCTTCGGTGCCGATGACTACCAGACCTGTATGCGCTACGGCATGGAGCTGGTGGTGCCGGTGGATGACTATGGCCGTCACACCGACTATGCCGGCAAATACGCCGGGATGAAGACCGAGGAGAGCAATCCTGTGATTCTGGAGGACATGCGTCAGTCCGGTGCCTTGTTTGCCTCTGAGGAGATCGTTCACTCCTACCCCCACCATGACCGCTGCAAGAAGCCTGTAATTTTCCGGGCCACTCCTCAGTGGTTCTGCTCTGTGGAGTCCTTTAAGGACCAGGCCATCAAGGCCATTGAAAACGTCCAGTGGTACCCCGCCTGGGGCCAGGACCGGATGACCAGCATGATCCGGGAGCGGGCGGACTGGTGCATTTCCCGTCAGCGTCGCTGGGGTCTGCCCATTCCCGTGTTCTACTGCAAGGACTGCGGCAAGCCCGTTTCTACCCCGGAATCCATTGAAAAGCTGTCCCGGCTCTTTGACGAGTACGGCTCCAACATCTGGTTTGAGAAAGAAGCCATGGAGCTGGTACCCGATGGCTTTACCTGCCCCCACTGCGGCGGCAAGGACTTCACCAAGGAGAAAGACACCCTGGACTGCTGGTTTGACTCCGGCTCTACCCACTTTGCTTCCCTGATGCACCGGACCCCGGAGCTGTGGCCCGCGGACGTGTATCTGGAGGGCGCGGACCAGTACCGTGGCTGGTTCCAGTCTAGCCTCCTGACCTCCGTAGGCGCGCTGGACCGGGGCGCACCCTTTAAGCAGGTGCTGACCCACGGCTGGACCGTAGACGGCCAGGGCCGTGCCATGCACAAGTCCCTGGGCAACGGCGTAGACCCTGCGGACCTCATTAAGGAATTCGGCGCGGACATCGTTCGTCTGTGGGCCGCTTCCTCCGACTACCATGCGGATGTCCGCTGCTCCAAGGAGATTTTCAAGCAGATCGCCCAGAACTACCTGAAATTCCGGAACACCGCCCGGTACTGCCTGGGCAATCTCAACGAGTTTGACCCCGACAATCTGGTGGCTCCCCAGGATATGGAAGAACTGGACAAGTGGGCACTGACCAAGCTGGATGCCCTGGTGCGGGAATGCAAGCGGGCCTACAATGTGTATGAGTTCCACATGGTCTCCCATGCCATCAACGATTTCTGCGTGGTGGAGCTGTCCAGCTTCTATCTGGATATTTTGAAAGACCGGCTGTACTGTGAGGAGAAGAACGGCCTGCGCCGCCGCTCTGCCCAGACCGCCCTGTTCCTGATCCTGGATGCCATGGCCAAGCTCTTTGCCCCCATTCTGGCCTTTACCTGTGACGAGATCTGGCAGTCCATGCCCCACCGCTCCGGAGATGACAGCCGGAACGTCCTGCTCAACCAGATGCCCCAGTCTTTTGAAGACTATAAGCTGGACGATGCCACCATGGCCCGCTGGGATACCGTTATGAAGCTCCGTCAGGATGTCAACGGCGTTCTGGAAAAGGCCCGGGCCGACAAGCGTATCGGCAAGGCGCTGGAAGCCCACGTGACTCTGGGAACCGCCGATGAAGCACTGAAAAATGCCTGTAAGGGCCTCAACCTGGCAGAAATCTGCATCGTCTCCCACTGCACCTGGTCTGCCCCCGAGGAGGGTGCCGAGGTGGCCGCCGGTGTAAACTTCCCCCAGCTGACCATCGGCGTTTCCGAAGCCAAGGGAGAAAAGTGTCCCCGCTGCTGGATGCACTCCCTGGAAGCCAACCCCCAGGGCCTATGCCCCCGCTGCGCCGCCGTCATCGCCAAGATGGACGTGGAGTTCTAAAACCAAAACCCAATTTCCCCGCACCGTGTCTTTAGGAGACCCGGTGCGGGATTTTTAAAGTCGGGGGAGTGGCCGGATTGGTGCTTGCAAAACAATAGCCCAGGCGTTACAATAAGAAAAATAGCTTTGAAACGCAAAAATTGGCCGCCCACCTGGGCAGCGGATGATAAAAGGAGCAGAGATAGCAATGGAAGCTGAAACACTTGAAAAAAAGAGCAAAAGGCGGTACTGGTATTTCCTGATCGCCCTGACGGTGGCCGGGTTTCTGATGCGGTTGTTGGGCTGCTTCTGGGGAATGCCCCTGCTGCTGCACCCCGATGAACCCGCAACCGTGGACTATGCTATGGAAATGCTGTCCAGACACTCCTGGATGGCCCAGTCCTTTGACCGCCCGGACCATTTTGAAATCAAATGTGATGCCATCCTCTTTGCCGTCTTTTCAAGACTTTATTACCACCAGCCGGCCTATGTGGCCTTTGAGACCCATGCCCACAGCTTTTACCTGGTGGCCAGATTCTTTTCGGCCCTTTTTGGGACGGCCCTGATCCCGCTGACAATGCTGTTTGCCCAGGAGCTTCTGGAAAAACAGTCCAAATGCCTGGGGCGCATGGCGGGAGCTTGTGTGGGCTGCGGTGTGGGCTTCCTGCCGATTTTTATTCGCTATTCCACCCTTGCCAACCCGGATGTGGTGCTTTGCTTCTTTGTGGTGCTGTTTACCTGGATGCTGCGCCGGTATCTGGTATACGGAAAGGACAAGTATATCTATTTTGGGGCGTTGATCATCGGCATTTGCGTGACCATCAAGTACAACGGGGCCATTTTGTGTCTGCCCCTGGCTCTGGCGGTGGTATATCGCAGCCTGCGGAACAAAAAGCCTGTGGACATTCTTCGTCTGGGAGCCTTTAGCGTACTGCTGGTGGTCTGCGCCATTTTCCTCATTGCCCCCAATCTGTTCTTGGACTATCAGGCAGTGATTTCCAACGTTCTGCGGGAGGCAAGGCCGGAACATCTGGGGGCGGACGGCCTGCCTTTCACCGGAAATATCCGGTTTTATCTGACGGATTTCCTCAATGCCTTTGGAACGGAGACCTGGGTGCTGCTGCTGTGGGGCCTGGCCTGCGTGCTGCGGATGAAAGACGAGGGACGCATGTGTCTGCTGACCGGGGCGATTTACTGGGGCTGCATGAGCGTACTAAAGCTCCATTGGTCCCGTTGGGGCATTCCTGTGTATCCCTTTTTCATGCTGCTGATCGGCATCGGCCTGGGAGACCTTTACAGAAGAGCCAGAGCCATGCCCAAAGGCGGGAAAGCAGTATCGGCGGTGGTGCTGGTGTTTACCGGCGGGGTGCTGCTCAATTCCTTTGTGTTCGGTCTGTCGGATACCAAGCACCTGACGGTGCCGGATAGCCGCCAACTGGCCCTGCGGGATTTTGAAGCCCTGGGCATTACGGCGGAAAACTCCATTTACGAGGGCTATACCCCCTTTGACCCGGCGGGCTATACGGACAAGACCGATGCGTTTTGTCTTACAGACGGGGAGATCACTGTGACTCCGGAATACGCGGACAAGACCTATTTCGTGATGAGTGACAGCTTTTCCGGACGCTACGCGGCGGAACCGGAACGCTACGCCCAGAAGAACGCCATTTACGCCGCCATTGCCCAGCGTTACCCGGTGGTATACACCCGTGGCCCTGACGGAAACCGAAGCAGCAGCAAGTGGATATTGCCAAACATTCTGGACTGCCTGGGCTATCTGACCGCCAAGGTCACATGCAGCGGCAGCCCTATTACGGTTTATAAGCTACAGTAAAGGCAGGTAGGTCATGGAAAAGGTATCTCAAAAAGTTTGTAAGGCCTACGGCTTTATATTGCGCCTGTGCTTTTTCTGCGCCGTGGTGGGTTTGCTGCTGCTGTCACTGGTTTGCATTTGCTATATGGAGACCTCAGAGTATGTCTACCTCTGCGCGGATGCTTCCACAAGCCAGACCCTGCTGCTGGTGGGCAGCTTCCTGGCGGCGGTGGGAATAGGTCTGGCGGCAAAAAAGGGCCGCTTTCAGCGGAAAAGTCTCCCGGCCCTGCGCTTCGCTTTGCTGGCTCTGGCGGGAATTCTGGGGGTGGTGTGGGTTCTGAATACCCGCTATATTCCCCGGGCGGATCAGCTTTCCATTTTGCAATTTGCGGAGCATCTTCGAAAGAAAGAGTATAGTGCCTTTGGAGCCGGAACCTATATGGCCCGGTATCCCCACCAGTCCGGCATGGTTCTGTTCCTCTGCGGCCTGAGCTACCTCTGGGGAGACGGCAATTATGTGGCCTTTCAGATGCTGAATGTAGGGGCCTACCTGGTGATTTTGTGGACACTGGGGGAATTGTCCCGCCGGTTGGGGAGGGGGACAGTGGTTCCCACCCTGCTGGGGCTTTTGTTTCTTCCTCTGCTGTTTTACACGTCCTTTTTGTACGGCACTTTGCTGGGGCTGGCCATGGCCCTGCTGGCGGCGGTGGAGACCGTTGATTACTGCCACAAAGGAACAGCCATTCATGGAATTCTTGCCGGGGTATTTCTGCTTCTGGCACTGGTGTTTAAATCCAACTATCAGATTTTCGCCCTGGGCCTGGGGATTTATGCCGCGGTATATCTGCTGACAAAAAAGGCATGGAAGCGGTGGCCGGCGCTGGCGGTGCTGCTGCTGGCCTTTGTGCTGGGGGCGAAACTTCCCATAGCCTGCATGGAGCAAATCACGGGCCAGGACTTTTCCCAGGGCAGCACCACCCTGGCCTGGGTGGTTATGGGACTCCATGATGACGGAAACCAGACCCCGGGCCGGTATGACGGTTATGTTTGGAGTACACTGGATGACGCGGAACTGGACGCACAGCGTCAGAAAGAGCGGGTGCGGCAGGATTTAAAAGAACGGCTGGAATATCTGGTGAAAAACCCCAAATATACGGCGCAGATGCTGGTAAAAAAGACCGCCTCTCAGTGGTGCGACCCCCTGTTTGAGGGCCACTGGATTTTGCAGCAGATGAAATCGGACTACGATATTCCGGAGCAGCTTCGGGCGGTCAGCGCACCTATAGGCTCCTGGCATATGAGCAGACTCCTCAACTATCTGCACATCTGGCTCCTCTTTGGAGCGGCACTGCTGATTTTCTCCGGAAAAGAGGAGCTTTCACCGGAAATGCTTCTGCTGATGACGGTTTTTGTAGGCGGTTTTGTGTTCCATACCTTCTGGGAAGCCAAGGGACAGTATACCCTGCCCTACTTTGTGCTGCTGATCCCCCTGGCGGTCCAGGGCTATTGGTCCGTCATCACGGCGGCAAAGACCGGGGGAAAAACCCTGGCGCGCCGCTATGGGGTCTTGCTGGCCCTGGTGCTGGCGGTGAATCTGGCGGTAAAAATACACCCCATTCAGGGGTTGTGGACCGATTTGATCCGATTTTACCGCTATTTGGGCATATAGGAAAGAATCACCCGTCCTTGCGATGGGTGATTTTTTGCGTGTGCGGATGAATTTCACCGCCTTCTGGGGAAAATCAGTCAAAATCCGGAATTTGTCGGAGATTTGTTTACAAAAAGTTGCGTTTTAACGGGTTGGCAAGAACCTACTTTTTTGGTATAATTTGTAGGTAACAAACATTCGGCGGTTTCGAACACCGAAACCCAAAAGGAGGAACGCCCCCTTGAAAGAACTGCAAGCGAAAATCAAAGAGGCCCTCATGTCCGTGCTGCCCGTTACGGCCATGGTCTATCTGCTGGCGGCCACGCCGCTGCTGAACCTGACACGAATAGAATTGATCACCTTTACCATTGGGGCAATCCTGCTGATTTTGGGCATTGGCCTGTTCAGCATGGGCGCGGACCTGGCCATGACCCCCATGGGTTCCCATGTAGGCTCCGGCCTTTCCAAACAGAAACGCCTGGGGCTGCTGCTGGGGGTCTGCTTTGTGCTGGGGGTGCTGATCACCATTGCCGAGCCGGACTTGCAGGTTCTGGCGGGCCAGGTGGAGTCCGTGATCAACGGCATGGTGCTGACCTATACCGTGGGTGTGGGCGTGGGCGTGTTTCTGCTGGTGGCCATCCTCAAAATCGTGTTCCAGAAGTCCCTGTCCCAGATTTTAATGCTGTTTTATATGCTGCTGTTTGCCCTGTCGTTGCTTCTGGCCGTGGGCGGGAAGCTGTCTATGCTGCCGGTGGCCTTTGATTCCGGCGGCGTGACCACGGGGCCTATTACGGTGCCGTTCCTCATGGCCCTGGGCGTGGGTGTTTCCCATGTTCTGGGGGACCGGCGGAGCAAGGAAAACAGCTTCGGCCTGGTGGCCCTTTGCTCCATCGGCCCGGTGCTGGCGGTGCTGATCTTAGGCATCCTGTCCCGGAAAGAGCTGATATATGACGTGCCGGATTTTGCCATGAGCCAGGATATTCTGGGGGCCTTTGGCCACTCCCTGCTCCATACCTGCCGGGAGGTGGGGCTGGCCCTGGGGATGATCGTGGTGTTCTTCGGCGTGTGCCAGGTGCTGTTTTTGAAGCTTTCCCGGAAGCAGCTGAACCGCATTGCCGTAGGCGTGGTGTTTACGTATCTCGGCCTGGTGCTGTTTCTCACCGGGGTCAACGTGGGCTTTATGCCCCTGGGCTACAAAATGGGCAGCAGCCTTGCCCAGGCCCATCCGGCCATATTGGTCTGCTTCGGCTTTGGGGCCGGGGTCTTGACAGTGCTGGCAGAACCGGCAGTCCATGTCCTCAATACCCAGGTAGAAGAAGTGACCGGGGGACTGGTGGGCAGAAAATCCATGATGGTGGCCCTGTGTCTGGGTGTGGGAGCCTCCATTGCCCTGAGCATGGTGCGCATTGTCTATGATTTTTCCCTGGTGTATTATCTGATTCCAGGCTATTTTCTGTCATTGTCACTGTCCCTCTTTGTGCCGCCGGTGTATACGGCCATTGCCTTTGACTCCGGCGGTGTGGCCAGCGGCCCCATGACTTCCGGCTTCATCCTGCCCCTGGCGGTGGGAGCCTGTGTCAGTCTCCAGGGGAGCGAGGCGGTGCTGCGGGACGGCTTCGGCGTGGTGGCCATGGTGGCCATGACACCCTTGATCGCCATTCAGCTTCTTGGTTTCCGGGGCATCGTTGCCGAGCGGGTCAACGAGCGGCGGGCCATGAAGCGGATATTGGACGCGGACGATCAGCAGATCATCAACTTTATGTAAAGGAGCCGCCTATGAACAATACGGTAAAGGATTCCGCAATCAAAAAATTAAAGCTCCTGATCACCGTGGTAGACCGGCCCAAGGGCGAGTTTTACCTGGATGTACTGGGGCAGTACAATGTAAATTTTCAGATGGTGACCAACGGTCAGGGGACGGCCAACTCCCAGCTTTTGGAGCTGCTGGGTCTGGAACCCCACAAGGCGGTGATCCTCAGCGTGGTCCGGGAGGACCTGGTGGAGGAAATCATGAATTGCCTGGAAGACAAATTTCACTCGGTCCGGGGCGGCAAGGGCATTTGCTTTGCCGTACCCCTATCCAGCGTGATCGGGGTCAATCTGTATCAGTTTTTAAGTGACAACCGCATGGGCAGGGAGGGATAAGATGAAAACGGAAAATCACGAGGTCATTTTTGCAATCGTCAACGCAGGCTTTGCCGAGGACGTCATGGACGTCGCCCGGGAAAACGGCGTCCGGGGCGGCACCATACTAAACGCCCGAGGGGTGGTCAAAGAGGACGCCGCCCACTTTTTCGGCATCACCGTCCATGCGGACAAGGAAATCCTCATGATGGTGGTGGAAAAAACCATCCGGGACCGGGTGCTGAACGCCATCTACAAAGAAATGGGCATGGCCAAAAAAGCCAAAGGCATCGCGTTCTCCCTCCCCGTCTCCAACGTGGCGGGCCTGGCTGTACCGGAACCGGAAAAAAAGGAATAATTTCCAAAAAAAGCACCCGAAAGGGTGCTTTTTTGCGTCATCAGGGCGCAAAAAAGTAGGGGCGGCAACCTGCCGCCCGCCACGTTGGATGTATAACCTGTGGGGGTGAATGGTACAACCCAAAACATGGTACCCCCACTGTAGCGGCGGCAATCTGCCGATGGAATTATGGTGTGATTGCCCCCGGCAATCAATAATTTTTGATTCGCTGCGCGGAGCACCACCACCCGGCCGCAAGGCCGGAGTCGTGGTACGTTTGTATTTGTAACGATAAATGGAAAAACGTTTTTCGTTGTATTGCGTGATACCGTTCAACGAAACAGGTTGTAATTTGCAACGGTGCCAGCCCCTGGCGGGGCTGGATGGCGTTGGGTCAACGCCGCTACATTGTACCGTATATGGGGTGATACCATTCACCCCCACAGGTTATATTTGCCACGTGGCGGGCGGCAGATTGCCGCCCCTACGATAATGTACCACGTTTTTGACATTTTTAGAACGCAAAACCGGCACTAGATGCGTTAAATATACGGTATCTATAACAATTTTGATGTAGGGGCGGCAACCTGCCGCCCGCCACGTTGGATGTATAATCTGTGGGGGTGAATGGTACAACCCAAAACATGGTACCCCCACTGTAGCGGCGGCAATCTTGTCAAGACTCACATGGTTTACACATTGTGCAATCACATGGTTTACACCATCAT
>CAKTQE010000024.1 GCA_934593275.1 uncultured Oscillospiraceae bacterium | reverse complement strand
CTGTCATTTATTTTTTGAAATTTGTGTCTAAAATACTGTACCAATTTATAGTGAAACGGAGTCGAGGAATCTTCCCAAGTAGCAGATTTTACCTTACGTTGGTACTTTCTGCCGCGTGGTGGATTCCTCCACTCCGCTTGCGCTCAAGGCCTGAATGACAGACGTTTTTTGCATTGAGCGTTACAAATTCGAACGTACCACGACTCCGGCCCTGCGGGCCGGTTGGCGGCAGGTTGCCGCCGCTACACCCGTTACGTGCAACGGTATACGCAATGTAGCGGCGATGATTCATCGCCACTCCAGCCCCACCAGGGGCTGGCCCCGTTGCAAATATAACCCGTTAGGCCCAACGGAACCACCCCCCGATATGTCATTCCGACCGTAGCGTCAGCGGAGTGGAGGAATCCACCACGTTGGATAACGAACCACCACAAGATAAAACTTGCCACTTGGGAAGATTCCTCGACTCCGCTTGCGCTCAAGGCCTGAATGACAGACGTTTTTTGCATTGAGCGTTACAAATTCAAACGTACCACGCTCCGGCCCTGCGGGCCGGTTGGCGGCAGGTTGCCGCCGCTACAGTGGGGGTACCATATATGGGGTGATACCATTCACCCCCACAGGTTATACATCCAACGTGGCGGGCGGCAGGTTGCCGCCCCTACGTCAAAATTGTTAAAAATACCATATATTCAACGTATATAATCCTAATTTTGCGCTTCTAAATATGAAAATATGGTACGTTGCCGCCCGCGGATTTTAACGGATGGATACAAACGAAAAACGTTGCTCGCCCCAATAATTGTCAATTGTCCATTGTCAATTTGAAAATAACTGTCAACTGTCAACTCAAAAACACTGTCAGTTTCCAATTACGCCCCCGTTTTTATCCGCACGTCCTCAATCACCTGCCGCAGTTCCTCCCGGCCCCAGATTACGGGGACGGGGTAGAGGGGGTTGGCTTCTTTTTTGGCCCAGGTGATCATCTGGTCGATGTCTTCATCCCGGATCATGTCGAAGCCCTTGGGAATGCCCATTTTTTCGTTGGTCTGCTCCATCCAGTTCAGGAACCCCTCGGCCAGTTCTTCCTGGGTGGTTCCCGGAATGCCGCAGGCCCGGGAGAGTTCTGCCAGGCGTTTTTGGGCGGCGGGGCCGTAGGCACGCATGACCTTGGGCAGCAGCACGGCCATGGCAAGGCCGTGGCTGACGCCGTAAAGGCCACCCAGGGTGTGGCCGATGGCGTGGACATAGCCCACACAGCCCCGGGTAAAGGCCCGTCCGGCATAGAACGCTCCCCGCTGCATATTCTGCCGGGCTTCCAGATTTTCGCCCTGTTCAAAGGCTGCGAACAAATTGTCATGGATCAGCCGGACGGCTTCTTTGGACAGCCTATCTTCCAGCTTTGTATTATAGGTGTGGTTGGTATAGGTTTCCACGGCGTGGGCCAGGGCATCCATGCCGGTGGTGGCGGTGGTGAAAGGGGGCAGCCCTACGGTCAGCTCCGGGTCCAAAACCGCGTACCTGGGAATCAGAAAGGGGTCATTGATGGCGGCTTTCCGATGGGTTTCGGAGTCCGTGATGACGGCGGCCACCGTGGTCTCTGACCCGGCACCGGCGGTGGTGGGGATGGCCACAAAGGGTACAATGGGCTTGTGGACTTTCAAAAGTCCCTGAAGCTGGGAAACGGACTTGTTGGGGTGGGCCACCTTGGCGGCAATGGCCTTGGCGCAGTCAATGCGGGAGCCGCCGCCCAGAGCCACAATGGCCTTGCACCCCTGGGCCTGGTAAGCCCCGAACCCGGCTTCCACATCCTGAGAGCTGGGGTCCGGATGGTCAAAGGTGATGACGTGGTGACGGATACCGGCCTTCCCAAAGCCCTCCAGCATGGGCTGCACCTGTCCCCGGCGCACCATGCCGGAGCCGGTGACTACCAGCACATCATGGATGTTCTTCTCCCGAAGAAAAGCCCCCAACTCCCGGATTTTTCCCGGGCCTTCCAGATATTGGGGCATCCGATAGCCCATAAAGTAGTTGCCCACTTTCAAAAGGGCCTGAAAACAGCGGCAGAACCCGACTTCCATCCCATGGGATACAGACACAGAAAATTCCTCCTTACAAAAACGGCCCCCCGATTCCGGGGGAATGTTATTGAAGTCTATCATATCACAGGTTTCTTAAAAACCCAACAGGTTTTTTTGTTCACAAAATACCCTATATTTTTTTGACCCGGTATGGTATAATGCCATAGATTAGCAAATTTTAAAGGAAATCCGGCCTGTAACCCGGATTTGAAAGGAGAGATCCCACATGGGATTGATGACCAAATTGTTTGGAACCCGCTCCCAGCGTGAGCTGAAAAAGATCCAGCCCATGGTGGATGCCATTTTGGCCTTGGAGGAGTCTTATAAAGCCCTGACAGAGGAGGAGCTAAAGGCCAAGACCCAGGAATTCAAGAACCGCTATGCAGGCGGCGAGAGCCTGGATGATTTGCTTCCGGAAGCCTTTGCCGCCATTCGGGAGGCGGCGGACCGGGTGATCGGCCTGCGGCCCTATCCCGTGCAGCTCATCGGCGGCATCGTACTGCACCAGGGGCGCATTGCGGAAATGAAAACCGGTGAGGGAAAGACCCTGGTGGCCATTCTGCCCGCCTACCTCAATGCCCTGACAGGACGGGGCGTTCACATCGTCACCGTCAACGATTATCTGGCCAAGTACCAGTCCGAGTGGATGGGCAAGGTCTACCGCTACATGGGCCTGACCGTGGGCCTGGTGATTCCCGGAATGCTGCCGCCTCAGCGGAAAGTGGCCTACGCCGCGGACATTACCTACTGCACCAACAACGAGCTGGGCTTTGACTATCTGCGGGACAACATGGCCATTTACAAACAGGAACTGGTGCAGCGGGGCCATGCTTTTGCCATTGTGGACGAGGTGGACTCCATTCTGATCGATGAGGCCCGGACCCCTCTGATCATCTCCGGCAAGGGCGAGGATTCCTCCCGGCTGTATCAGATGGCAGACCAGTTCGTATCCACCCTGCGCAAACAGGTCTTTGCCAAGACCGAGGACAAGGAAGTCCAGGACGATTACGACTGTGACTACTTTGTGGATGAAAAATCCAGAACCGTCTCCCTTACCGCCTCCGGCATTGCCAAGGCCGAAAAGTTCTTCGGCGTGGAAAACCTGGCAGACGCGGAAAACACCACCCTGTCTCACCACATCAACCAGGCCATGAAAGCCCGGGGCCTGATGAAAAAGGACATTGACTATGTGGTCAAGGACGGGGAGATCATCATTGTGGATGAATTCACCGGACGACTGATGTATGGCCGCCGGTATAACGAGGGTCTGCACCAGGCCATTGAAGCCAAAGAGGGGGTAACGGTGGCCAGCGAAAGCAAGACCTTGGCCACGGTGACATTCCAGAATTTCTTCCGCCTTTATGACAAGCTCTCCGGCATGACCGGTACGGCTCTGACGGAGCAGGAGGAATTTGAGGCCATTTACCGGCTGGACGTGGTGGAGATCCCCACCAACCGCCCGGTGATCCGGGTGGACCATCCGGACGTGGTGTATAAGACCGAGGCCGGAAAGTTCCGGGCCATTGTGGAGCAGGTCAAGGCGTGCCACGCCAAGGGCCAGCCGGTGCTGGTAGGTACCATCTCCATTGAAAAGAGCGAAATTCTCAGCAAAATGCTGAAAATCCAGGGCATTCCCCACAATGTACTGAATGCCAAATACCATGAGCAGGAGGCCCAGATCGTGGCCCAGGCCGGTAAGCTGGGGGCCGTGACCATTGCCACCAACATGGCCGGACGCGGTACCGACATCATGCTGGGCGGCAACGCCGAGTTCCTGGCCAAGGCAGAGCTGAAACGGCTGGGAAAGCCCGAGGAGCTGATCGCGGAAGCGGATTCCTTTGCGGAAACCACCGACCCGGAGATCCTTGCCATCCGGCAGGAATATAATGAGCTGCTGAAATCCTATAAATCCAACATTGCCCAGGAGGCCCAGCAGGTCCGGGATGCCGGTGGCCTGTTTATCATCGGCACCGAGCGGCATGAGTCCCGCCGGATCGACAATCAGCTCCGTGGCCGTTCCGGCCGTCAGGGTGACCCCGGTGAAAGCCGGTTCTACCTGAGCCTGCAGGACGATTTGATGCGGCTGTTCTCCTCCGAGCGGATCATGAACATGATGGATTCCCTGGGCCTGGACGAGGACACCCCCATTGACGCGAAAATCCTCTCCGGTGCCGTGGAAAACGCCCAGAAGAACGTGGAAAGCCGGAACTTTAAGGCCAGAAAGAGCGTCCTCGAGTATGACGATGTGATGAATACCCAGCGTGAGGTCATTTACGCCCAGCGGCAGAAAGTGCTGGACGGGGAGGACTTGCAGGAGAACATTCTCTCCATGCTCCACGCGGTAATGACCTCCACCGTGGTGTCCGTCCTGGGTCAGCACGGGGGCAGTGCCAACGAGGAAGCCCTGAAAGAACTGGCGGTGCAGACCGAGGGCATTTACTACGCTCCTGGCACCCTTGCTTCCCACAAAGAGGCCTTTATGGGCATGGACAGCCAGAAACTGGGCGAAGCCCTCTGCGATTTGGCCAAGGAGACTTATGCCGCCAAGGAAGCGGCCTACGGCGACAAGCTCATGCGGGAGCTGGAACGGGTGGTCACCCTGCGGGTGGTGGACGAATACTGGATGGACAACATCGATGCCATGGACGATTTGAAGCAGGGCATCGGTCTGCGGGCCTACGGCCAGCATGACCCGGTGATCGCCTACAAGGAAGAGGGCTACCAGATGTTCCAGAGCATGATCGAGTCCATCAAGGAGGAGACCGTGCGCCGGATGTTCCTGGTGCGCATCCAGCCCCAGCAGGAAGTGAAGCGGGAGAAGGTGGCCAAGGAGACCGGTGCCGCCGGTGCTTCCGACGGCAGCGCAGTAAAGAAGCAGCCCATCCGCAACGCCTCTAAAAAGGTTGGCCCCAACGACCCCTGCCCCTGCGGCAGCGGCAAAAAATACAAAAAGTGCTGTATGCAGAAGGACAAAGAAGCCGGCATGGAGCAGTAAAGTCCGGTTCGTCCCCTGCACGGCAAACAGGAGAACGCCATGATAAAGACAATTCAAAAAGGGGAGCTGGTGTATCTGGCTTCCGAGGACATCGGTGTTCCCCACGGCTTTACCACCCGGAAAGGCGGTGTCAGCCAGGGGTATCTGTCCTCTCTGAACATCGGCGGTGGCCGGGGCGATACCCGGGAGCATGTGGAAGAAAACTACCGCATTTTAGGCAAGGCCCTGGGCTTTGACCCCCACAATGTGGTGCTGCCCCGGCAGGTCCATTCGGACATTGTGTATGTGGCCGGGGAAAAGGACCGGGGGGCGGGGCTGTATGCCCCCCATCTGCCGGACTGTGATGCTCTGGTGACCAATGTTCCGGGGCTGGCACTGGTGGTATTTTCCGCGGACTGCACCCCTATTTTGCTGTGGGACCCGGTAACGGGAGCCGTTGGCGCGGCCCACGCCGGGTGGCGGGGTACGGTTTCCGCCATTGCCGCCCGGACGGTGGAAGCCATGACCCGGGAATACGGAAGCCACCCGGAAAACATCCGGGCAGCGGTGGGTCCCAACATCGGCTTCTGCCACTTTGAGACCCATGAGGATGTACCCCAGGCCCTGATTTCCGCCTTTGGGCCGGAAATGCAGGCATATATTCGCCCCCTTGGGGAAAAATATACCATCGACCTAAAGGCGGTAAACGCCTGGGTTCTCCGGCAGGCCGGTGTCCGGCATGTGGACATCAGCGATGCCTGTACCGTGTGCCAAAGCGACCTCTACTGGTCCCACCGGGTCACCCGGGGACGGCGGGGGAGCCAGGGGGCCGTGATCGTATGCGAAGGAGGAATGCTATGAAACGGCTGATTGCCCTGCTACTGTGTTTTGCCGGACTCCTGTCCCTGTTTTCCGGCTGCGGACAGACCCAGGAGGAGGCCTATGTGCCGACAGGCGACGCAATTTTAATGGAGGATGAGGAGGCCCCCACGGAGCCGGACGAACTGGCGGAGGAGACCATGATCCTGGCCTACTACCCCAACCGCTCCATGAACCCCATCATTGCCATGAACTTTTCCAACCGGGTGCTGTTTTCCCTCATGTACCAGGGCCTGTTCGCCTACAACAGCAAAAACGAAACCGTACCCATTCTATGCTCTAAATACCGGGTGTCCCCCAGCAATATGATTTACACGTTCTACCTGGACGAAAACGCCCGGTTTTCTGACGGCACCCGGGTCACCCCGGCGGATGTGATCGCCTCTTACGATGCCGCCCGGGAAAGCGACTTCTATAAGGGCCGGTTTACCCACATTGTGGAGTACAAGCTCCACGAGGACGGAGAGGGCATTACGTTCTGGACGGACACGGCCTACCAGAATCTTCCCTTGCTTCTGGACATTCCCATCATCAAGGCTTCGGAAGTGGGGGCGGAACACCCCCTGGGGACTGGACCCTATGTGTTCCAGCAGAATGAAGACAGTGTCCTGCTGGTGAAAAACAACTCCTGGTGGTGCGATGCCACCTTGTCCGTCCGGGCCAATGTGATCACATTGATGGAAGCCACCAGCCAGACCCAGCTGCGGGACGAATTTGAGTTCGGTGAACTGAACCTGGCCATTGCCGACCCCATGCTGGATTCTTTCGGTGAATACCGCTGTGACTATGAGCTGTGGGAAGTGGAAAACGGGGTGCTGCTGTATCTCTCCTGCAACACCATCTATTCCGAGTGGTTCAAGAAAAACGATACCCTTAAAAAGGCCCTGACCTATGCCATTGACCGGGAGACCCTCAACGAGGACAACTACCGGGGCATGGCCCAGCCCGCCTCCCTGATCACCTCTCCCGGCTCGCCCTATTATTACCCCAGTCTGGCGGCCAACTACAGCTACGATGCCATGAAGTTCCTGGATTCCATTGGCAACCTACAGTTCCCCAAGGACAAAAAGACCAACGAGGTTCAGAAGCTCAAGCTGCTGGTAAACGCCGATGATTCCGCCCGTCTGCGGACTGCCCGGGATATTGCCTCCCACCTGTCGGAGTTGGGCATTCCCTGCGGCGTTCTGGAATACGGCGGCTCCGGCCCGGGCATTACCTATCAGCAGGTATTGAACGCCGGAACCTATGACATCTACCTGGGCCAGACCAAGCTGCCCCCCAATTCCGACCTGTCGGAGTTCTTCAAGGGCTACGGCAACCTTGGCAACAAGGTTTTGGCCAACGAGACCCTGCTGAACATGACCAAAGAGTCCCTGTCCAATTCCGGTACGTTCTACAACCTCTGCCAGATGGTGGCGGAGGACGGCAGCGTGATCCCTGTGCTTTACGGCTGCTACAATGTCTATTCCAAGCGGGGCCAGCTGCTGGACTTGCAGCCCGCCCGGGACAATGTGTTCTATTACACCATCGGGAAAACCATGTCGGACATTTTGGACAAGGACGAAGTGTCATAACGGATATTCTATTTTGAATCGAGGTACGCATTATGAAAAAGTATGTTGCTCTGTTTCTGGCCCTGTGCCTGAGCCTGACGGGCTGCGCCCTGGTCCCTCCCAAGACCACCATGCCCACGGAAGCTCCCACTACGGAAGCAACCGCAGCCCCCACCACGGAAGAAACCACGGAGCCCACCACCGAGCCGGCCCCGGTGTATACGAACCCCTTAAACGGCGAGACCCTGGATGCCCCCTATACGGGCCGGGTGGTGGCCGTCACCGTCAGCAATATCCGGGATGCCCTGCCCCACTACGGCACCATGGGCGCGGATATTCTCATGGAAATGTGGGTCAACGGCTCCATCATCCGGGACCTGGCCCTGTTTACGGACACCACCAAGGCCCAGGAGATCGGCTCCGTCCGGTCCGTGCGGCCCATGTTCAATCAGCTGGTCAAGCACTATGACGCGGTGCTGCTGGATGCCAGCGGCTCGGACCAGGCCCTGGGCCATGCCAAGAGCCTGGGCGTGGAGCGTATCAATGTGGACACCTATGACGGCACCGACTATTCCTACCGGAAAATGGACCGGGACTTTACCTTTAAGCCCGCCTCCAAGCTGGAGCATTGCCTGTTTGTAAAGCCTGAGGGTGTGGAAGCGTTGCTCACCGAGAAAGGCTACGCCACCCAGCAGCCGGAGGACAAGGACTATGGCCTGCAGTTTACGGAAAACGGCACCCCTGCCGAGGGAGAGGCCGCCGGAACGGTAACGGTGACTTTCACCTACCGCAACAACAAGAAGGATACCTCCATGGTCTATGACGAAAGCCTGGGGAAATACGTCTACAACCAGTATGAGACCCCCATGGTAGACGGCTCCACCGGCAACCCGGAGTGCTTTACCAATGTCATCATCATGCTGGCGGATATTTCCATGGACGGCATTTACTACACCGCCAACTTTACAAACGGCGGCACCGGCTACTTTGCCAACGGCGGCAAGCTGATTCCCATTACCTGGACCTGTGACGGAGACGAAGCACCGTTCCGGTTCTTCACCCAGGACGGGAAGCCCCTGCAGTTGGGCGTGGGCAACACCTATATGGCCGTTGCCCCGGAAGGTTCTCCGGTTTCCTATGAATAATCGGATTTTGCACAAAAAACGCTGCTTATTTTCTACGGGTTTTGACAGAATTTCCAGTTTACATTAACTGGGCCTTATAGTATAATAATATCCGTACGGGAGTATCGATAGTCTTCCCGTGCTGACAGTATGATCAGACTGCGCATGCAGTACTATGAAATGGAGGAAATTCCCATGTCTGTTAAAGTTGCGATCAATGGTTTTGGCCGTATCGGCCGTCTGGCTTTCCGTCAGATGTTCGGTGCTGAGGGCTTCGAGGTTGTTGCCATCAATGACCTGACCTCTCCCAAGATGCTGGCACATCTGCTGAAGTACGATTCCACTCAGGGCGCATACGCTCTGCCTTTCGGCACCCACACCGTGGAAGCCGGCGAGGACAACATCGTTGTCGATGGCAAGAAGATCACCATCTATGCCAAGGCCAACGCCGCTGAGCTGCCCTGGGGCGAGCTGGGTGTTGACGTTGTGCTGGAATGCACCGGTTTCTACACCTCCAAGGCCAAGGCCCAGGCGCACATCGATGCCGGTGCCAAGAAGGTCGTTATCTCCGCTCCTGCCGGCAATGACCTGCCCACCATCGTTTACAACGTAAACCACAACTCCCTGACCAAGGAAGACAACATCATCTCCGCCGCTTCCTGCACCACCAACTGTCTGGCTCCCATGGCCAAGGCTCTGAATGACCTGGCTGGCATCGAGTCCGGCATTATGTGCACCATCCACGCCTACACCGGCGACCAGATGATCCTGGACGGCCCCCAGAGAAAGGGCGACCTGCGTCGTTCCCGCGCTGGTGCTTGCAACATCGTTCCCAACTCCACCGGTGCTGCCAAGGCCATCGGCCTGGTTATCCCCGAGCTGAACGGCAAGCTGATCGGTGCTGCCCAGCGTGTTCCCACCCCCACCGGCTCCACCACCATCCTGAACGCCGTTGTGAACAAGGCTGTGACCAAGGAAGAAATCAACGCTGCCATGAAGGCTGCCGCTACCGAGTCCTTCGGCTACAACGAGGACGAGATCGTTTCCTCCGACGTTATCGGTATGCGTTTCGGCTCCCTGTTTGACGCCACCCAGACCATGGTCTGCGCGCTCGAGGGCGGCAAGACCCAGGTTCAGGTCGTGTCCTGGTACGACAACGAGAACTCCTACGTTTCTCAGATGGTCCGTACCATCAAGCACTTCTCCACCCTGCTGTAATTAAAACCCCAATTTTTTCCGCCGCGGGATTCCCCCGCGGCGGTTTTTGCGTTTATGGGAGATTTATGGAAGATTTGCATCTGTAAACAGAAAAAAACGTTGTAAATTATTGTAGGGGCGGCAATCTGCCGCCCGCCACGTGGCAAATATAACCTGTGTAGTTAAATGGTATCACCCAATATACGGAACATTGTAGCGGCGTTGACCCAACGCCATCCAGCCCCGGCGAGGGGCTGGCATCGTGGAATGCTACGGATACGAACGTCCAACGAGTGGCCTTACGGCCAATGGCGGCAGATTGCCGCCGCTACAGTGGGTATACCATGATTGGGGTGATACCATTCACCCCCACAGGTTAAACATCCAACGTGGCGGGCGGCTAATAGCCGCCCCTACGATACATTTGTTACAAATACCGTATATTTAATGTGTCTATCTGTGTTTTGTGCTTCGAAAAATGCAAAAAACGTGGTACGTTAACGTAGGGGCGGCAATCTGCCGCCCGCCACGTGGCAATAACAACTCGTGGGGTTGAACGGAACCACCTCCCCGATATGTCATTCCGAGCGAACGCAGTGAGTCGAGGAATCCATCCAAGTTGCAGATTTCACATTACGTTGGTACTTACTGTTACGTGGTGGATTCCTCCACTCCGCTGACGCTGCGGTCGGAATGACAGGCGTTTCTGGTTTTGTCGTTACTATGTTAATTGCCTATAACAAATGCACCACCCAACACAGCACCGCCCCCACCGCTGTGGGGACCAGCAGGGCCAGGGCGGTCCATAGGGGGCTGCCGGTTTCTTTGCGGACGGTCAGCAGGGTGGTGGAACAGGGCCAGTGGAACAGGGTGAACAGGAGCATGCACACCGCCCGCCGGGCCGTCCAGCCCTGGGAGAGGAGAATGGGCAATAGGGCGTTTAAATCCAGGGGCGTCAGCACCTGCTGGGCCTGATAGGTCATCAGGGCAATGGGCAGCACGATCTCGTTGGCGGGGAAGCCCAGGAGGAAAGAGAGCAGCAGCACCCCATCCAGGCCCAGGCACTGGCCCAGCGGGTTCAGGGCTGCTGACAGCCATTGGAGCAGATTCCCGTTTCCTATGGAGCAATTGGCCAGACACCATAGAAGACACCCTGTAGGACAGGCCACCGCCAAAGCACGGCCTAAGACGAATACCGTCCGGTCAAGCAGAGAACGCAGCAGTACATTTCCCACCTGGGGCATCCGGTAAGGGGGCAGCTCCAGGGCAAAGGCCGAGGGTTCCCCCCGCAGCACCGTGCGGCTCAGCAGCCAGGTCACGGCAAAGGTCATGGCCACGGCAAAGAGAATGGCTCCGGTGAGCAGCAGGGCCAGAGAGAAAGAACCCATGGAGTGGGCAAAGAACAGGGTCAGCAGGGTGATGATCAGGGGGAACCGGCCATTGCAGGGCATAAAGCTGTTGGTGAGAATGGCCAGCAGCCGTTCCCTGGGGGAATCGATGATCCGGCACCCCACCACCCCGGCGGCGTTGCAGCCCAGGCCCATGCACATGCTGAGGGCCTGTTTGCCGCAGCCATGGCAGAGGGCAAAGGGCTTATCCAGTAAAAAAGCCACCCGGGGCAGATACCCCACATCCTCCAACAAAGTGAACAAAGGGAAAAATACGGCCATAGGCGGCAGCATCACGGCACAGACCCAGGCGGTGGTGCGGTAGGCTCCCAGTACCAGCAGCCCCGTCAGCCACTGGGGGGCATGAACCAGGGCAAACAGCCACAAAAGCCCCGCCTCTCCCTGGTTTAATATCCATTGCAGCCCATCGGAAATGGAATTGGTGCCGACAATGGTGAGCCAGAACACCAGGGCCAGGAGCAGCAGCATCATGGGGTAGCCCAGGAGCCGGGAGGTCAGCAGCCGGTCTATCCGCCGGTCCCGTTGTGTCCCCGGAGCAGAGGTTTGGGTGACCACCCCTTGGGTCAGGGCTTGGGCTGCCTGTAGGGCAGCGGCGGTAAAAAGGTCCGGCAGCATCCCAGGGCCAAGGGTTCCTTCCAGGGCCTTTTGGGCTTCCTGAGCCGCAACCCTTGCGGACTGGGGGATGTAGGGGGAAAGTTCCTGGAGCAGCTCCGGCTCTCCCTCTAAAAGCTTCAGGGCCAAAAACCGCCGGGGCAGAGGGCCGTCTGGAAGCAGGGCAACTATGGACTCCAAAGCCCGCTCCACTTCCGGCGGATATGGAATGGCCGTGGGCTGCCCCTGGAATGTGGAGGCTTCCATGGCATCCATCAGGGCTTGCGCGCTGTCCCGGCTCCGGGCCTCCACCCCATATACGGGAATCCCCAGCCGTTGGGAAAGCAGCTCTAAATCCAGGCTCTGCCCCCGGCGGCGGGCTTCCTCCAACAGGTTGACGCAGACCGTCACATGGGGCGTGATTTCCAGAATTTGCAGCACCAGCACCAGATTCCGGGTCAGAGTCCCGCCGTCACAGACCACCAGAACCTGTTGGGCAAGGCCACGGCACAGAAAACTCCGGGCCACCTGTTCCTCCGGGGAATGGGACAGGAGCGAGTAGGTGCCGGGTAGGTCCACCAGCATCATATCCCGGCCCCGGCACTTCCCCTGGGCTAGACCCACGGTTTTTCCCGGCCAGTTCCCGGTGTGCTGACGCATACCGGTAAGGCTGTTAAACAGGGTGGTTTTCCCCACATTGGGGTTCCCGGCCAGGGCCAGTACCGGGAAATCCCCCGGCCCGCCGCCGGGGGCGGCTCCGGGGCTGCTCATGGCATTGTCCTTTCCACAAGAACACCCGCCGCGTCCCGATCCCGCAGGGCAATGACCGCTCCCAGAACGCCGTAGGCCCCTGGGTCTCCCAGGGGCGAGCGGCCCAGACAGGTCACGGCGGTACCCTCCACCAGTCCCAACTCCCGCAGCCGTCGCCGCATGGGCCCCCGGGTTTCCAAGGCAAAAATCCGGCACCGGCTGCCGGGAGAAAGCGTATTCAATCGAACCATGCACAACACCTCAAGTTCAGCATTTCAGGCCCATTCTATGACAGGGCCGAAAGAACGGTGACAGAAAATTACCCACGGCATTCGGTATGAATGGTTCGAATACAAATAAAGGGGACATTCCCCTAAGACAGAACGTTATTTTTGCACTGTCCACAAAGATTAGCTAATGCTAACCCTTGCAATTCGTCAATTTATATGTAATTTTGGGCAGATGGTGGATGGTTGCGCAATTGACATTTGGAAAGATGTCGTGTATAGTTATGTATAAAAAGAGGGCTTTTCACTCAAATTTTCAAAAGAAAGCCAAGAAAAGGAGACGCCTATGGACCCATACCGTATTATTGAGGTAAAGCAGAGCGTTTTTGCCGACAACAACCGGGACGCGGACGCCCTGCGCCGGGAATTAAAGGAGCAGGGGACCTTCCTTGTAAACCTGATGTCCTCTCCCGGTTCCGGAAAAACCACCACCCTGACAAAGCTTCTGAAAGCCCTGCCGGAGGAGATCAGGGTGGGCATTATGGAGGCGGACATTGACTCCGATGTGGATGCCGAGACCATTGCGGCCACCGGCACCAAGGTCATCCAGCTCCACACCGGCGGCATGTGCCACCTGGACGCGGACATGACCCGGCAGGGTATTCGCCAGCTGGGTACCGAGGAGCTGGATTTGGTGGTGTTGGAAAACGTGGGAAATCTGGTGTGTCCCGCGGAATTTGACACCGGTGCCGCCATGAACATGATGATCCTGTCCGTTCCGGAGGGACATGACAAGCCCCTCAAGTATCCCCTGGTGTTCCAGGTCTGTGATGCCATGATCGTCAATAAAATCGATGTGCTGCCCTATTTTGATTTCGATATGGAAAAGGTCACGGAGTTTGCCAGACGGAGAAACCCCAACATCCAAATTTTCCCCATCAGTGCCAAAACCGGCGAGGGCGTGGAAGCCCTGGCCCAGTGGCTGGGGCAGCGCATTCAGGATTGGAAACAAAAATAAGATTATATAAGGGAGAAATCTATGATCGATCAGGAACTGAAACGCCGGGCCTTTGAGCCAAAGGCCAAGGGTGACCCCGCCCCCCGGGAAAAGGTTTTGAAAGTGGGCAAAATGATCACCGATGTGGTGGCCCACAAGCTGGGAAGCGTCAGCTCCAATGACCCGGAATACTGGGGGCTGGAAGCCATTCTCACCGATGAAATGTGTGACATTCTGCTGGCCATGAAAGTCCGCAAGCCCCACACCGTGCCGGAACTGTGGAAAATGTGCAAGGTTCAGGAGGAAGACAAGGCCCATTTCCAGGAAGTCCTGGACGAACTGGCGTTCCTTGGAATGCTGGAATATGACTACGGCTACCACTATGACCACAATGGCCGCACCGCCCCCCAGTCTGAGCGGCGGTACTTTGTACCCATGTTCGTTCCCGGCTCCGCGGAGCTGATGAACATCGACCAGAGCGGCAGCGGTGAGATCCCCTGCTACAATGAGCGGGGGGAGATCCCCTATAACAAGCGGCTCCAGGACCATCCGGAACTGGCCACATTCTTTGAGCGCATGACCTATATCCCCCTGGCGGGCAAGACCCACCTGATGCCCCCCGGTGGCGGCGGCGTGGGTATGCACGTCATCCCGGTGGAAAAGGCCATTCCCATGGAAAATGAGAGCCTGGATATTGAACACCTGTCCTACTGGCTCAAAAAGTATGAGGGCCACATCGGCGTTGCCCAGTGTTCCTGCCGGGCCAGCCGGGGGATTATGGGGGAGGGCTGTGCCGATGACCCCGCCTCCTGGTGCATTGGCGTGGGTGACTTTGCCGACTACTGCCGGGAAACCGGAAAGGGCCACGACATTACTTACGAAGAAGCCATGGAGATCCTGCGGAAAGCCGAGGAAAACGGCTTTGTCCACCAGATCACCAATATTGACGGCGAGAATAAGATTTTCGGCATCTGCAACTGTAATGTGCAGATCTGCAACGCCCTGAGAACCTCTCAGCTGTTCAACACCCCCAACCTGTCCCGGTCTGCCTATACCGCCGAGGTAGAGCGCAGCAAGTGCGTGGCCTGCGGCAAGTGCGTGGAATACTGCCCCGCCGGTGCCGTCAAGCTGGGCCAGAAGCTTTGCGACAAGCAGGGGAACACCGTGGAGTACCCCAAGCACGAACTGCCCAATGCCATTTCCTGGGGTCCGGAGCATTGGGACCCGGACTACCGGGACAACAACCGGAAAAACTGCTACGACAAGGGTACCGCCCCCTGTAAAACCGCCTGTCCTGCCCACGTGGCAGTCCAGGGCTACCTGAAACTGGCGGCCCAGGGCAAGTACCAGGAGGCCCTGGCCCTGATCAAAAAGGACAACCCTTTCCCGGCGGTCTGTGGCCGTATCTGCAACAAACGCTGTGAGGAAGCCTGCACCCGGGGTACCATTGATGAGGCCGTGGCCATTGATGCCGTCAAGAAGTTCCTGGCAGAGCAGGATTTGAACGCCGAGACCCGCTATATTCCCCCGGTGGTCATCGCTTCCAGCCGCCTGGAAAAGTGGGCGCAAAAAATCGCCATTATCGGCTCCGGCCCCGCGGGCCTGTCCGCCGCATACTATCTGGCAACCAAGGGCTACAAGCCCACGGTGTTTGAAAAGAGCCAGAAACCCGGCGG
This sequence comes from uncultured Oscillospiraceae bacterium, assembly GCA_934593275.1. Taxonomy (GTDB): domain Bacteria; phylum Bacillota; class Clostridia; order Oscillospirales; family Oscillospiraceae; genus Faecousia. The sequence goes on along the minus strand of CAKTQE010000024.1, from coordinate 12,300 downwards.
CATGCTGACCTATGGCATTCCCTCTTTCAAGCTGGAAAAGAACATCATCGATGCCGAGATCCAGGTCATCCGGGAGCTGGGCGTGGAGATCCGCTGCGGTGTGGAAGTGGGCAAGGATGTGACCATCCAGCAGCTGCGGGAACAGGGCTTTGAGGCGTTCTACATCGCCATCGGCTGCCAGGGAGGCCGCCGCCCCGGCGTGGCCAATGAGGAAGCCCTGGGTACTTCCATTGCCGTGGAGTTCCTGCACAAGGCCCTGGAAGACGAGAACCAGACCATGGAAGGCGACGTGGTGGTAGTCGGCGGCGGCAACGTGGCCGTAGACTGCGCCAAAACCGCCAAGCGTTTCGGTGCCGCCGGAGTCTGCATGGTTTGCCTGGAAGACCGGGCCACCATGCCCGCCTCCGGAAATGAGATCGCCGAGACCCTGGAAGAGGGCATCGACATCCAGAACAGCTGGGGCCCCAAGGAGCTGAAAGTGGACGAAAACGGCCGAGTCAGTACCATCGTCTTTAAGAAATGCCTGCGGACCATCGACCCGGAAACAGGCCGTTTTGCCCCCATTTACGATGAAAATGAGACCATGGAGCTGAAAGCCGACCATGTGGTCTTCGCCATCGGCCAGGCCATCCAGTGGGGGAGCCTCCTGGAGGGCACCAAGGTGGAATTCCACAGAGGAAATTACCCCGTGGCGGACCCCCTGACCTATCAGACCGCCGAGCCGGACATCTTTGTAGGCGGCGACGTGTACCACGGACCCAAGTTTGCCATCGATGCCATCGAGGAGGGCAAGTGCGCCGCCGAGTCTCTGCACCGGTATGTCCATAAGGGCGCGGACCTGAAAATCGGCCGGAACCGCCGGGACTTCATCATGCTGGATAAGGACAATTTCTATGTGGAGTGCTACGACCACGCCGGCCGCCAGGAGGCGGGGCTGGATGAGCGCATCCCCAAGTATTCTTTCCGGGATGCCCACAAGACCTTGACCGCCGAGCAGGTCAAAATCGAGACCGCCCGGTGCCTGGGCTGCGGCGCCAGCTGGGTCGACCCCAATAAGTGCATCGGCTGCGGCGTATGCACCACCAAGTGTGTCTTTGATGCCATCCACCTGAAACGGGATCACCCCGAATGCTCCAAGATGATGAAAGCCGAGGATAAAATCAAGGCCATCTTGCCCATGGCCGGAAAGCGGCTGGGCCAGACCATCGTCACAAAGCTTGGCGGAAAGAAAGACTGATGCACGAGCTGGGCGTTGTATTCCACATTGCAGATCAGGTGGTGAAAATCGCAGAGGAAAACCAGGCCAGCCGGGTCCGCCGGGTGACACTGATGATCGGGGAAGTGTCCACCGTGATCCCCGACTACCTTATCGATGTGTGGAACTGGAACTGTAAGCGGACTCCCATGCTGGAGGACTGCCAGCTCCTCTGGGAGCCGATCCACGCCGTTACCTATTGCGAAAACTGTGGAAAAACCTACGATACGGTCCCCCAGGGCAAAATCTGCCCCCATTGCGGCAGCGACAGAACCTATTTGCAGCAGGGAAACGAGCTGGAAATCAAAGAAATAGCCGTAGAATAAATTTTTGGCGCACCGCTCAGACCAGGGCGGTGCGCCGCAAGGAGAAGGAGCGAGGATATGAAAATCAGAGGCTTGATCATGGGCTTTTTGGGACTGGTGTGCCTGTTGTTCCCGGAGCTGCTGACATCCATCCTGGGAAAAGACCGGGAAGACGAGGCAGTGCTGCTGCGCCTGAACCGCATTATGGGAATGGTTTTGGTGCTGATCGGCATTTTCCTGGTGGTGGTGGACAACTAAAGCCCTTGAGAACCGGACCTGCGCAGAACAGAAACCCATACAGCTGCTCCCGCTCCCTTTTTCAGATACGGTGGGAGAAAAGTCTGCTTTTTCGCAAAAACCTCTTGACTTTTGCCAAATCCATGGTATAATACAAAAGCTTTCAGTGAGCGCAACGCCTGCCGGTATAGCTCAGTTGGTAGAGCAGCTGATTTGTAATCAGCAGGTCGGGGGTTCGAGTCCGTCTACCGGCTCCACACGAAAGCAAAGTAAACATGGGGGAATTCCCGAGTGGCCAAAGGGGACAGACTGTAAATCTGCTGCTTATAGCTTCGGTGGTTCGAATCCACCTTCCCCCACCAAAGCAAAGAAATCCGAACTTCTTCCCTGTGGGGGATGGGTTCGGGTTTTTTGTTTATATTAGGGATATTTCCTATTAAATATCGATTGGGAATCCGGACGGCGTAACCCAAGCAAACAAGTTTTTGACCCAAGTGCCCCCAAAAGAAATGATTCCAAACAGCAAATCGTACTATTCCAAGAAACACTAAAAAGTTAGAAAAATACCCGGTATTCAGCCAGAATACCGGGTATTTTGCAGTTGCGAGCACATGACTCAAGCCTATGACCTCCGGCTTATGAGCTGGTTATTTTATCGAGTAAATAGCGTAAAATAGTTTGAAAGTACATGAAATAATAGGAAATAGCACGATTTGCATGTTGAAAAGGTTCACTGGCTGTTGGCTGATTTTATATAACCTATCCCCAAACTATCCCCAAGGAATTTGGCGGAAAAGTTCGGAAAACCAGGAAATGCGCTTTTAAGATTCTTGCTGCTATTCAAATCCATAGGACTTTTCCATAGTCCTTAGTAATTAAAATGGTACTTTTTGGGGCGTGCTATATGAAAAGTCACTGACAGCGGGGAGGAATGATTTCCTTCTGCTGGTTTGCTCATTGATCGTAGGGAACTCGGAAGTAATCCAGATACTTCTTGAATCTGTCCTGTGCAGATAGGCAGGTATCGCGCAAATAACCGCGTTCATTCCGCCATTCCTTCAATCCGCGGTAGTAGAACATCTTGAGATCATCCTCTATGATGAACGGTACGATGTTGTTCCGCAGACATTCTTTGAAAAGCAGCAGCCTTCCTACTCTGCCATTGCCATCCTGGAAAGGGTGGATGCGCTCAAAGCGATAGTGGAAGTCCAGCAGGTCGTCAAATGTTTTGCTTTTCACCGCATTGTATTCAGCAAGCAGTTTTTTGATCTCTGCACTGACATTTTCCGGTTCAGTAGTATCCATCCCGCCGACCTCGTTGGGCAGCCTCTTGTAATCGCCCACGGCAAACCAGTCAAGGCGGGAATCGGAAGTTCCGCTTTTCAGAACAGCGTGTAGCTGCTTGATGAACGCCTCGCTCGGAGCGTAATTGGCATTGTCGATCACCATATCAATGCACTTAAAATGGTTGGCGGTCTCGACCACATCGTCAACTTTGACCGTCCCGTCCGATGCGCCGATGGTGTTCGTCTCAAAGATATAGCGCGTCTGATCGTGGGTAAGGTGACTGCCCTCAATGTGGTTGGAGTTATAGGTCAGATCGATTTGGATTTTATGATAAATGCCGCCGTGCAGCTTTGCCGCTTTCTCGGCCTTCAGCACCTCAAGAAGTGTCTTTGGCGCATCAGTTTTCTTGTTAATGCGATCGGGCTTCTCCGCGGTTTCGGGTATGTTCCATGTCTTGCCGGTCAGAAATGCACCGTCGATTTTTCCCTCGGCGCAATACCCGCGCACGCTGCGTTCGGAAACGCGCCACCTTTTCGCCGTTTCCGCGACAGAAATATATTTCATAGAGATCCCTCACTTTCTGCACATGGATAGTATAGCACATTATCGGCAAAATATCAAGATTTGATAATGAAAAAATATTCTGATTTCGCCGATAGCGGCCATTATACGCAACCGTTAAATCAGCCATACCATTTTTGTACCTATTAAAAGTTTGAAATTCTTATCATATTATTGATTTCTTGGTCGAATCGTGATATGCTATATTCATGTTATTGTACTCGACACCAAATAGCGCATAAAGGAGATTCAAAATGGCTGTTAGTTATAAGAAGCTGTGGCATATTCTTGTTGATCGGAATATGAAAAAGAAAGATTTGGAAGAAGCTGCCGGCATCACCCATTATCAGATGTACAAGCTGGCAAACGATAAGGATATAACCACCGACGTGATCGGCGCAATCTGTACCGCGCTTGAGGTGGAACCAAACGATATTATGGATTTTATTCCGGATGATAGATGAGTCCGTTTTATGGGGCAGTAATGGTAATAAGATATACGAGCCTAATCATGCCGACATTCCTTGTACTGAAAGAACTTGGCGGCTCAGGGAAAAACAACGAAATTCTGGATCAGATTATCAAGGATTTGCAAATAAGTGATGAGGTTGTTGATATTCAACACAAAGGCCGCACTGATAAATCAGAGCTTTCGTATCAGGCGGACTGGGCAAGAACATACCTCAGCAGATACGGCGTAATTGAAAACAGTGCTAGAGGAGTATGGTCGATACTGCCGGACTTTGTAGCTGTTGATACACTTAATTCAAAAGAAATTGTAAAAAAGGTCACTGTTGAAAACATTGAAAGACGGGCAAAAAAGCGTTCTCAGCAGCAGAATGTCGATGACCGACCTGAGAATGAAGACCCGACTGACGATGATGTCGAATTTCCCGATGAAGCAAAGCCTTGGAAAGACCGTTTGGCAGAAGTACTTCAGAATATGGATCCGTATGGCTTTGAACGTTTGTCGCAAAGGCTTTTGAGAGAATGTGGATTTACTCAGGTTGAAGTTACGAAAAAATCCGGAGATGGTGGAATTGATGGCACTGGGAAATTGAGGATAAATGGCATTTTTAGCTTTAATGTTGCATTTCGGTGTAAACGATATAAAGGAATGGTTGGTGCCGGGGAGATAAGAGATTTTAGGGGATCTCTTACTACAGATATTGAAAAAGGTGTTATGATTACAACCGGCTCTTTTTCTAAAGCTGCGCGTGAAGAAGCATCAAATCCCGGAAAACAGCAGATAGATCTTATTGATGGTGAAGAATTTATGTCAAAAATCGCAGAGTATGGAATCGGTGTAAAACCAGTAACTACATATGAAATTGATGAGGAATTCTTCGCAAAGATCTAAACAGTCGGGTAAAACTTGCTTTTTGCAAGTGGAAAGAGTCGTATAAATTATGGTTGAAGATTACGCAAAAGCGATTCGAGGCAATAAATTTCCACAGGCACACTCTGAGAAGACCGGGAGTGGCTGCATCTGTGTGTGCAGTTGCGGAAAATATCCTTACAAGAACGCATATTCCCCTGAAAACGGCAGTGAATCTTGCTCCTTTTTTACCATGGCAGCAACGTCCAGTCCCTTTATAGAGCGGACGACCTCTGGAGAGAAAAACCAACTGTCAAACTGCACATAATTTGACTGGATCCCCGCTTTGATTGCCTAAAAATCACCCTCAGAATACGTCTGTAGCCTTTCTTATAGCGAATTTTTCACAGTTTTGCTCTGCTTTACATCCCAGCGTTTATTGATACGGCTGTTTCCCTTTTCAAAGGACGGAAGGCAGGAATAGACCGACAGAAAGGTCACACTGTCAGTCTACCCCAACGTCAGCATACGGCCCCCAGGTGTAACGATGTCCCGCATACTATAGATTGTTGCATTTCGGAATTGAAAAAGAAAATATATACTACCGCTGTGTGAGCGGCTAAAATGAGGTGAACATATGGCACAGACAATTTTGTATTATCCAACGATCGATATTCAAGATGGAGCTTGGTTGAGGAATGCCATTCTATATTGGGATGAGGTGTCATCAATCGTCCCCTATGAAAACTATCCGGATTTTTCCCCGGAATTATTGTATTTACAGGAATTAGGGGTATATAAAGCTGTTTATCCTCAAGAGCTATTCTTTTCAGAATTTGCAGAAGATTTTTGCGATTGTGTTGTAAAGCGCATTTCTGATTATATGTCAAGAACCACCAACAATGGAATTCAGAATGGCCGGGTGAGGATACACAAAAAGAAAATATGTTCACCTGATTTGCATGAGTTAATTCACTACAGAAAAATACCTCCCCATGTATTAGAATGTTTCAGAGATAAACGATTTATAAACGATTATAATATGGATGGCTGGAAGGAAATAGACAGCAAAATAGGGCGTATATATATGAGAACACTTGCGGAATACACGATAAAATGCTCCGATAAGGACATTGTTTTGGGTACCGCTAAGTCCGAACATAACCAAGATATCTATAATTCTCGCAGTCATGCGGATATACGGAAACAGTGCTGTAAAATCAATATAGAAAAATGTTTGCCGCAACCATCTATGGATGTAAGTTTTGAAGACATCCTTGAGTTCAAAAACAGAAGAAATGATGAACTTCATGCATTTAGAATAAAAATCAGGGAGCTGGAAACAAATATATATAATGCCGACAGCCCGGAGTTAATACGGCACTATGAAACGCAATTTATTGAGGGATGGCAGCAATGTTCGGATGACTTTTATAAGGTTCTAAAAGAATCAAGAATTAGATTTTACTTAGGCGGTTTGGTTAGCTTGGTAGCAATCCCTTTTGTTGGTGAATTGCTGTCTCCGCATATTGGTCAACCGCTTACCTCTGCAATCCAATCAGGTGTCCAATTACTTAACATCGGAGTTGGGTACTTCGATTATAGAAACAAGGTTAGTCCAGCAAAAGCGGACGGCGGTTTTAGCTACATTATCAAGGCAAACAGAAACGGTATCATTCACATCTAAAGTTCGTGTACTGCTATCTCGTATCTGGCAGCAGGGAAATTTGTTCTTCTGCTGCCGTTTTACATTGAGAATTTTGAAAGAAGTAATTCATTTTTAACATCGTTATTGGCACAACAAACACACCGCCCGGCCACTGATATGCCGCATTTGCTATACTGCATAGGATGCAAAGGACAGCAGGCGGCTTTCCCTTTGAACCTTCTGACATTTGCTTTTCCCAATCATATTCAGTCAGAGATGATGTGATTCAAATTCACAGCCGGGTGATTCAGCGCAGCGGCGGCATGGATGGTCAATTTTCCTTTTCTCTTAAAAAGTTCGGATTTTCCCACCCTCGATTTTGAGCTATCCCCAAACTATCCCCAAAGTGAATTTGAAGCCGAGGCAAAATAGTCACAAAAGTTAGAAAAATCCCGGATTTCTTGCAGAAATCCGGGATAATTTTGGTTGCGGAGGCAGGACTCGAACCTACGACCTCCGGGTTATGAGCCCGACGAGCTTCCAACTGCTCTACTCCGCGATATACGGCACTCCTTGAGTGCTTGCTTATTATAGCATGGGGGCGGGGGATTGTCAAGTCTTTATTTTATATTTTTTCTTCTCGCAGGACCCGTTTCAGTGCGGCGTAGCGGGGGGACTGGGGGGTGGGGAGGGTGGAGAGTTCCTGGGAGAGGGTGGTTTTGTCGGTGGCGCGGTAAAAATTCAGCCACAGCTGGTACTCGATGGCATAGCTCAGAAAGCCGTTGCGGTTGGGGCTGCCGACGGTTGCGGCGGTGGAAAAGCGTTCGTCAGGTGCCATAGGGGATACTCCTGAGAGGTCTGGAAGAGAATTGGCGGTCACGTCGGGGTTTGACCTCTTTTGAGAGAATTATAGCACTATTTCGACATTTTTCAACCCTTTTATTTGTAAAAATATTGTGTTTTTCTAATTTATCATAAGGACTTTGCAATGTATTCATAACCAAAATATTCTAGGGAAGCTCTGATTAAATCGGCAAGAGCTGACGGCGAAAGATTTTGGTTCCAGACAAGGTTTGGAAAATGAGGGAATACTTTGTGTATTTCCCATTTTTCAAACCGCAGTCTGGGGGCAAAAGATTCGCCGCTCAGCCGCAGACGATTTATTCAGAGTTTCCCTAGCCCTTGGGGTTGGGGCTGCCGGGGGCGGCGCGTTTCCGAAAGGGCCGGCGGAAGCTTTCAGGGAGAACCTTTGATTTTGGGGAAAAATTCGAATTTATTCATTGCATCTGCCCGGGAATCATGGTATACTCTCCAAGATAGACCAATTTCTCAGGGAGGAACCTATGAATACCCTTTTGCATATCTGCTGCGCCCCCTGTGCCAATCAGTGTATTGACGTGCTTCGGGGGGACCACTATGAAGTCACCGGCTTCTGGTACAATCCCAACATCCACCCCTTTACGGAGTACCGGGCCAGACGGAACTGTCTGCGGGAATATGCCCAGGCCATTGAATTGCCCCTGATCGAGCGCAACGACTACGGCCTGCGGCCCTTTGTCCGGGCGGTATCCCAGGATATTGAACACCGGTGTGTCAAGTGCTATGAGTTCCGACTCTTTGAGGCGGCCCGGCAGGCCAAGGAGGGGGGCTTTGACAGCTTCACATCCTCGCTGTTCATCTCCCCCTACCAAAACCACGAGCTGATGCGGGAGGTGGCCCAGCGGGCCGCTGCGGAATACGGTGTGGAATTTTTGTACCGGGATTTCCGGCCCTATTTCCGGGCAGGACAGGAAAAGGCCCGGGAGCTGGGTTTTTACATTCAAAAATACTGCGGCTGTGTATTTTCCGAGGAAGAACGGTATTTGAAGAAAAGCAAAATCATTCCCTGATCAAATAGAAAGTGAGTAAAGCATGGATAAAATGGAATTTTCCGTACCCTGCCTCTTTGGCTTGGAGGGCCTGGCGGGGGACGAGCTGCGGCGGCTGGATATGGAGAACGTGCGGGTGGAAAATGGCCGGGTGCTGTTTTCCGGTGACGAAATTGCCCTGGCCAAGGCCAATGTGTGTCTTCGCACCGGCGAGCGGGTTTTGATCGTTCTGGCGGACTTCAAGGCCACCACCTTTGAAGAACTGTTCCAGGGGGTATACAAGACCCAGTTGGAGCGGTACATCCCCAAAGACGGCGCGTTCCCCGTCAAGGGCCACTGCCTGAACAGCACCCTGATGAGCGTGCCGGACTGCCAGGCCATTATCAAAAAGGCCGCCTCCAAGCATTTGGGGGAGACCTACGGGGTCTCCTGGCTGCCGGAGACCGGTGCCAAATATCAGCTGCAATTCTCCCTGATGAACGACCGGGTCCAGCTGTATCTGGACACCTCCGGGCCGGGGCTGCACAAGCGGGGCTACCGGGCCAACGGCAACGATGCCCCCTTGCGGGAGACTTTGGCGGCGGCCATGGTGATGCTGACCCGCTACCGGGGCCGGGAATTCTTCTGGGACCCGTTCTGCGGCAGCGGCACCATTCCCATTGAGGCGGCCATGATCGCCAAAAACAAGGCCCCCGGTGCCTTCCGCCGGTTCTCCGCCGAGGCGTTCGCCTGGGTGGACCCCAAAATCTGGGGCCAGGTCCGCACCGAAGCCAAGGACCGGGAGTTCCACGGGGCTTACCGCATCATGGGTTCTGACAACGACCCCAAGTGTGTCTCCCTGGCCATGGCCAACGCCAGAAAGGCAGGTCTGGGGGACCTGATCGACTTCCGGGACGGGGATGCCACCAAAATGAGTCTGCCCAGCGACAGCGGCATTCTGGTCTGCAATCCCCCCTACGGCCAGCGAATGATGGAGCAGCAGAGCGCGCAACGGCTGTACGCCGCCCTGGGGCGGCACCTCAAATACGCCGACGGCTGGAAAAAGTACATCATCACCTCGGAGCCGGAGTTTGAGCATTACTTCGGCGGCCGGGCGGACAAAAAGCGGAAGCTTTACAACGGCATGATCAAGTGCGACTATTACATGTATCTCAACGAGCAGAGAAAGAAGAAATGATATGAAGCATCTGTTCCTCATCAACCCTGCCGCCGGAAGCCGGGACCGGACCCTGGAATGCAGCAGTGCCATTGTAAAAGCATGTCGGGGGCTGGACTACCGGGTGGAGATTTCCCAGAATCCCGGAGACTGCCAGCGGCTTGCCCGGGAGGCGGCCCAGTCCGGGGAGGAATACCGTATTTATGCCTGTGGCGGCGATGGCACCCTGAATGAAGTAGCCTCCGGCGCGGCGGGCTATCCCAACGCCGCCGTGACGGTCTGGGCCGGGGGCAGCGGCAATGATTTTGTCCGTATTTTCTCGGAACCCAAGGCCTTTCAGCAGCTGGAGCGGCTGCTGGACGCGGAGGAAACGACCTTTGATATGATCCGCTGCAACGATGCCCTGGCTCTCAACATCTGCTCTGTAGGTCTGGATGCCCGGGTGGGAACGGACGTGGCCAATTACAAGCGGATCCCTCTGTTGCAGGGGTTCTGGGCCTATGCCGCTTCGGCGGTGGTCAACGTGGTCCGTGGGGTGAGCCAGCCTCTGCACGTGGAACTGTGTGGAGAAGCGGTGGACAAGGAAATGACCATGGTCTGCGTCTGCAATGGCCGGTACTACGGCGGCGGTTTTTACGCCGTGCCGGAGGCAGACCCCCGGGATGGGCTGCTGGATGTGCTGGTGGTGGACAAAGTCACCCGCCGCCAGGTGCCGGGGCTGATCGGCAAATACAAGGCCGGACGCTACAAAGAACTGCCCCATCTGATCACCCACTACCGAACCAAGGAACTGACCGTTCACAGCCCCACCCCCACCGCAGTGAACTTGGACGGAGAACTGCGAATGGAAACGGACATTCACATGTCCATTGCCCAGGAAAAACTTCGGTTTTTCTATCCCAAGGGGCTGAGCTGGTAAAAAATCATCCCGCGGGGCTTGGGAACATCCCAGGCCCCGTGTCCTAAGAACTGGGAAAGGAGCCTATACATGCAATTTTTCTATTACTGCCTGTTGGTCGCCGGGATCGTGGCGGCAGACCAGGTGACCAAGGCCCTGGTGGTGGCCCACATCCCCCTGGGGGGCCATGTGGATTTTCTGCCGGGGGTGCTGGATTTTACCTATCTGCGGAACACCGGCGCGGCGTTTTCCTCTTTTGAGGGGATGCAGTGGATGTTTGCCCTGATTTTTCTGGTGTTTACAGGAGCATTGTTTTACGAATACTTCCGGAAGAAGCTGCCCTTTTCCTCCTTCGAGCGGTGGATGATCGCCGCTATTTATGCAGGCGGTCTGGGGAACATGATCGACAGGCTCCGTCTGGGCTATGTGGTGGACATGATCGAGACCCTGTTTGTGGATTTCCCGGTGTTCAACGTGGCGGACTGCTTTATCACCTGCGGCTGCTTGGCCCTCTTTATCAGCCTGGGTCTTTGCAACAAAGAGATTTGGAAGGATGGGAAGAAATGATCCTGACTGCCGACCAAAGCGGCGAGCGGCTGGATGCCTTTCTCAGCCGCTGCCCGGAGGGCCTGAGCCGCAGCGCCGCCCAGAAGCTGATCGCGGAGGGCAACGTGCTGCTGAACGGAAAACCCGCCAAAAAGAATGACCGCTTAGAGCCCGGGGACCAGGTGACCCTGACCATCCCAGAGCCGAAAGCCGTAGACGTGGTACCCACAGAAATGAAGCTGGACATTGTCTATGAGGACGAGGACCTGGCGGTGATCAACAAGCCCAAGGGCCTGGTGGTCCACCCCGCCCCGGGGCACCAGGAGGACACCCTGGTAAACGGGCTGCTCTACGCCATGGGGGATAGCCTTTCCGGCATCAACGGAGAACTGCGGCCCGGCATTGTCCACCGCATTGACAAGGATACCTCCGGCCTGCTGGCCATTGCCAAAAACGACCTGGCCCACGCGGTGCTGGCCTCCCAGCTGAAGGACCACACCATGGCCCGGACTTACGAGTGCATCGTCTGCGGCAACCTGAAAGAGGACCGGGGCACGGTGGATGCCCCCATTGGGCGGCACCCTACGGACCGGAAGAAAATGTGCGTGACCCAGCGCAATTCCAAGCCCGCCGTCACCCATTGGGAAGTGGTCAAGCGCTACCCCGGCTATACCTATGTCCGCTGCCACCTGGAAACCGGCCGGACCCACCAGATCCGGGTCCATATGGCCTACATCGGCCACCCCATCCTGGGGGATACGGTCTACGGCCGGAAAAAACCGGAGCTGGGCCAGGACAGCCAGTGCCTCCATGCGGGAGCCCTGTCCTTCCGCCACCCAAGGGACGGCCGCCCGGTGATCGTCTACGCCCCCCTGCCGGAGTATTTTACCCAGGTGCTGCAAAAGCTGGAAAAGATGTCCGGCTGAAGCCGGGCAAATTCCGGTTGCCCCCTTGTGAAGCGCCCCGAAAGGGAGTATAATGAGGGTATATTCCATATTATCTTTGGGAGGTTCTCACCATGATCTTTGATTCTCTTGCCCATATCGACCAGTACAAAACCACCCACCCCGGCCTTTATAAGGCCCTGACCATTCTGCGGGATACGGACTTTTCCAAAATGGAAGACGGCACCGTGGAGGTGGAGGGACGGGACCTATTCTACTTCCTCCAGAGCTATGAAACCAAGGCGGACAACGACACCCCGGAGGCCCACCGGAAGTA
>CAKTQE010000023.1 GCA_934593275.1 uncultured Oscillospiraceae bacterium | reverse complement strand
CCCTCGGCCCGCTTGCGCCAACGGCTTTCTCACGGGCAGCTCCGGAGTGGTATCACCCAAGGCACCGGGACACGCTTCCAGCAAAATGCGTGTCTCTCTGAAACCGGGTCTCTTTGGGGTCATTCTCCCTCAACGCTGTTAGTTGCAGTATAGCACCTTTTATTTCAAAGTGCAAGTATCATTTTCGGCTTTTTTGGAAATTTCGTCCTCCCGCTCCATTTCGGCCAGAAGTTTCCGGTCGCTTTTGGAGGAAAGGTCCAATTGTTCATACATATCCGGCCGTCTCTCCCGGGTCCTGCGGAGGGACTGCTTTCGCCGCCATTGGTCCACCTTCTGGTGGTTGCCCGAAAGCAGAATTTCCGGCACTGGCCGCCCATGCCATACTGCCGGACGGCTGTACTGAGGGTACTCCAAAAGGCCCGAAAAATGGCTTTCATCCTCAAAGCACTCCGGGTCTGCCAGCACCCCAGGGACCATGCGGCACACGGCATCGGTAACGGCCATGGCGGCAATTTCTCCCCCGGTCAGCACAAAGTCCCCCAGGGAAATTTCCTCGTCCACGCACTCGTCAATAAAACGCTGGTCAATGCCCTCATAGTGGCCGCAGACCAATACCAGATTGTCCATTTTGCTCAGACGAATTGCATCTGCCTGCCGGAAGGTATGGCCGCAGGGGGAAAGATACACCGTATGCACAGGGCCTCCTGCCTGGTCACAGACTGCCTCCCAGCAGCGGTAGAGGGGGTCTGCCTGCATAATGGCACCCCGGCCCCCGCCGTAGGGGTAGTCATCCACCTGGTTCTGCTTGTTGGCGGTATAATCCCGGATTTGGTGGGCCTCGATCCGAATGAAGCCCCGCTCCTGGGCGCGGCCCAGGATGCTCTCGGAAAGTACATCCCCCAGAGTATCCGGGAACAGGGTCAGAATGTCAATCCGCATCGGTTTCCATGCCCTCCAACAGCTTTACATCCATCCGGTTTCCGGAAAGAGATGTCGAAAGGATGAATTCCTTGACGGCGGGGATCATGTATTCCCGCTTGCCTTTCACCACGTAGACCTGATTTCCCGGGTAATCCAGCACCTCCTGGATGGTGCCGAGCAGGGCATTGTCGGCATAAACCTCCATACCGGTAAGTTCCGCGGCAAAGATCACGTCCTCCTCCACATCCTCCCGGTAGATTTCTACGGTCTTTCCCCGCAGGGCCTGGGCATCTTCCATGGTGTCCACGCCCTGGAGCTTTATAAGATTACAGGTGGTCTGCACCCGGCAGGAGGAGACGGTATATTCCTTTCCACCGATCCGGCATCTTAAAAAGGCACACATGGTCTCCGGGGAATCCAGCCAGGTCAGCATTTTGATTTCACCCCGAACCCCATGGGTATTGACGATTTCACCTGCTTCAATAAACGGAAGTCTCATTGCTTTCTCCTTTATTCCATAAAAACGAAAATGCGTGACGAAATCGCCACGCATAGCCGTTTAATCCACAATTTCAACGGTGACCTTTTCGCCAGTGCGCTGGGCCACGGTTTTAATAATGGTGCGGATCTCCTTGGCGATCCGTCCCTGGCGGCCAATTACCTTCCCCATGTCGCCCTCGGCCACATGAAGTTCCAGCACCTTGCCCTCCTCATCGGAGGACTCGATAACGGTAACCGCGTCCGGATTGTCCACCAGGCTCTTTGCCATATACAGCAAAAGTTCCTTCATTGTGCCACTCCTTTAAAGGGGCTTACAGAACGCCAGCGTTCTTCAGCAGGCTCCGAACGGTATCGGTGGGCTGAGCGCCGTTCTTGATCCAGTTCTGTGCCTTCTCAGCGTCCACAGTAACGGTAGCGGGAGAGGTCAGGGGATTGTAGGTACCGATTTCCTCGATGCAGCGGCCGTCACGGGGAGAACGGGAATCAGCAACAACGATCCGGTAGTAAGGAGCCTTCTTGGCACCCATTCTTCTCAGTCTGATCTTAACCATGAAAGTTTCACCTCCAGAAAAAGTCTAAGTGATATATCGCAAAGCAAATTGCTTACAGCGAACAAAATTTACATGCCCGGGAAACGCATTCCGCCGAATCCGCCCATTCTTCTGAGCTTCTTGGCTGCACCGGGGCCGGAAAACTGCTTCATCAGTTTCCGCATCTGCTCAAAGGACTTGAGCAATTTATTCACATCCTCCACCCGGAGACCGCAACCGGCGGCAATGCGCTTTTTCCGGCTGGCACCGATGATGGAGGGGTTTTCCCGCTCCTTGGGGGTCATGGAAAGGATGATGGCCTCGGTATGGGCCATGGCCTTGGGGTCCAGCTTGATGTCTTTCAGATTGGCTCCGCCGGGCATCTGGGCAAGCAGGTCTTCCATGGAACCCATGGATTTGAGCTGCACCATCTGGTCATAGAAATCCTGGAGGGTGAAGCGGTTGGTCCGCATTTTTTCCTCCAACTTGGCTGCCTGTTTGGCATCATAGGCTTTCTCGGCCTTTTCAATCAGGGACAGCACATCTCCCATGCCCAGAATACGGCTTGCCATCCGGTCCGGGTGGAAGACCTCAATGTCTTCCAGCTTTTCGCCCATACCGGCAAACTTGATGGGCTTTCCGGTAACGGCCTTGACAGACAGGGCCGCACCGCCTCTGGCATCGCCATCGAGCTTGGAGAGCATCACGGAGTCAATGTCCAGCCATTCGTTAAAGGTCTGGGCGGCATTTACCGCATCCTGACCGGTCATGGCGTCCACCACCAGCATGATCTCATTGGGCTTTACGGTGGCCTTGATGTTTTTCAGTTCCTCCATGAGGGCTTCGTCCACATGGAGCCGACCGGCGGTATCCAAAAATACCATATCGTATCCCCGCTGACGGGCATACAGCACTGCCTCTTTGGCAGTGACCACCGGGTCCTGGGTGCCTTTTTCAAACACCGGAATGCCCAGCTTTTCGCCGCAGACCTTTAACTGCTGAATAGCGGCAGGACGGTACACGTCACAGGCCACCAGCAAGGGGTTTCTGCCCTGGCGTTTCATAAGGCCCGCCAGCTTGCTGCCGTTGGTGGTCTTACCGGCACCCTGCAGGCCCACCAGCATGACCACTGTGGGTCCGTTGGGATTGATGTTCAGGTGCTTGGTTTCCGCACCCATAAGCTTACACAGCTCTTCATTGACGATCTTGACGATCATCTGGGCCGGAGTCAAGGACTCCAGCACGTCTGCGCCTACACAGCGTTCTGTAACGGATTTGGTAAAATCCTTTACGACCTTATAGCTAACGTCCGCTTCCAGCAGTGCCATACGGATTTCCCGCATGGCCTCCTTCACATCCGCTTCTTTCAGACGGCCCTTGCCACGAAGCTTTTTGAAGGTGGAAGAAATTTTTTCGGTCAAGCCTTCAAATGCCATTTTTTACTCCTCAAGCTCCTCTGCCGCGGCCAGGATCTCCCCAGCCAGCCGGGTCACCTCCGGGCTTTTTTCATCCTGCAAGGCCCGGGCCGCTTCCGCGATCCGCCGGGCGGCTTCTTTTACAGCCGCATCCCGCCGGAGGAAGCCGGTCTTTTCTTCGATATTCCGGAGCAGTGTCTCTGCCCGGTTCAGGTTGTCGTAAACGCCCTGACGGCTGACACCCAGCTCCTGGGCGATCTCTCCAAGAGACATATCCTGATTATAGCGCATATCCAGGCAATCCCGCTGCCGCTGGGTGAGCAGCTCACCGTAGTAGTCAAACAGCAGTGTCATTTCCAAGCTTTCCATAGCCAGGACCTCCCCTGTCAAGGCTTTCTCCTTGACAGCCTCCGTATCATACACGATAAACGCTGCTTTGTCAAGTATTTTTCCTTGACAGTTAAAAATTATTCTGCCACAGAAGAGATGTCAGGTCAACAGGCCCAAAAGTGCCGACACCACGATGACCTTTGGCACGCTCCACTTGCCCTTTATGAGCAGAAACGCCGCCACAAGACCGACGCCAACGGTTTTCCAGGAAAGAACCCCATTTACAAAGTAGTTGGTCCGGCTCAGGGTGATCATCACCGCCAGAATAATGCCCAGGGCCGCGGGGCGAACGCCCATCATCATATTTTGCAGGGTCCGGCTATTCTTGAACTTTTCAAAAAACACCGCCGCTAGGGCGCAGAACGTAAAGGTGGGCATCAAAACGCCCAGTACGCAAACGATGGCACCCAAAGGGCCAATAACCCGGAGTCCCGCAAAGGTGGCGCAGTTCAGCCCCAGGGGGCCGGGGGTCATTTCCGCAATGGCTATAATATCGGAAACCTCCGCAGCCGTCATCCAGCTGTGGCTCACCATCTGGTCGTTGATCAGCGGCACCATGGACATTCCGCCAAAGGAGGTATAGCCGATCTGGCAGAAGCTCCAAAACAGTTCTAATATGGTTTTCATGCCTCTGCCTCCTTCCATTTGCCCATCATCAGTCCGGCAGCCACACCCAGAAGGATCACCAGCACGCAGTTGACACCGAAAAAGGCGTTGAGTATGCAGCACACCAGACAGATGTAGTAGCATGTCCTGTTTATAAACGCGCTGCTGCGCAGTTTCATGGCCGCCACAAGAATAATGGGTACCACCGCCGCCCGGACGCCCTGGAGCATTTTTGCCACCCAGATATTGTCTTTAAAGGCTCCGTAGCCATAGGTCAGCACCGACAAAATCAGCATAGGCGGCAGCACCATGCCTACCACCGAAACAATGCCCCCGATGGCCCCCGCCTGTCGGTGGCCGAACAGGTAGGCCACGTTGCCAATCATGGTACCGGGCAGACTTCTGCCCACGCTGACAATATCCAATAGCTCCTGGGCCGTCAGCTCCTGCTTGTCTTCCACATAGTCTTTCTGCATCTGGGCGATAATGCTCCAGCCGCCGCCGAAAGTAAACCAGCTGATGTGGAAAAAATAGCAGAAGCACTCCCATATTTTTTTCCATTTTTCTTTGTTCATTCTGTTTCTCCGATTCTTCGTCCATTTTGTTAAACGGGCTTGTGGTCTGCTCCGCTCTTTTCTCTTATTTTATAGTATACCGTCCCAGTCCACATTTGAAAAGCCCCAAACAGTCAAAAAGCTGCCTCCCGGAAAATTGGGAGACAGTTTTTGCGAAAGCCGGGCCTTCCCAGCAAAACCCTAGCCTTGCCATCCGGAAACGGCCCGCTGCAACGGGACCGTTTCCGGGAAAGGGATGCTTTACAGAGGCATGATGCCAATAACGATGGCAAAGAGCATGCAGAGGATGGAGAACACCCACACGTAGAAGAAGGAAGCCTTCAGGTGGTCCTTGATGTCCACATCCGCCAGGCCCACACCCAGCAGGGTTGCGGGAACCATGGGGCTGATGAAGGTGGCGCAGTTCCGGCAGACAACCATGGCCACGGCAATGGGCAGGGCCTCTACGCCGAAGCTCTGGCCGATGGCAATGATGACGGGCAGCATGCCGAAGAAGTAGGAATCGGTATCGAAAGCCAGAGCCAGAGGCACGGACAGAACACCGATGACCAGGGGCAGATGCTGGCCGATAGCGGCAGGCAGCATGGACTCAATGATACCGGCCAGGCAGCGGACAACGCTGGGCAGGTCAACTTCCATGACTTTCACACCGGCAGCTACCAGCTTGCCGTCCTTCATAATGAAAGAGGTGGTGAGTACGCCCATGAGTACGGCAGCACCCATCAGGGTGGAACACATCATGAGAGCGGGGCCAGCATGGAGGTTGATGATCTTCTTGTGCATCTTGGCGGTGGCACCGTAGTTCACAAACAGAGCCACGGAAACGCCCAGCATAAAGGGTACATAGGAGGGGAACACATCCCAGATCAGCAGAGCGATAACAGCAATGGTCAGAGCCAGGTTGAAGCCGAACAGCTTGGGACGGGCCAGCTCCTGCTCCTCAAGGGACTTGTTCTCCGCCAGGTCCAGGGTAGCACCCGCAGGCAGGCCGGCACCACGCTTCTTTTCCTGGAAGCCGGTGAGGACTGCATGGGCAAGGGCCAGAACGACGCCGAAAATCTGAATAGGAATAATGGTATTCCACAGTTCACCGGCCTCAATGCCCAGAACGGTGGCAGCACGCATGGTGGGACCGGCCCAGGGCATCAGGTTCAGTACACCCATGGCCAGCACGGCGATCCGCAGCAAGCTGGTGGGCCGCATGTTCATCTTCTTGTAGATGGGCAGCATGGCGGGAACCACGATGCAGAAAGTGGAAGCACCGCCGCCATCCAGGTGGCCAATCAAGGCAATGACGCAGGTCATGACGCAAACACCCACTACATTGTTGCCGATGAGCTTCATCAGCTTGCCGATGATCACATCAAACATGCCCGCATCGGTCATAATGCCGAAGTACAGCACGGAGAACACGAACAGGGCAGCGGTAGGAGCGGTGGAGTTAAAGCCGGCCTTGATCATGGCGGCCAGGTTGTCAAAGCTGATCCGGCCTCCCAGAACCAGGATCAGGCCAAGGATGGAGGGGAATACAATGAAAGCAATGGCGGGCTGGGTCTTGCTCTTAAACAGGGTCGCCACAATGGCAACGATGGTTACGAGACCCAACAGGCCAACGATGGTATCACTCATTCTCGAATTTCCTTTCTATATTACGATTTCCGTTTGCTGGGAATGTTCTGAAAGCTCCTGTTTTGGAGCCTTCCCTACAAAAAGGGGGCGTTTTTGGCCCCCTGAATGCGCTTTACAGGGTCACAGGCTTGATTTTACGAACAACATCCAAAATGGTACCGTCCCGGGCTTCCAGCACGGCCACCACCTTGTCCTCCCACTGCAAATCATCGGGAGTACCCACCAGGGAGTAGGCCTTCTCCTTGAGACTTTCAATGGAGACATGGGGGATACCCGCCTGATCCAGGCACTCGATCAAGTCCTGCCGCAGGGGGTTTACCGCAATACCGTAGTCCGTTACCAGAACGTCTACGCAGTCACCGGGGGTGGTAACGGTGACCACTTTCTCGCAGACCGTTGCCATCCGGCCACGGGTCAGGGGGGTCACGATGATGCAGACCTTGGAACCGGCGGCGGTATCGGGATGTCCGCCGGGTGCGCCACGAAGCACACCGTCAGAGCCGGTCAGAACATTGACGTTAAAGCCCGTATCGATTTCCAGGGCAGCCAGCACTACAAAGTCCAGCTTATTGACAAACGCACCCTTGTTGGCGGGGTTTGCATACTGGGAAGCAGACATTTCAAAGTGGTTGGGGGTCTGGTTGATGGAGTTCACCGCATCCAGGTCAAAGTCCTGAACGTCAATGACTTTCCCAACCTTGCCCTTTTTCAGCAGCTCCACCATGGGTCCGCAGATGCCGCCGATGGCCCAGCCCATTTTGATGTTCCGCTCGTCCATATACTTTTCCAGGAACAGGTTGGCCGCCAGAGAGGGTCCGCCTACGCCGGTCTGGAAAGAAAAACCGTCCTTAAAATAAGGCGTGGAAGCAATGACCTTGGCCACATTCTCCGCCATCATCAGATCCCGGGGGTTCTGGCTGATGCGGGCCGCGGCGGAGGCGATTTTCTTGGGGTTGCCGATGGAATCGACTACCACCACCGCATCTACGTCAATGGCCTCTACAGAGGCGGGCATGTTGGGAAAATCCACCAGGCAGTCCGTTACCACCACCACGTGGTCGGCATACTTGGCATCGGTCATGGCGTAACCCATGGAACCGCAGTTGGACTTGCCGCCGATGCCCCGGCAGTTGCCCACGCAGTCAGAGGTGGGGGCGGCCACAAAGGCAATATCGATATGGACCTCTCCGGCCTCAATGGCCCGGGGACGGCCGCCGTGGGAACGGATAATGGCGGGGGTTTTCAGCTTTCCGGCGGAAACCACTTCGCCCATACGGCCACGGATACCGGAGGTCTGAATGCCGATGACCTTGCCCTGCTCCACGTAATCCGCAATGGGGTCATGGGCACCGCCCAGGGAGGTGGCGGCAATGGTCAAATCTTTCAGGCCCAGTTTTTCAATGGCAGCCTCCATAACCATATTGGCTACGAAGTCGCCGTCCCGCAGATGGTGGTGGAAAGAGAAGGTCATGCCGTCTTTGGCTCCGCAGGCTTTCAGCGCATCCACAATGGTTTCCACGATTTTGGATTCCTGGGGCTTCTCATACCGGCGGGTGGTGGGGGCGGCCTTGTGGATATACTTGCCGTCCATATAGTTCTTCCCCTGGTAAACCTCTTTACCGTTTACCAGCAGCTGCTCCGGAATCTCT
Source organism: uncultured Oscillospiraceae bacterium (assembly GCA_934593275.1). Lineage (GTDB taxonomy): Bacteria > Bacillota > Clostridia > Oscillospirales > Oscillospiraceae > Faecousia. Next base: position 21,667 of record CAKTQE010000023.1, on the reverse strand, counting down.
CTGCCTACCGCATTGATCATACCAAATCCCCCTCATACATACCGCAAGCCTTCGCCAGCCGCAGCGTGCGCTCCGCGCCGGGAATGAAGGCAATATCGATCATCTTGCCGTTGACGGTGAACACGCCAACACCGGCAGCGGACTGTTCCGTATAGGCTCTGACAATGGCTTCTGCCTGTCTGACTTCCTTTTCCGTAGGTGCGAAGACCTCGTGCACCAGGCGGATCTGCTTGGGATTGATGAGGCTCTTGCCGTCAAAGCCCATGGCCTTGTTCTGCAGGACCTCGGCCTTGAAACCCTCGTTGTCATCCAGGTCCGTAAACACGGTGTCAAAGCACTGGATGCCCGCCGCACGGGCGGCCAGCAGCATCTGTCCCCGGGCAGCCAGCATGTCCACGCCGTCAGGGCTGAACTTGGTCTGCATGCACTTGCGGAAGTCACCGCCGGAAATGGCCACACCGAACATCCGGTCAGAAGCGGAGCAAATCTCATAAGCGTTCAGAATGCCCTTGGGGCTTTCCAGAGCGGCCATCAGCAGGGTTCTGCCCACTTCCACGCCAAATTCCTTTTCTGCCGCTTCCACGGCAGCCTCTACGGTGTGGACATCCTTGGCACTCTCGCACTTGGCGATACGGATGCCGTCAGCACCGCCGGCCACACAGACCCGAATGTCTTCCTGCCAGTGGGGCGTATCCAGACCGTTGATCCGGACAATGACCTCGGTAGAGCCGTAGTCAATGGTAGTCAGGGCGTGGTACAAAGAGAACCGGGCAGCATCTTTCTGGTTTTCCGCCACAGCGTCCTCCAAATCCAGCATAATGGAGTCGCAGCCGTAGATGTAAGCATCCTTAATAAGGCCGGGCTTCTGGGCGTTCATAAACATCATAGTCCGGCGCAGACGGAACCGTTCGGGCTTGGGTCTTTTGATCATCGTACAGCACCTCCCCAGGGAATGTTTTGGGCGGAAGCACCGCAGGAGCGGAACACCGCGCACTCTACCCGGGCTTTCAGGGTGCAATCCAAGGCACCCTTGTCCACCACCGTCACCCGAGCGTTTTGTACATCCAGACGTTCCAGAGTGGACAGAACCGTGGCCTTGATCTGACGGCCATACTGGTTCATCACGCTGCTGGAAAGTTCCAGGCTGATGCCCTCACCGGGTTCCACAGTGACCATGGCATCGCTGGATTCCAAAGTTCCCGCCACGGCGGATTTCAGAATTTCCATGTTGATCCTCCCTAGTTATTTTCTTTTTCTTCGTGGCATTAGCATAGCATAGCCACAAATTCTTTTCAAATACTTAAATTATTATCACATCATAATTTCTGGCGAATACCGGAACACTAATGCTTGACATCCATAAAAATCCCTTTATAATGAACATTGTCAAAGTCCAATAGGATTCGTGAAAATGCTGTAAAATAGTGGTGAAATTTGTATGAATATGAAGCAGGCCCTATACTTTAAGACCATTGCCAAGTATGGCACCATTACCGCCGCTGCCAAGCAGCTTTATATCAGCCAGCCCTCCCTGAGCCAGACCCTGCGGCAAATGGAAGACGAAGTGGGGACCCCGCTTTTTGACCGCAGCACCTCCCCTTTTCACCTGACCTACGCCGGAGAGCGATACCTCAGTGCCATTGAGGCCATGCTGGAAATTGAGGCCAGGCTTAAATCCGAAATCGACTCCATCCGCCATGATGACGGGGGCCGTCTGCGCCTGGGCATCAGCGTCACCAGAGCCACTCAGGTCCTTCCGGATGTTATTCCCATTTTCTCCAAGGCCTATCCCAATGTCACCCTGGAGCTTACGGAGTCCCCCTCTGCCAGCCTGGAAAGCCTGTTGCAAAAGGGACAGGTGGATCTGGCCCTGGCCGCTCTGGAAGCCAATGAGGCAAACATTGCCTATGAACTAATTGAAAAGGAGTCCATCGGCATTCTGGCCGGAAAAGACTGTAGTCTGACCCAGCGTATCCCCTCCGGCACCCCCATCTGCCTGGACGAGGCGGCCAAGGAGGTCTTTGTCTCGCTGGATGGCACCCATTCCTCCCGGATCATTCAGGACCGGCTGTTCCGGCGTTACAACATCCACCCCAGAATTCTTTTGGAAACCACCGCTTTGGAGGTGGCCCGGCGGGTAGCCCTCAAAAGCGGCTCCTGCATGATTCTGCCGGATGTGTATGCCGACGACTTTGTATTCAATTCCGGCGGTGCTTTCTATCCCCTCAAGGACTACGAAAATCACCGACACTTCTATGCCTGTTACCGCAACGATGAAAATACCAAAAAATACGTCCGGGACTTTGTTTCCATTACCACCTCGGTCCTGGCCAATCGAAGCCTTAAAAGATAAAAATCGCCCCTGCGCCGTTTCAGCGCAGGGGCCTTGATTTTAATAAGAGTTATTTTAGCCGACGGTTTCCACCTTGATGGTGTTGGTATTGCCGGTCTTGCCGTTGATGGGGCCGCCGGTGAGAACCACGCAATCACCGGGCTGCAGGCCGAGATACTTCTTCGCGTTGATCATGCCGTGGTAGAACATTACATCCATGGAGCCGTATTCCTCTGCCAGCACCGGGGTAATGCCCCAGCTCAGGTTCAGCTTTCTCCAGGCTTTCTCGTCCACGGTCATACCCACAATGTCCGTGGGGCAGCGGAAGCGGCTGACCATCCGGGCGGTTTTGCCGGATACGGAGCAGACCACAATGGCCTTGGCATCCACATCAATGGCCATGGCGCAGGTGGCGTGAGAAATGGCATCCAGATTGTTCTGAATACAGAAATCGTACTTAAAGAACCGCTCTTTATAGCTGGTGTGCTGCTCGGTATACTCCGCGATCTGGGCCATGGTGGCCACAGCCTCTACAGGGTATTTACCGGCGGCAGACTCGCCGGAGAGCATAATGGCGGAGGTGCCGTCATAGACGGCGTTGGCAACGTCGGAAATTTCGGCTCTGGTGGGCCGGGGATTCTGGATCATGGATTCCAGCATTTCCGTGGCGGTAATGACCCGCTTGCCCAGCTGGCGGCACTTGTGGATCAGGCGTTTCTGAATGGCGGGCAGCTCCACAAAGGGAACCTCCACACCCAGATCGCCTCTGGCCACCATAATGCCCTCGGCCACCTGGCAGATCTCCTCCACATTGTCCACACCGGCCTGATTTTCAATTTTGGCGATGATTTCAATATGCTCGCCGCCGTTGGCATCCAGGAATGCCCGCATATCTTCCACATTCTGTCTGGTGGAGACAAAGGACGCGGCAATGAAATCCACATCGTTCTGAATGCCGAACAGCAGATCTTCCTTGTCCGCCTCGCTGAGGAACGGACCGGTCATGACCTTATTGGGGAAAGACATGCTCTTGCGGTTGGAAAGCTCGCCGCCTACCAGGCATTTGCAGATGGCATTGCTGCCCTGGAGCTTCTCTACCTCAAAGACCACCAGGCCATTGTTTACCAGCACCCGATCCCCTACGGACAAGTCCTTTACAAGGCCCTTATAGTTGACGGAAACCCGGGTCTCGTCACCCTCCACATCGTCTACCGTAAAGGTAAAGGTATCCCCGGCAGAAACCCGGACCTTGCCGTCCTTAAAGGTACGGATACGGTATTCCGGGCCTTTGGTATCCAGCATAATGGCCAGAGGCGCGTGAAGCTCCTGGCGGACCTGCTTAATAAGGTTCACCTTATTCTGCTGCTCCTCATGGGTGCCATGGGAGAAATTCAGACGGGCAACGTTCATACCGGCCTGGCACATTTTTTTCAGGGTCTCCAGATTCTGAGAGGCCGGGCCAATGGTGCAGATGATCTTTGTTTTCCGCATAAAGCATCTCTCGCTTTCTTCATTAATGTTGATTACTGATTCAGCCGTATTATAGCACAACCGTATCCCTGATTCAATCATCCTGGATTTAAAATATTGTCCCGGGGAAACGCCAAATTTTAGCAGGTTTTCTCAAGATGCAAATATCGATTTTTTTGTATCGGTTTCCGGGACACTGGATTTTCCCGTTTCTTTGTGCTATACTGACAAAAAGTATCTTTCAGGAGGACCCCCATGCCCATTCGCATTCCCAACGATTTGCCAGCCGCAGAGACCCTGCACCAGGAGAATATCTTTGTCATGCCCCAGGACCGGGCCGTTACCCAGGATATCCGGCCACTGGAAATACTATTGCTAAACCTGATGCCCACCAAAATCACCACAGAGACCCAGCTCAGCAGGCTCTTGGGCAACACCCCTTTGCAGGTACACTTAGAATTGATGCACACCACCTCCCACACCGCCAAAAACACCTCTCAGGAGCATCTGCTCTCTTTCTACAAAAGCTTTGACGAAATCAAAAACCGGAAATTTGACGGCATGGTGATCACCGGTGCGCCTGTAGAGCAGCTGCCCTTTGAGGAAGTGGACTATTGGCCAGAGCTTTGCCGGATCATGGAATGGAGCAAAACCAATGTCCACTCCACTTTCCACATCTGCTGGGCCGCCCAGGCGGGGCTATACTACCATTATGGCATTCCCAAGTATCCCCTGCCCCAGAAGCTTTTTGGGGTCTACCCCCATTACGCGGATTACAAGCGTTCTATCTTGCTCAGGGGCTTTGACGATGAATTCTATGCTCCCCACTCCCGGCACACCACGGTTTTGCGGGAGGACTTGGAACGTTGCCCCGCCCTGCGCATTCTGGCCTCCTCCCCGGAGGCGGGGGTCTACGCCGCCATGACCAAAGGCGGCCATCAGATTTTCGTCACCGGCCACGGGGAATATGACCCGGACACCCTGGCCCAGGAATATCTGCGGGACAAGAACCAGGGGCTGCCCATTCAGGTTCCCGCCCACTACTATCCCAATGATGACGACACGAAGCCCCCCATGGTCCGGTGGCGGGGCCATGCAAATTTGCTGTTTTCCAATTGGCTGAACTACTTTGTCTACCAGACCACGCCCTATGACATTATGACCATCGGAGACCAAACTTGAAAGGAGCATACTTTATGGAACATCCTCTTTTGGAAGTCTGCGCGGATTCTCTTGCCTCCTGCCTTGCGGCCCAGGAGGGGCAGGCAGACCGCATCGAGCTTTGCGGCAATCTGGTGATTGGCGGCACCACCCCCTCGGAATTCCTGTTCCGGCAGGTGCAACAGGCTGTTTCTCTGCCTGTAAATGTGCTGATCCGTCCCCGGTTCGGAGATTTTCTGTACACCCAGGATGAATTGGAGCAAATGGAGTCCCAGGTTCGCCGGTTCCGGGAGCTGGGAGCCAACGGCGTGGTCATCGGTGCCTTGACCCCCGAAGGGGACTTGGATATTCCGATGCTGGAACGGCTGCGGGCCGCCGCAGGGGATTTGGAGGTCACCCTGCACCGTGCCTTTGACATGGCTAGGGATTTGCCCGCTGCCTTGGAGACCGCTGTCAGCCTGGGCTTTACCACCATTCTCACCTCCGGCGGAGAAAGCGCTGCTTCTCAGGGTGTCCACACCCTGGCGAAGCTAAACCGGCAGTCCGGTGGCCGCATTCGCCTTTTGGCCGGTGCCGGCGTCAAGTCCGGGAACATCGCCTCCATCCATGAAGCCACCGGCATCACCGCTTTTCACAGTTCCTGCCGCACTTCCAGCGTAAACAGCGGCATGGTATTCCGGAACCCCAGAGTCAACATGGGACTTCCGGGGCTTTCGGAGTATGAACTTTACCGGTCTGACCCTCAGGAAGTCCGGAAGTGCGCAGACATTGTTCATTCCCTTTAATCAAAAAATCAAGGGCGTACCCCTCAAAAGGTACGCCCATTAATTTTTACTTTTTCAGAACTTTATCCAGGGTTTTTCCCAGAATGCCTCCCAGAATGCCGCAGGTCAGGGCTTCTACCAGGCCCTGAACGCCTACCAGCAGCACCACAAACATAAAGGGGTTCGCGGCACCTTTTTTCACCACCAGTGCCTGTACAAAATCACTGGAATAAAAAACAAGCACGATATAGCCCATGAAGAACAGGGTGTTCAGCAGGGGCGCGCTGATGGCTCCTACAAAGTAGCTCCAGATGCCCTTGCCGTCAGCTTTCTTGCAGAGTCTATAAACATAGCCGCAGCACAGACCCATGAGCATCCGCATACCAACACACAGAATGACCGTGTGAACAGGACTCAGCGCAAAGAACGCGCCGGTCATCACGGAACGGCCGGAAATGGCATCTGTCAGGCTGAGTACGCCAAAAACAGCACCCAAAACCATGGCCTCCACCGGGCCGCAGAGCATGGCACCAATGGCGATGGGCAAGGTCAGAAAACTCATGTTCAGGGGTCCTACGGTAATGGCACCCAGGCCTACAGCCCGCATGGCCAGTTCCACGGCTACCAGAAGAGCCAGTCTCGTCAGTCTTTCTACCTTCGTACTTGTTGTTTTCATATTCAATTCCTCCTGCTGTCGTTCCGTCCTTTGCCGGATACAACGCATTATTCTTGTTTTGGCCTCCTCGGTGTTGTTCCGCTGCCATTCCCGGTGGGATACAGCGCGGGTCCTGCCGCGTCAGCCGCAAACAGTGCCATTATAGCAAGTTCCCTGTAAAAAGCAACCCTTATTTTTTCGGTTCCGCTGATAGAGATAGGCCAGGCCCTTGAGAATCATATCCGGGTCGTAGCTATGGGGGTGCCATACCAAACAGTCAATGTAGGCCGCACCGCCGCCGGTAATGACCAGAGTCACCTGGGATCCCAGCTCCTCCTCAATGGAGCGCACCACGCCGTCAACCAATGCGGCAGCCCCGTAGACCGCCCCACTGCGCATACAGGAGGCGGTGTCTATTCCGATGACATGTTCCGGTGTTTCCAGTTCCAGCTTCGGCAATTGGGCGGTGTGGGTTCCCAGGGCTTTGAGACCGGTTTCCATGCCCGCGGCGATGACCCCGCCACAGAACACGCCCCCCTCTTTGACCACGTTAAAGGTGGTTGCCGTTCCTAAATCCACCGTTACAAGAGGCAGCGGGTAGTGGGCCGCCGCCCAGGCCGCATCCGCAAGACGGTCACGGCCCACTTTATGGGGTTCAGGGACCTCCACGGAAATCCCCAAATCGCTTTCACAGGTCACAACCAGAGGTTCCAGACCAAACGCGGACAACATGGACTCCCGCACGGTATCCAGAACTTTTGGTACCACGCTGGAAATCACAATGCCGGTAAAATGCTCCTGCTCCCGGCCCAAGGCCCGGAGTTTTTTTAATAATGCCAAGGTATAATCCGCCGAATCCCAACTACAGTTTGTGTCCAGCTTGGTGGTAAATGCCACACGGTACTCTCCCCGAGGGCTGACGCTCACGCCGCCGAAAGATACCGTGGTATTGCCAATATCAACTACCAGAATCATATTGATTTCCCCTATATGGAAGGCTCGCCCCGGCACGCCGTGGGCGGCTGGGGATATTATAACGGGGTTTTGGCCCATTGGCAATACCCAGTTGAAAATTCCGGGGCAATTTGGTATACTGGAATCAAAGAACGAAACAAAGAAGGGATACCTATGGAAAATCTACAGGGAAAATGCGTGGTGCTGGGTGTCACCGGGGGGATCGCCGCCTACAAAATGGCATCCGTTGCCTCCGGGCTTCGGAAAGCCGGGGCGGAAGTCCATGTGATCATGACGCAAAACGCCACCCAGTTTATCACCCCCTTGACCTTTGAAACCCTGACCAACCACCGCTGTGTGGTAGACACCTTTGCCCGGGACTTTCAATATGATGTTGCTCATATTTCTCTTGCAAAGGCAGCAGACCTGATCCTCATTGCCCCCGCCACCGCCAACGTCATCGCCAAGCTGGCTAACGGCATTGCCGGTGATATGCTGACCACCACGGTTCTGGCGGCCCGGTGCAAAAAGCTGGTGGCTCCCGCCATGAATACCGCCATGCTGGAAAATCCCATTACCCAGGATAACCTCCAAAAGCTCCGCCACTACGGCTTCGGCATCATTGAACCCGCCGTTGGGATGCTGGCCTGCAAGGATGTGGGCAGCGGCAAGCTGCCGGAACCGGAAACCTTGCTTGACTGCATCGCCATGGATTTGGCCCGGGAAAAGGACATGGCAGGACTCCGCCTGACCGTCACCGCCGGTCCCACCCAGGAAGCCCTGGACCCGGTACGGTATCTGACCAACCACTCCACCGGACGCATGGGCTACGCCATTGCCCGGGAGGCCATGCTGCGGGGGGCGCAAGTCACCCTGATTTCCGGCCCTACAGCTCTGAAGCCTGTGCCGGGAGTCAAGGCCGTGCCGGTGGTCTCCGCCAAGGATATGTTTGAGGCGGTGAAGCAGGCACTGCCGGAAACGGATATTCTCATCAAAGCCGCCGCCGTGGCAGACTACCGCCCGAAAAGCATTGCCGAGGACAAACTGAAAAAATCCGATGGGGCAATGTCCATTCCCCTGGCACGTACCGACGATATTCTGGGCTGGGTCGCCCAAAACCGGCATCCGGGGCTGTTTGTATGCGGTTTTTCCATGGAAACCCGGGATATGGTGGCCAATTCTCAATTGAAGCTTCAAAAAAAGCACTTGGATATGATCGTGGCCAACAATCTGAAAGTTGCCGGAGCCGGATTTGGGGTGGATACCAATATCGTCACCGTCATCACCCCTGACGGAATACAGGAGCTGCCCCTGATGGGCAAGGACCAGGTCGCCCAGAAGCTGCTGGACGAGATTTTAAGGAGGCGGAAATGAACTCCCATAAACAGAGAACCCAAGCCCTGACCTCCGGCTCTATTCCGGGGTCCATCCTGCGGTTTGCCCTGCCGCTTTTTCTGGGACAGACCTTGCAGCAGTTTTACAACATGGCCGATGCCTGGGTCATTGGCAACTTTGCCGAAAACAGTGCCTTCGCCGCGGTGAGCAGCGGCGGCAACCTGACCTTCCTCATCATCGGATTTTTCAGCGGTATTGGTGTCGGCGGCGGCGTGGTCATTTCCCGGTACTTTGGTGCCCGGGATAAAAGCAGCACCCAGCGGGCCATCCATGCGGATTTTCTCTTTGGTCTGATTGCCTCCCTGGTAGCCACCGTTGCGGGCCTGACCCTGGTACCCTGGCTGCTGACCCTGATGCACACGCCGGCAGACGTACTGCCCTACTCTCTGCAATACTTCCGGGTGTATTTTGGGGGCGTTACCACCATTATTCTCTACAACATCTGCATGTCCATCATGCAGGCCCAGGGCGACAGTGTAAGGCCATTATACTATCTCTTTATTTCCTCTGTTGCCAATGTGATTCTGGATTTGCTGTTTGTTGCCGTGTTCCATTGGGGCGTTACCGGTGCGGCCATCGCCACGGTCATTGCCCAGGGGCTTAGCGTGGTTCTGTGCCTGGTGCGGATGTGCCGGGAGCCGGAGGAACGTCTGCGGCTGGACTTCCGGAAGCTCTATTGGGACAAGGAAATGATGCGGCGGATCATCCAACAGGGTCTGCCTACCGGTGTCCAGAACGCCGTGATCAGCCTGGGAAATGTGGTCATTCAGTCCAACATCAATTCTTTTGGTGCCAGTGCCATGAGCGGCCAAGGTGCCTACTCCAAAATTGAGGGTTTCGCGTTCCTGTCCGTGACCTCTATGAGCATGACCCTGCCCACCTTTGTAAGCCAGAATCTGGGTGCCGGAAACGTCCCCAGAGCCAAAAAAGGCGCGCTTTTCGGAACCCTGACCACCATGGTGGCCGCGGAGGTCACCGGCGTACTCATGTACATATTCATCCCCCAGCTTCTTGGGCTTTTCATCAGCGACCCGGATGCCATTGCCTATGGCATCATCCACGCCAGAGTCGATACCCTGTTCTACTGTCTGTTGGCCCTGGCCCACTGTGCGGCGGGCGTTCTGCGAGGCTGTGGAAAATCCACGGTACCCATGGTGGTTATGCTCAGCTGCTGGTGTGTGCTGCGGAGCATTTACGTTACCGTCATTCTCCGCTTTATCCACGAATTCCGCATGATCTCCTGGGCCTACCCCATTACCTGGGGTGTTTCCTGCATTCTCTTTGTGTTCTACCTGTACCGCCTGAACTGGGAGCGGGACGCAAAAATTCTGTAAAGAACCAAAAATGCCGGTTTTCCCCGGCTGCAAACAGGCCGTACCGCTGTTTTTGGCGGTACGGCCTGTTTTTTATGGAATATCCTCTGTATAGCGGCAAGCCGGATAGGCGGTGCAGCCGTAAAAGCTGCCAAACTTGCCCCGTCGTTTTGCCATAGGCGCACCGCAGCGGGGGCAGCACTTTGGGGGCAGTCCCTCCGGTTCCCGGGCCAGCAGTTCAAAAACCTGCTGGTTCATTTTGCAATCATTCAACGCCCGGTGGGCACCGATGGTGGAGAGACTGTAGTGTTCTGCCAGGGCCGTCAGGCGATAGCTGGGAAGCCCAGTCAGGCGGCAGCGGGCAAACCGCAGGGTATCCACATAGTCGTTTCCCGGCACCTTGCCAAACCGGGTCTGGCAGTCCCGGACCAGGAATTTCAGGTCAAACCGTTCAATGTTGTGGCCAACCAGTACATCGTCTCCGAAAAACTTTAGAAATTCCGGCAAAATCTCCTCCATGGTCGGGGCATCTTTTACCATGTCGTCGGTAATGTTGTTCACCTGGCTGGCTCCGTAGGGAATGGGCCGACCGGGATTTACCAATGTAGAAAAGCTGTCCACAATGGTTCCCTGCCGGACTTTTACAGCGGAAATTTCAATCACATCATCACTGTTGCAGGAAATCCCCGTGGTTTCCAAATCAAACAGCACATAATCCGGCACATAACAGTTCAGGCTTTTTCCCTGGGTATAAGCAAGCATTCTTTTCTCCCGTTCTTTTTTTTCTCAGTTCTGTTTCGGTTCTTCAAAGGTCTCCGCCACTTTTTGAAGCAGCTCCCGGATGGGCAGATGCTGGGGGCAAATCTGCTCGCATTGGCCGCAGCCAATGCAGTCTGAGGCCTTGCCCGCCTCCCGGGTGTGGACCTCATAGTAAAATTCTCCGTTCCAGTCCTTTTGAATGCGGCTGGTATTCATCACCGCAAACAAATCCGGAATGTGGATGTGCTGGGGACAGCCGTCTTCACAATACCGGCAAGCCGTGCAGCCGATTTGTTCCATGTCCCGGAACACCTGGCAGACCTGGGCGATGGCCTGCTGCTCGGTCTCATTGAGGGGTTTCAAATCCATCATATAGTCCGTATTGTCCCGGAGCTGCTCTAAAGAACTCATGCCGGAGAGGACCATCTGGATGTTCTCAAACCCCGCCGCAAAGCGAATGGCATAGCTGGCGTAGCTGCCGCCATGGAGATCATCCAGGATTTTTGCTGCTTTCTCCGGCAGCTGGGTCAGGCGGCCACCCTTGACCGGCTCCATGACCAGCACCGGTTTTCCAAGTCTTTGGCAGACCTCGTAGCAAGCCCGACTCTGAATGGCCGCATCCTCATAATCCAAGTAGTTGAATTGCAGCTGCACCACCTCGATTTGGGGGTATTCCGTTAAAATCTCCTCCAGGAAAGCCGCCGTATCGTGGAAAGAAATTCCCACATGCTTTACAAGGCCCTCCTCTTTCAGCTGAAAGGCCGTTTCGTAGGCCCGGCAATTCCGGTAGTGGGCGTAATTCTCCCGGCACTGGGAGTGCATCAGGTAAATATCAAAGTATTCAACGCCGCAGTCCTGCAATTGCTGGGTAAACAATGGGCGAATATCCGCCTCGGTTTCAAAACAGCCGCCGGATAGCTTGTTGGTGAGAATATATTGGTCTCTTGAGTAGCGGCTGGTCAGGCACTGCCGGAGATAGGACTCTGCCTTGCCCTCCAAATAGGGCCTGGCTACATCAAAGTAGCGAAAGCCCCGCTGCAAAAACAAATCCACCATTTCCTTGGTCTGCGGCACATCCACCTGGCCGTCTTTCTGAGGCAGACGCATAAAGCCGAAGCCCAGTTTTTTATGTTGGGTGATCACCGTTCTCTCCCCTTTCAGTCTTTCTTTCGTGCCAGTTCTAAAATTCCGCTCATTTTAGAGCAGATTTCCCCGTAATTCTCCCGTCTGTGGGGCTTTAAGCACCGGGAGCAATCCTTGATTCCCTTGTCTGTATAGGTAAAGCTGCCGCCGCACTTGTCCCCCAGAGCATACAGTGGGCAGTAGCAAAACAGGCAGCTGAAAGTCTCCGGGTCTGCCGCCTGGTGGCAGGGGTAATACTCGCATTCCCGGTTTTGAAAAAAATCATAGTGGCTCATAAAATATCCTCTCTCCCGTTCATCATCCAGGGGCCGTTTTCCGGCGGCTCCTTTGTAAACTCCATTGGTTCGCCCCTTGACGGGTGTACAAACCCCAGGCGGTAGGACCACAGGGCAATTTCGCAGGGGTCATTCCGCTCCGAATACTTTCGCTCCCCGTACAGGGGCATCCCTCGGGAGGCAAACTGGACCCGGATTTGATGGGTCCTGCCGGTGTGCAGCCGCACCAGGACCTTGGCCCGGTCCTCCCCTGCCGCCAGCACCTCATAATCCAGCACCGCCTCCTGAATGCCCTTTCCCGGTTCTTTGGCAACAAAGGTCATTCTTCGGGCCTTGTCCCGGCCCAGAAGGTCCCGAAAGGTCCCCTTTGGCTCCGGCGGCAAGCCATGGACCACCGCCAGGTACTCTTTTTTGAATTCTCCCTCCCGGATTTGGCGGGAAAGTGCCGAAGCAGCTTCCGGATTTCTTGCCAGCACCATCAGTCCGCTGACCACCCGGTCCAGCCGATGCACCGTCCGCACATCTGCCTTTGGGTCTCCCAACTCCTGCCGCAAAAGCTCCGGCAGTCCCCCAGGCTCATCGGTAGAAAGCACCCGGGGCGGCTTTACACAGACCAGAATGTCCCGGTCCTCATAGAGAATTTCCATAACACCACCTCGTTCCCTTATTTTATCAAAGGCGCAGCCGGATTGCAAGGAGGACTTTTCCGGGCCAGGCAGCGCAGTTCCGGACTCAGGGCCACCAGGGCCACCAGATTGGGAATGGCCATCAGGCCGTTGATGATTTCTGCCAGAAGCCAGAGAATTTCCGTCCGCAATACCGCCCCCAGAACCACACCGGCCATTTGCAGCCACACAAAACGCTTCCAGAAGCCGGGGCCAAACAAAAACTGGCCGCATCTTGCCCCGTAAAGCCCCCAACCCAGGACCGTGGCAAAGGCGAAAATCCCCAGGTACACCGTAAGAAGCCCCGCTGCCCAGCTGCCGCAGGCATTCCGGAACACACTGGCCGCCAGTGCCGCCCCCATATCCTCACCGTAGGGAATGGGGATGCCGCTGGTAAGCACTGCCAACGCCGTCAAGGAGCAAATCACCAGGGTGTCCACAAACACTTCAATAAGCCCCAGCATTCCCAGCTCCACAGGGCTTCCTGCATCTGCCCCGGCATAGGCCATGGAGGCCGTACCCATGCCCGCCTCATTGGTAAAAATCCCCCGGGCGCAGCCGGTGCGGAGACTGCGGAAAAAAGAGCCAATGCAGCCGCCGGTAACTGCCCTGGGGTTCCAGGCCCCCAGGGAAATGGCACGAATTGCCTGAGGAATGGCCTCCCGGCAACGCAGCAGCACCACAAGGCACAGCCCCACATACCCCGCCGCTGCCCAGGGGACAAATTTTTCCACCGCCCTGCCAATACCCTCAGCCCCGCCGGAAAGTACCGCCCCAATTCCCGCCGCCAGCACTACCCCCAGGGCCAGATTGCTCCAAATGTGTTCCTGGCCGCCCCAGGATGACAACAGGCTGTTGAACGCCCCCACCACCGCATTGATTTGGGTGGCGTTTCCCACCCCAAAGGCGGCGATCAGGCCAAAGGCGCAATAGAATACCGCCAAAAAGTGAAATCTAGGGGAAAGCCCCCGGGTGATCATATACATGGGTCCGCCCCAGGTTTCCCCTGCCTGGGTCACGGCATATCGGCGGGCCAGGGTCACCTCTCCGAACTTGGTACCCATGCCCAGAAAGCCGCAGACCCACATCCAGAAAATGGCCCCAGGGCCACCCAGGCAGATGGCACCGGCCACCCCCACAATATTCCCGGTACCCACCGTTGCCGCCAGAGCCGTACAAAGAGCCTGAAAGGCTGTGACCCCCTCCCCCCGGCGGCTGGTTTTCAGCAGGGCAAAGGCCTTGGGCAGCAGCCGCAGTTGGGGAAATCCGGCGCAAACCGTCAGATACGCCCCTGCCCCCACCAGCAGCACCAGCATGGGCCCACCCCATAGGGCCTCGTAAATACGTTGCAGGAATAACAGCATGAACCCTCCCAAAACTTCCTAATCATTGATCGTGCGGATTTTAGAAAAGAAAAGCAGCCGCTATTTGTTTAGCAGCTGCTTTTGTAATGAATTCTCTGTTTATTCCCAGGTAGCCCAGATTTCCGGGCAGTAGCCAACGGTTGCCTTGTTTCCGTTGCGCACCACCGGGGTTTTCATCAGTAGGGGTTCCTCAAAAACCTTGTCCTCTTTGGTGCGGGCATCGGACATGTATTTCATGTTGGTGACCTCCTGGGATTTATTCTCCCAGTCGATGAGGTTGTCAATGCCGCCCACGGCTCTCACCACACTGTCAAACTCCCTGCCGGACATGCCATAGCGTTTTAAGTCAATGGACTGAAAGGAGATCCGACGCTCCTTAAAATACCGCTCCGCCTTTTTGGTGTCGAAGCATTTGCTCTTTCCAAATATCTGGATGTTCAATAGGTTACCTCCATCAGACAAAGACCCTGGGGCGGTGCCAGGAAACCGGCTTTCTCCCGCTTTTGGCCAAACAGGCTGTCGAGGTTCTCTCCCCGCTGGCCGGTGCCGACCTCTACCAGGGTCCCCACCAGGATCCGCACCATATTCTGCAAAAAGCCGTTACCCGTAACGGCAATCAGCAGTTCCTGGCCCTGACGGGTCAGGCTGATACAGTCAATGCGGCGGACGGTGGATTTTTTCATTTTGCTGTTCCCGCAAAAGCAGGAAAAATCATGGGTTCCCACCAGGTGCTGGGCGGCCCGGTTCATGGCCTCCACATCCAGCCGTTCCGGCAAGGCCCACAGGTATCTGCGTTCAAAAACGCAAGGGTCCTCACTGTTCCAGATGCGGTAGCGATAGGTTTTTCCCGTGGCGTTGAGCCGGGCGTGAAACCTGGGAGATGCCTCCTGGCAGGAATATATGCCGATGTCCTCCGGCAGATACCTGCGAAGTTCATGCAGGATCTCCTGGCAGGACTTGGGGCTTTCGCAGTGAAAATTGGCGATTTGATGGGCCGCATGAACCCCGGCATCGGTACGGCCACTGCCGCTGAGGGTAACGGTCTCCTGCAAAATACGGCTCAGTGCCGTTTCCAGCTTTCCCTGAATGGTTCCCTCCACCCCGGGCAGCCGCTGCCAGCCCCGGTAACGGGTGCCGTCATAGCAAATATCCAGGCGCAGATTACGCATAGTCCTCCAGTTCCTCCCTGGCTTCCCGCTCGCTGTCCGCAGAAAACAGGAATCTTCCTCTTTCATCATAAACCTGAACATGTCCGTGGACATAACGCATGGAATACATAACCGTCACCGCTCCTTTGTTTTGGTGCGGTCAGTATCTCATACATTCGGTCCAATAAAACGGACATTTACTTCTTTTCCACCTGTCGGTCCATCCAGTTGGAGGTGAATTCGTAGATTTCCTGCCGATTGATCTCGTTCAAAATCTCATGGCGGCCCAAGGGGAAGATGCGTTTTTCCACATCTTTCATACCGGCCTTTTGGAACTCCTCTACGGCCCGCAGAACGCCCTTTCCGTAAGCACCCACCGGGTCATCACCGCCGGCAATGAACAGCACCGGCAGATCCTTGTTCATTTTCGCCAGATTTTCTTTCCGCTCAATAAACTGGATACCGGTAAGCATATCCCGCAGCAGGCCTGTGGTGGCCATAAAGCCGCAGCTGGGGTGGGCAATGTAGGCATCCACTTCCTTGGCATCTCTTGTCAGCCAGTCGTATTCCGTTCTGGGATGCTCTACCCGCTTATTGTAGCTGCCGAACACCAGGTTTTGCAGCGTTTCGCTGGGGTTCTTCTCCCCCACCTTTTTGCAGGCCAGAGCGCAGATGCCGATGGCCCCCGGCAGCATGGCCCGGGGCTGCCAGCCGGTGCCGCAAATCACCGCGGCGGTAATGCCGCTGTCCGGGTAAACCTCTAAAATGGTCCGGGCCATAAAAGAACCCATGGAGTGGCCAAAGAGAATGTAGGGAATCTGGGGGTACTCCCCCTTTGTTTTCCGCAGGAGGCTATAGCTGTCACTGACAGCTATAAACCAGCCGCCCTCAAAATAGCCCTGGGTACCCTGTTCGCCCACAGACTGGCCATGGCCCATATGGTCCTCCGCCACCACCACATAGCCCAGGCTATTGAGGTAGTTTGCAAAGTCATCATACCGCTCTATATACTCCGCAATGCCGTGGACGATCTGCACCACCGCTTTGGGTGCCTCTTCCGGTGTCCACCGGCAGCAGTGCAGGTTTCCAATGCCGTTGGAGGGGATCGTAAACTCAGTACGCATAGGCTTACTCCTTTACCTGGTAGCCCGCGTCTGTAATAGCCTTTTCATAAACTTCCCGACCGGCGTTTCCACGGACGGTCACGGTCTTTTCCTGCAAATTCACCTCTGCACCGGTGGTTTCCGCCACGGCCAGACAGGCTTTTTCCACCCGGGCCGCACAGTGCTTGCACATCATACCTTCTACATGAATAACAATTTCCATTGCTGTTTCCTCCTGACTCCGGCTGACCGGATTTCCAATTGATACCGCGGGCAGCGTCACAAAAAAGGATTGACACCTTTCCCGCCGTATGATACTATTCTACCATATGTTTGAAAGAAAACAAGGGGGACTTTCCGTTCTTCTATGGGATAACAATGTAAAATCTATGTTAATTTTGTGAGAAAGGATTCCGTATGAACATCAAAATCACCTCTGACAGCACCTGTGATCTGCCCGCTTCCGTACTGGAACAATACCATATTGACCTGGTTCCTCTGATCGTTATGAAAGAGGACGAGGAGTTTTTAGACAATGTGACCATTACCCCCCGGGATATTTTCGCCCATGTGGAGAACGGCGGGGCGCTTTGCTCCACTGCCGCCAGAAGTGTGGCCGTATACCAGGAGTTGTTTTCCAAGTTTGCAGAAGACTATGACGGCGTTCTGCACATCAGCCTGGGCTCCGGCTTTTCTTCCAGCTTCCAGAACGCCTACCTGGCCGCCCAGAGTTTTTCCAATGTCCGGGTCGTAGACTCCCAGAGCCTCAGCAGCGGCCACGGTCTGATGGTCCTGAAAGCCGCACAGCTTTCCCAGGAGGGTATGGGGCTGGACGATATTCTGGAGGAACTGGAAGCCTACCGCTCCAAAATTGACATCAGCTTTGTGCTGGACCGGCTGGACTACATGGCCAAGGGTGGCCGCTGCTCCACTGCCACGGCCCTGGGGGCAAACCTGCTGAATCTGAAGCCCTGCATTGAACTGCGGGAGGGCAAAATGAGCGTTGGCAAAAAATACCGGGGTCACTTCGACAAGTGCCTGACCCACTACATTCAGGACAAGCTGAGCCAGCAGGACGATATTGACCACAGCGTACTCCTCCTGACCCACACCCAGGTGGAAGACCAGATCCTCGCCGCCGTTCAAGAGGCCATTGCGCAGTTCGCGCCCTTTGCCACGGTTTACGAGGCGGAAGCCGGGTGTACCGTTTCCTGCCACTGCGGACCCAATACCCTGGGCATTATCTTTGCCCGAGTCTGATCTTTTTTTCGGCCACCGGAGCTGCTTCCGGTGGCTTTTTTGGGGAGAATGCCATGAATGAACATCTTTTACTGGACCTTGCCACGGATCTTGCCTATGAGATCGCCCTCAGCGGCGGAGAGACCTACCGGGTGGAGGAAACCGTCAAGCACATTCTCCGTGCTTACGGACTGGCCCCGGAGGTAGCGGCCCTGCCCAATTACCTGATCGTCAGCGTGCTGTCCGAAACCGGAGAGCCAATTACCCGTATGCGGATGATCGGTACCCACGGCAATAACTTTGATGCCGTAGAACGGCTGAACGCCCTGAGCCGCACCATTTGCACCACCCGGCCCAAGCCGGAGAAGGCCCTGGAAATGCTGGAAAGAACCAAGGCCTCCGTGCAGTATTACAGCCTTCCCATGAGTTTATTGGGCCATTTTCTGGGGGCCGCCGGTTTTGGACTGCTCTTTGGGTGTAGCACCGGTGACGCGCTATTGGCAGGACTTTGCGGCATCCTCATCGCCTTTGCCACCCGGTTTACAAGTCTTGTAAACGCCAACCCCATATTCAGTACCCTGGCTTCCTCCTTTCTCATGTCCCTGGCGGCTTACGGCATGAATGCCCTGGGATGGGTGGGAAATTCCGATACTGTGATCATCGGCGGCATGATGATTCTGGTGCCGGGGCTGGTATTTACCAACGCCCTGCGGGATATGATTTACGGGGACATCAACTCCGGTATCAACAAATGTGTGCAGGTGCTGCTGATTGCAGGCTCCATGGCCCTAGGCTCCGCCGGAGCCAGAAATCTCATTGTCCGGCTGGTGGGTCTGCCGTCAGTGACGCCACCTATGGACTATGGGCTTTTCATGCTGTGTATCGCTTCTTTTCTGGGCTGCGTTGGGTTTTCCATTTTGTTTAACATCCATGGCCCCGGTATGTTCCTGTGCGCCCTGGGGGGCATTGCCTCCTATGCCACCTACTATCTGGCCCACAAGTGGGGGCTTTCCCCGGACAGTGCCATTTTCCTGGGTACCATGTTCTCGGCACTCTACTCGGAAATCATGGCCCGGGTTCGGAAATACCCTACCATTTGCTATCTGGTGGTGTCCATTATCCCCCTGATTCCCGGGGCCAGTCTCTACTACACCATGGTCTACGCCACTGACCGGGCCATGGACCACTTTGTGACCCAGGGGCTTCTCACCGCCCAGACCACCGGGATCATGGCGGCCAGCATCATTCTGGTATCCAGCCTGGTCAAAATCTACTACGGCCAAAAGGCCGCCCGCCTCAAGAAAAATGCCTCCCCAAAATAAGGGGAGGCAATCTTTTATAGTTTGCTAAGGACGGAACCCAGGCTGTCGTGGAAGACCAGGTTTGCACGGTCATCATAAGGGGTGGGGTCCCGGTTGATGAGGACCAGGCGGTTTCCGGCATAATACCGCAGGAAGCCCGCCGCAGGATAGACGGTCAGGCTGGTACCTGCCACCAGCAGCAAGTCCGCCTGACAGATGGCCTCCAAGGCCCCCTCCACCACCTTTTGGTTGAGACCCTCTTCATAAAGCACCACATCCGGCTTGACGATGCCGCCGCAGTCACAGCGGGGAATGCCCGGGGCGTTTTTCACAAACTCCGCCGGATAGAATTTTCCGCACCGGGTACAGTAATTGCGCAGAATGGAGCCATGAAGCTCGTAGACCCGCTTGGAACCGGCCTTTTGGTGGAGTCCATCGATGTTTTGGGTCACCACTGCCTGGAGACGGCCCTCTTGCTCCCACTTTGCCAGGGTATAGTGGGTAATGTTCGGTTCAACCTCCAAAGGCATCATCTTCTCCCGGTAAAACCTGAAAAAATACTCTGGGTTTTGGAGATAAAAGCTATGGCTGATGATGGTTTCCGGGGGATAATCGAACTTCTGGCTGTAAAGGCCGTCTTTACTGCGAAAATCCTTGACGCCGCTTTCCGTACTGACACCCGCCCCTGTAAAGGCCACAATGTTGGAGCTTTCCTCCACCCAGGTGCGAAGGGTTTCCAGTTGATCCATAAGACCACCTCCTGTTATTTTTATACTATCGCTTCTTTCCCCCGGTGTCAACTGTAGAATTGGAGCGGCCCAAAAATCCGGGCCGCTCAGGTTTTTTATTCCGATGTAGTCTTAGTATAATACTGGGCCTGGGCATTCCAGAGGGCGTAGTATTTTCCTGCCTTGTCTGCCACCAGGGTCTCATGGCTTCCCTGCTGGATCACGTTTCCCTCATGGAACACGGCGATCTCATCGCAAAACTTGCAGGAGGACAGACGGTGGGAAATGTAAATGGCGGTTTTGTCCCCGGTGATTTTATCAAACTTGCCGTAAATCTCCGCCTCGGTAATGGGGTCCAGGGCGGCGGTGGGTTCGTCCAGAATGATGAACGGGGCATCTTTGTAAAGGGCCCGGGCAATGGCGATTTTCTGGGCTTCCCCGCCGGAAATCTCCACACCCTCGTCGGACAAATCCTTATAAAGCACCGTATCCAGTCCCTGGGGCAAACGCTCCAGACGGTCACCGAACCCGGCATCTACCAGTGCCTTTTGGACTTGCTCCCGGTCATAGTCCATGCTGCCCGCCACATTGCTGCCCAGGCTCTGACAAAGCAGCTGGAAATCCTGGAACACCACGGAGAAAATGGCCATGTAATCATCGTAGCGGTACTTCCGGATGTCAATGCCGTTTAGTAGAATTTGCCCCTCCTGGGGGTCATAAAGACGGCACAGCAGTTTAATAAAGGTGGTTTTTCCGCTGCCGTTTTCCCCCACGATTGCCAGACGTTTTCCCACTTTGAACTTCATATTCACATGGCGCAAGGCCCAGATTTGAGAGCCGGGGTAACGGAAGGACACATCCTGAAACTCCACATCATACGCCCGGTCTGACCGCTTTTCAGTGGTCAGGCTGCCCTGATACATTTCGTTGGGTATATCCAGATAGGCAAAGGTCTTTTCCAGGTAAGGCGTATTGGCTTTCAGCAGGCCCGCAATGTCCGACAGGGCAAACACATTGGCCACCATGGCCGTAGCGGCCCCGATGTACTGGGTGCAGCTGCCCACATCAAAGGCCCCGCCCAGGGCTTTCAGGCAGGTGAACAGATAGATGATGCCGGTGGTCAGGGCGGTGACACTGGCACCCAAAGCGGCATATAATCCCATTTTTCCTCTGGCTGCTTTACCGATAATTCCCAAGGTTCCAGCCGAATTTTCTTTCCAGTAGGCTCCGATCAGCCGTTGCTGGTCATTCATTCGAATGTCCATGCTGCGCTTCTTTTCCCCGCCGAGAAATCCAAAATGACTGAACAGCCGGTTTCCAAAGGTGGCTTCCTCTGTAAGCTCCGTCCAACACAGCTTCACCTTGGAACCAAGATGCCCAGCCAGAATGCTGACGGCCAGGATTCCGGCTGCCAAAACCACAATAAACACCGGATGATTGAGTACCGTCAGCCAGCCGCCGCTTTCCGGCACAGGAACGGTAAAGAGGCGCACCGTCAGGGCCATGCCGCTAATGAGACCAATGACACCGGTGAGAATTTCGGCGTAAATATCGGGAACCCGTTCCAGGCCGAAGCCCGCCCAATTTTCGGTCTCCTTGATCTGATCCCGAAGATCCCGGTTTTCCTGCTTGTCCAGGTCCCCATAGTCCATGTCAAAGGCTTTTCGGATAAAAAGGATCTCCTTTCGCCCAATCAGGTCGCTAAGAAGCGTGTTATAGCGTCTGTCCAGCAGGGCTTTCCCCATGGCCGCCGCTGCCGTACACAGAACCCCTGCCAGTACCCAACGCCAAAGCAGTTCTTCCCGGCGAAGCACCGCCAGCTCCCGGAGAATTCTTGCGGAAAAGAACACCGTCACATAGGGGGTAATGGCATTAAAAACGCAGTACAATGTCAGTAC
>CAKTQE010000022.1 GCA_934593275.1 uncultured Oscillospiraceae bacterium | reverse complement strand
TACCCCTCTTTGCGTTTTATTTTTAGAATACCACACTCTTGCTTGAAAGTAAAGTTTTAATAGGTTTGCGCTACTACGGCATCGTTCATCGGATTACCATTTAATTGATAAGGCTCAGGCATCGAAACGTGCGGGCGGCAAGGTTGCCGCCCCTACATACTTTGACGGATGTAGGGAAATGAACAACGTCGGTCGCTCCAATAATTGTCAATTGTCCATTGTCAATTGTCAATTCTTCCATATGCGCAACGCCGCCACCCCTTTTTTCAGGGGGCGGCGGCGGTTTTGTCAGGTGGTGCGGGCTTTGTGGTGGGCGCGTTTTTCTTCGTACATTTTGTTGTCTGCTTCCCGCAGTGCGGCGGTCAGGTCGGGGCAGTGGGGTTGCCAGACGATGCCGGTGGAGAAGCTGACGTTCTTTTCTTTGGCCCGTTCCATCAGGGTCTCAATTTCCCGGTGGAAGTCTTCTTCCGGGATGCCCTGGCGGATGACCACGAATTCGTCACCGCCGATGCGGTAGGCCTGGCCGGGGAAGGTTTCTTCCAGGGCCTGGGCGGTGTTGCGGATCAGCAGGTCTCCCGCGGCGTGGCCCAGATGGTCGTTGGCCCATTTGAGGCCGTCCAAATCCAGGTAGAGAATGCCCACCTGGTTCTGGCAGTCTCTTTCCCAGTTTTTTAGGGTCAGGTTGTACCGGTTGCGGTTGTACAGGCCTGTAAGCTGGTCATGGAAGCTCATTTTCCGCAGGAATTCTTCTTCCTTTTTCTGCCGCAGGCTGTTGGTGACGAAGTATTGCAGGGAGGACAGTAGGGTTTCATCCTCATAGTGCTGCTGGGGATTGGCCACCCCCATGAAGCCGATGACCCGGCCCTGCTCCATCAGCGGGACCGTCAGCAAACGCTGGATGCCCTGCTCTTTGATGAAGTGATAGTGGGGGGTACCTTTTTCCTGCTCGGTATTGGCGATATAGAACGTCCGGCCTTTCTGAAACTGCTTCATCCAGGTGGCGATCATGCTCAGGGGCAGCCGCATAGGCTCCCCGGAGTGGGGGGCCAGACAGGACTTTCCGGATGCGGATGCCTCAAAGGTATCCACCGCCACGGCACCCGCAAAGTCGATTTCGTAAATGCAGGTCCGCTCCGCCTTGAAATACTCCTGGATGATTTGAAGCAAGTCCTGAATGGCCTGAGAGATTTCCTTGTCGGAAGACAGTTCCTGGACACAGCGGTTCAGGGTCTGGGCGATTTCCAGCCGCTGGGCCACCACCGCTTTGTCCTCCTGAACCTGGCGCAGCTGGGCTTGCTGCTCCCGGTTCACGATCAGGTAGATCAGCAGCATGGCAGCCCCCATGCTGAGGCTGATGAGAGACAGGCCATAGGAAAGGGTCTGGAACAACGCGGCGATCAAGGGCATCAGCAGATAGAAAATCATCACCCGGTACAGTCCCCGGCTGACCCGTTCCTGATGCTGGACCAGCAGCACCCCGTCCATAATAAGCCCTGCCAGAGGTGCCAGCAGGGACAGGGCAAAGTAGCGGCTCCGGACATAGTTGTTGTGGTCATCGATGTAATAATAAAGGTTTGTAAACTGGGAGACGATCACCAGCAGCATTCCCAGGTAGCAGACAAGCTCCACCGCTTTTACAAGGCGCAGTCTGGCCCGCTCCTGGACTGTCAGCAAGGTGCAGCACAGATACCGGTGAAACAGCAGCAGCACGGAATGGTTCAGCAGGAACGTCCCCAGATTGCACAGCCGCACCATCCACCGGGCGGTATCCCCAGGGCGACCCTGGTAATACCAGGCAGCGGCTTCCAGAGCCAGCAGCAGTGCCGCGGAAATCTGCATACAAATCAAATGATGTTTCTTTTCCCCGGGGGGAGCCTCCGCCAGGGAAATGGCCGCAATAAGACAGAACAGAGCTTCCCAGCTCAGCAGCATGATATTCAGATTGGATAAAAACATAGCATCCTCGTTAAAGTTGAACTATGACAATATTATCACAATTCGTTGCAGATTACAAGGGCAAAATACGGTTTTTCCGAGGGAATCTCTGATGAAAACCGCAAAAACTGACGGCGAAAGATTCGCCGTCAGCAGTAGAGGATTTATTCAGAGCATCCTAAGTAAAGGGATTGTAAAATCTGCCGCCGTTTAAAAAGGTCAGCAGGAAAGACAGGGCCATGAGACCCAGGCAGACGGCCATGGAGAGTTTGTCCCAGAGGGTAAAGGGGCGGGCGGCATACCAGGTGCGCTTGTTCTTTTTGCCGAAGCCCCGGAGTTCCATGGCGTTGGAAATGGTTTCGATACGCTCCATGGAGCTGAGGACCAGGGGGACCAGAATGGCACTGGCGGCTTTCAGCCGCTGGATGACGCTGACCTTTTTGCTCATTTCCACACCCCGGGCCTGTTGGGCCTGGGAAATCTCCCGGAACTCCCGCTGAATGTCCGGAATATACCGCAGGGCCAGAGACACCGAGTAGCTGACCCGGTAGCTGACTCCGATTTTATTCAGGGAAGCGGCAAACTCCGAGGGGTTGGTGGTGCAGACAAACAGCAGCACAATGGGAATGGTGCAGGCGTTTTTCAGCACCACATTCAGGTGATAAAACAGCTGCTCCGCCGTCAGGGTATAAGGCCCGGCGATGTGCAGTAACGGCGTGGTGCTGCCGTAGAGTTTCGGGCCGTGGTTGGGGCTAAAGAGGAAAATAAGGATGTTGTTCAGCAGGATGTACACCAGCATCAGCCCCACTACAAAGGACACATCCTTGAATTTTAACTGGGCCTTGCGGAACAGATAAAGGGCCAGTACCGTCAGGGCCAGAAGCAAGGGGGTATAGAAGCTGGTCATGGCCGCCACGCTCCAGGCCAGCAAACACACCAGCTTGCTGGCACCGGTAAGGGCATGGATGGGAGAGGGCCTGTCGATATAGTTAAACAGATTGGTCATTGCATTCGTCCCTCCTGGTCCCGGGCGATGAAGCGGCGGGTGAATTCCTCCGGCTGGTCAATGCCGCACAGGGCCGCCAGATGGTACAAGGAGGTCTCCTTTAAGTTGGCCCGGGCAACGGTCTCCGGGTCGTTCAGCACCTGGGCCGCGGAGGCATCCGCCAGAATGGCCCCATCATGGAAGACGATGGCCCGGGGGGTGTATTCCAGCATCAGGTGCATGTCGTGGGTGATCAGCACCACGGTGGTACCCGATTTGTTCAGTTCCCGCAGAAAGTCCATGATCTGGGTATAGTGGGCCAGGTCCTGTCCCGCGGTAGGCTCGTCCAGGAGAATCATTTCAGGCTCCAACACCAGAATGGACGCAATGGTCACCCGCTTTTTCTGGCCGTAGCTGAGGGCAGATACGGGCCAGTTCCGGAACGGATACAGCCCGCAGGTCTGTAGGGCCGCCTCGACCCGGCGTTTTACCTGGTCTTCCGGCACATTCCGGTTCCGCAGGCCCAGGGCCACCTCGTCAAAAATCTGGGTCTTGGAAATCATCTGATTGGGGTTTTGCATGACGTAGCCAATCAGGTCTGCCCGCTCTTTGATGCTCAGACCCGATAAATCCCGGCCCTCTAAGGAAAGATTTCCGCTTTGGGCCGTCTCAAATCCGCAGAGTACCTTGGAGAAGGTGGATTTGCCCGCCCCGTTGGTACCTACGATGCTGACCATCTCCCCCTTGCGGATGGTGGTGGAGATGTTTTTCAGCACCGGGCGGCCCGGGTGATAGGAAAAACACAGGTTTTCCGCATGAAGAAGCTGTTCTTTTTCCGCTTCCTGCCCAGGCTCCGGCAGCCGGTGGAACCACTGGACCACCTGGTCCTTTTGCGCTTCCGACAGCCGCAGTTCCGGCAGGAACGCCGGGTGGTTTTCCTTGGTAAGGGTGACTCCGGCGTATTTAAGAGCCGTGACGTACAGCGGCTCCCGAATGCCGCTGCGGGGGAGCAGATCTGTACACAGCAGGGCGTCCGGGTCGCCGTCATAGAGAATGCGTCCCTCGCCCATAAGGACAATGCGGTCCACTTTCCGGTGCAGCACATCTTCCAGCCGGTGTTCAATGATGATGACGGCGCAGCCGGTTTTCTTCTGGATCTCATCAATGAGTTCCACGGCCTTTTTTCCCGTGGCCGGGTCCAGATTGGCCAGAGGCTCGTCAAACAGCAGCACATCCACGCCGCTGACCATGACCCCTCCCAGGGCCACCCGCTGCTTTTGGCCGCCGGAAATCTCCTGGGGCGCATTGCCCAGAATCTTTTCCACGTTCACCACCTGGGCGATCTCCGTGACCAGGTTTTTCATTTCCTCCTGGGGCATGGCATCGTTTTCCAGGGCAAAGGCCAGGTCCTCCGCCACCGTCAGGCCGATAAACTGGCCGTCAGAATCCTGTAGCACCGTACCCACCACCTGGGACAGGTCAAACAGGCTCATTTTTTGGGCATCCTTGCCCCCCACGGTCAGGGTGCCTGTGGTGCTGCCGGGGTAGGAATTGGGGATCAGGCCATTGATGCAATGGGCCAGGGTGGATTTGCCGCAGCCCGAGGGTCCGGCGATCAGTACCTTTTCGCCCTTGGAAATGGTCAGGTCAATATCATACAGCGTCGGCTCCGCCTGGGCGGTATATTGAAAGCCAAAGTGCGCAAAGGAAATAATGGGTTGGTTTTCCACCAGAAAACCTCCTTTCCAAAGTTCCATCCGCCAAAAGGAAGCAGGGGCTTCCCTCTCGCGGACGGGGCGTTGGCGGGGGTGAGTTGACAGTTGACAGTGGACAGTTTTTCCCCAATTGACAATGGACAATTTTTTGGGGACGGACTTTCAACGGTACCGCAATGGACGGGCCTGTAGGGGTGGTGCTTCGCGCAGCGAATTAAAATCTATTGATTGCCGGGGGCAATCACACCATAATTCCATCGGCAATCTGCCGCCCGCCACGTGGCAATTATAACCTGTGGGAGTGCATGGTACACCTGAACACATGGTACACCCACTGTAGCGGCGGCAATCTGCCGCCACCCGGCCCGCAGGGCCGGAACCGTTGTACATTCGTATCCGCATCGTCCCACGGAGCCAGCCCCTCGCCGGGGCTGGATGGCGGCAGGTTGCCGCCGCTACACCGGATTCGACCGTTGTGGTACCGTTTTTATGATACGGCTCAATACCCAGAACGGAGCGGGCGGCAGGTTGCCGCCCTTTTTGTTTTTACTCCTTGGTCAGGCTGCCGGCCTTGGTTTTGGTGGAGGCGTAGGCCACGCACAAAAGGCTTCCCACGATGGCGGTGGTGACGGCGTTGGAAACGCCGGCAAGCAACCCCTGGGACAGGAGCTTGTCCCAAGGTTCGCCCATCATGTAAACGTCCAGAACGGGGGCCACCAGGAACCAGCACAGGAGGTTGGAAACCACCTGGGCAATGTTGAACTTTACCAGGCCCTTCTTGCCCATGTCGGCTTCATCCATCTTGAGAACCTTGGTGCTCAGGCCCATCAGCAGACCGAACACGCCGGAAGCGATGACCCAGCTCCACCAGATGCCCCAGCCGTAGCTGAAGTCAATGAGGGCGTGGCCAATGAGACCCACCAAGGCACCGGCCACAGGGCCGTAGACCACGGCCATAAAGGCCAAAAGACCATACTGGGTGGAAATATTGGTGTTGGGTACCGGGCTGGGAATGGCCACGAACCGACCCAGCACAAAGAACAGGGCCGCGCCGATGCCGATGGCAACGATGGTTTTGACAGAGAACTTCTTCATAATTCTACCTCCATAAGTTTATATCGTTCACATCCAAAGATGGGAAACGCAGGATGACCCAGGGCTTACATTTTGAACACTTCCATGCGGATGCGCCAGGAGTTGCCGGTGCCGATGTTGTAGGCACGGGCAAAGGAGCCTTGGTTGATGGCCACGGCCATGCAGTCCAGGCTGTTGACGTAAGCCAGAGCTTCCCCGATGTAGACATCCGCAAAGCTCTTGGCGTAGAGAATGATGTTGCGGTACACCGTCCGGGTGTCGTTTTCAATGGTAATGCTCAGCCGGTCCCCATATTTGGCTCCTGTCTTTAGAAACAGCTCCCGGGGAATATTGGTCCACAGAGAGCCAAAGCGCACATCCAGCACGTCCACCGTACCGCAGACCGCCTTACCCTCCAGATACGGCTCCACCACCGGCAGCTGGGTCAAACTTTCCGGGGCGATTTCCGGGCCTACCTCTTGGAACGAAATCACGCCGGAAGCAAGTCTTGCCCCGGTGTAGGCGTAAACGTCCCGGCCATGGAAGGTGTAGCTCTCTCCGGAATTGGGCAGTCGGTTCACCTTTTCATCGATCTGGCGGACTTCCGTCACGCCGTCCAAGCGGAGAACGTGGGTCAGGGTGCCGTTGTCCGGAGTGACCACGTATTTTCCGGAACGGGTCTTGGCCACCACGCTGCGGCGGTCCGTCCCCACCCCTGGGTCTACCACGGAGACGAATACCGTATCCTCCGGCCAATAGGAAATGGTCTGGATCAGCCGATAGCTGGCCTCCCAGATGGAATAGGGCGTAATATCATGGGTCAGGTCATGGATTTTCAGTTCCGGGCTGACGCAGTAGGCCACGCCATACATGGCACTGACCGCCCCGTCCACCAGGCCGAAATCCGTCTGAAATACCAAAGGCTTCATAAAAAATACCTCCTTCTTTGCAGAGTCTATCATAGCCCAGGACTATCCAAAAGTCAACGAGTTTTCACCGAAAAGGGTTGACAACGCCGGTTTTCCCGGATATATTTGCTTTATAATGATCAAGGAGATGATTCCATGGAGCAAGAACCCTATTCCATTATCTTTTCCAGTGCCACCGGCAATACAAAACGCCTGGCCGAAACCATCCACAATACCCTCCCCCAGGAGGGCTGCGCCTATTTTGGACCCTGGAACCGGGAAATCCCCACCTCTCCCACCGTCTATGTAGGCTTCTGGACCGACAAAGGAAACGCGGACCAGAATACCCTGGCACTGCTGCGGCAATTGCGGAACAAAAAGGTGTTTCTCTTCGGCACCGCGGGCTTTGGAGAAAGCCCCGCCTATTTTGAAAAGGTGCTGGGTGCCGTCCGAAGTGCGGTGGATGGCAGCAATCAGATTCTCGGAACATTCATGTGCCAGGGCAAAATGCCCCAGGCCGTGAAAGACCGGTATCTCCGCATGAAAGCCCAACCGGAACACCCCCAGAACTTAGATGCCCTCATCGCAAACTTCGACCGCGCCCTGTCCCACCCGGACCAGGCAGATTTGGAGCAGCTGCGGCAGACGGTGCTGGCACTTTAACGAATTTCACCCCGCCGAAGGCCCCTTTTTGATGGGATGCCTTCGGCGGTTTTTTTAAAATACAACGTTGTTTACATTTTGTCAGTATTTCTTTTAGGAAAAATGTGGTAGACTAAAATGTAATAACATACAAGGAGCGAACACATGGAACAGTGTGTGATTTTTTGTGCGGCGGGCTTTGATGGGCTTCTGGTGCCTTTGACGGGGCGGGAGCTGGTGATTGCCGCCGATGGGGGGCTGCGGTATACCCAGGCTCTGGGGTTACACCCTCAGGCCATTATCGGGGACTTTGATTCCCTCCACTATGTCCCCCAGGGGGCAGAGGTCTTTCCGGTGGAAAAGGACGACACAGACAGTATGCTGGCCGTGAAGTTAGGGCTGGCCCGGGGATTCAAGCGTTTTCTTCTCTACGGGGCCATGGACGGGGAGCGGCTGGACCATACGGTGGCCAACTATCAACTGCTGTCCTTTCTGGCTGACCGGGAGGCCCGGGGCATTCTGGTGGGGAAGCAATTCTGCGCCACGGTGATCAAAAACGGCGGTCTCCGGTTCCCAGGAGGGAAAGAGGGGGACATCTCCGTATTCTGCATGGGCAAGGATGCCCAGGGTGTGAACATCCGGGGGCTTTACTACACCCTGGAAAGCGGCACTCTTACCAGCGGTTTTCCCCTAGGGGTCAGTAATCATTTTACCGATTCCCCCGCCACTGTTACCGTAGAAGAGGGCAGCCTTTTGATCCTGTGGCGCAGAGCCGCAGGGCTGCCGGAGTATATATAAAGAGAGGATAAAGAGAGGAAGCGACAACCATGGAGGAAACGAAACCCGCACTCCCCCCGCAGGGACTCACCTCTGCCCAGGCAGAGGAACTGCTTTCCCAGGGCCTGGGGGCCGGAACCGGCGTTCAGACGGGGAAAAGCGATAAAGAAATCATTCTCCGGCACTGCTTCACCTTTTTCAACCTGGTGTTTCTGGTGCTGGCGGTGCTGCTGCTGATCGGCCGCAGTTCCGTTATGAATATGGGCTTCCTGGGGGTGGTGATCGTCAATACGGTCATCGGCATTTTCCAGGAGATCCGGGCCAAGCGGGCAGTGGAGCAGCTGTCTCTGCTTGCCAGAAAGCCTGTAAAGGTCCTGCGGGACGGAAATCTTACAGAGGTTTCCCCGGAAGAGATTCTTCCGGGAGACCTGGCGGAATTTACCCAGGGCGACCAGATCTGCGCCGACGGCATTCTGCGCTTTGGCACCCTGTTTGTGGATGAATCCCTCCTGACCGGCGAGGAGGACAGCGTGGAAAAAAATCCCGGAGACGCGGTACATTCCGGCAGCATCGTCCTGGCGGGCCGGGGCCGGGCGGAACTGACGGAGGTGGGCGAGCATTGCTTCGCCGCCAAGCTTGCCCAGGAGGCCAAACACAATCCCCAGGCCAAGAAAACGGAAATGACCCGGTCTTTGGACAGGCTCATTCTGTTTCTGGGCATTGCCCTGGTGCCTGTGGGCTGCATTTTGTTCCACCAGGAATACACGGTGCTGCATCTGGGCTTACAGCAAAGCACCGAGGGCACCGTGGCCGCCCTGATCGGCATGATCCCCGAGGGGCTGTATCTGCTGACCAGCGTGGCTCTGGCGGTGTCCGCCCAGAAACTCAGCCGTCAGCGGGTGCTGGTGCAGGATATGAACAGCATTGAGGCCCTGGCACGGGTGGATGTGCTGTGCGTGGACAAAACCGGCACCATTACGGAGCCGGATATGGAAGTGGAAAACCTGATTCCTTTGGGAGACCTTTTGCCGGAGGAATTGGAGGACATTCTCACCGCCATGTACGGTGCCGTCCCCCCGGACAACGCCACCGCCAAGGCCATGGCGGAACTGTTTCAGGGGAAAAGCGACCTTGTTTGTGTCAACCGGGTGCCGTTCTCCTCGGAATACAAGTGGAGCGGCTGTGAATTTGCCGAGGCGGGCAGCTTTGTAGTGGGCGCGCCGGAGTTTCTCTTGGGAGACCGGGAAGATGTGTGGAACATTTCTGACTGGACCGCCAAGGGCTACCGGGTGCTGCTGGCGGCCCAATATGCCGGGCCGCTGTCCCCAGGGAAACTGGATGGGGAGAAAGTGACCCCCATTGCCCTGGTGCTGCTTACCGGCAAGCTGCGGCCCAACGCCAAAGAGACCTTTGCCTATTTTGCCCAGCAGGGCGTGACCGTGAAAGTCATTTCCGGTGACAATCCGGCCACCGTCAGCATGATCGCCCAGCAGGCGGGGATCCCGGAGAGCGAACAGTATGTAGATGCCTCCGCCCTGAAAACCCCGGAGCAGCTGCGGGAGGCAGCCATCCGCTATACGGTCTTTGGCCGGGTGACCCCCCAGCAGAAAAAGGATTTGATCGAGGCCCTGCAAAAGAAAAAGCACACCGTGGCCATGACCGGTGACGGTGTCAACGACCTTTTGGCCATGAAACAGGCGGACTGCGCCGTGGCCATGGCCAGCGGTGCCCAGGCTGCCAGTCAGCTGGCAAGTCTTGTGCTGCTGGACTCGGATTTTTCCGCCATGCCGGGAGTGGTCAACGAGGGCCGACGGGTCATCAACAACATCCAGCGGGCCGCGTCCTTATTCCTGGTGAAGAACATTTTTTCCCTGTTTTTGTCCATTATCAGTCTTTTTACCGTGTGGCCCTATCCTTTGGAGCCTATTCACCTGTCGGTGATTTCCGCCATGACCATCGGTATTCCCTCGTTCATTCTGACCTTTGAGCCAAAATATGACCGCATCAAGGGCCGGTTCCTGCCGGAGGTGCTGCGCCGGGCTTTCCCCGGCGGTCTGACCAACGTTTTTGTGGTGCTGCTGTGCCAGATGTTCATGTCCGTATTCAGTCTTCCCAAGGAGGAGGTTTCCACCATCTGCGCGGCCATTCTGTCCTTTGTGGGGATGCTGGTGCTGTATCAGATCTGCAAACCCTGCAACTGGTTCCGGGGCATTCTCTGGTGGGCCATGGCCTCCGGCATTGTCCTGTGCTTTACCCTGCTGGGGGATATTCTGGATTTGCGGACCTGGACCAGCGAAGTGCGGCTGGTGATGTTTACATTGCTGGTGATGACCCCCACGGTGTTCTTCTCCATCCAGCGTGTCTTTGACTGGATGGAAAAAGCCCGGATGGCCTTTGTCGCCCGGTGCAAACACATCTGGTCCCGGCGGCCATTCCAGAAGAAGCAACCCCTGACGTAACAACGAAAGGCGGTATCCCATGCGGACCTATGAATTGAAAAAATGCCCGGGACTGCCGCTGTATGAATCCCTCTACCGGGCCATCCGGGAGGACATTCTCTCCGGGGCCTTGCAGCCCGGGGAAAAGCTGCCCTCCAAGCGGGCCTTGGCCGCCAACCTGGAGGTGGGGAAAACCACCGTAGAGGGGGCCTATGGCCAGCTGTTGGAGGAGGGATATATCGTCTCCCGGGAGCGTTCCGGCTTTTATGTGGAGGCGGTGCAGCGGCCCCTCAGCCGAAAACCCGCCGCCCCCCATCCTGTAGCCCTTTCCGAAGAACCGCCCAAGGCAGACCTGACGGGTAACGGCACCGGGCAGTTTCCCTTTTCCGTATGGATCCGGCTGCAGCGGGAGGTCATTCTGGACTACGGCGAGCAGCTTTTGCTGCCCCTCCATGCCCAGGGGGCCTGGGAACTGCGGCAGGCCATTACTCGGAATCTGGAGGATTTTCGGGGGTTATCCGTGGACCCGGACTGCATTCTGGTCGGCGCGGGTACGGACTTTTTGTATAACCTTTTGTTACAGCTGCTGGGCCAGGACAAGGTTTACGGGGTGGAGGACCCCGGCTACGGGAAAATCGGCAAAATCTACCGGGCCGGTGGAGTCCGGTGTCTGCCCATTCCCATGGATGACCAGGGCATTCGCCCGGAGTGTCTGGGGGATGCCCAGGTTCTCCACATCTCCCCCTCCCACCACTTCCCCACCGGTCTGGTCACGCCGTTGCAGCGGCGTCGAGCCTTATTGGACTGGGCCAGAAGCAAAAACGGCTGGATCATTGAGGACGACT
Source organism: uncultured Oscillospiraceae bacterium (assembly GCA_934593275.1). Classification (GTDB taxonomy): domain Bacteria; phylum Bacillota; class Clostridia; order Oscillospirales; family Oscillospiraceae; genus Faecousia. Next base: position 18,867 of record CAKTQE010000022.1, on the reverse strand, counting down.
ACGATACGGAGTTCCGCTTCCGTGGACGGCCACTGCCTGCCATGCAGACCATGGACCCGGACCGGGTAATTTATATGAACACCTTTTCCAAAACCCTGGCCCCCTCCATCCGTATCAGCTATATGGTGCTGCCCCCGGCTCTGATGGAAAAATTCCGGCAGCAGCTGGGTTTTTACGGCTGCACCGTCCCCAGCTTTGAGCAGTACACCCTGGCCCGGTTTTTAGACCGGGGCTACTTTGAAAAGCACATCAACCGGATGCGCAAATTCTACCGCGCCCGCCGCAACCGGGTCATTGCCGCCCTGGAACACTGCCCCGCGGCAGACCGGTTCACCATCCTGGAACAGGACGCGGGTCTCCACTTTCTGCTGCAAGTAGACTCTCCCCTGTCCGGCCCCGCTCTGGCAAAGAAATTCGCCGCCCAGGGCCTGAAAGTCCATCTGCTCAGCAGCTTCTACCAGACCCCCACCCCGGAAAGCGACAAAAGTCTGGTCATCAATTATTCGGCAGTGGACGAGGAAATGCTGCAACAGGCACTGGAAGATTTCAGGCTGTAGAAGCGGCGGGGAAAATTGACAATGGACAATTGACAATTGACAATTTTTGAGGGGACGGACGTTTTGCCTTTGCATTCGCTGCTCCGACAATAGAACACGCCGCCCCTCATTTAGAATCCCTCGGTTGAAAACGCCCACCCACCAGCGAAACCGTAGGGAACGGCCTATGTGCCGTTCCGCACGTGAAAGGACGGACCCGTTTCCAATAAAGCCCAGCACCTCAAAGCACGGTACAAAAGCTTCCCCACTGGGGAAGCTGGCAGGGCGTAGCCCTGACTGATGAGGCAGCGGGGCAGCCTGAAACATTCCAGAAACAATGGGCGAATCCGTACAAACGTCCCCCATATGTCATTCCGACCGCAGCGCAAGCGGAGTGGAGGAATCCACTACGTGGTACGATGAACTACCACAAGATAAAACCAGCTACTTGGGAAGATTCCTCGACTCCGTTTCACTACGCTCGGAATGACATCATCGGGGGGCGGTTTTGTTTTGTCCACAGGAGTTGTATTCGCAACGTAACGGAACGGCACATAGGCCGTTCCCTACAGCAAGACCCGGTGTGATTCCCTCTGCGTCTGTTGGTTGTGCAACGTAAAAAGCTTCCCCAGTCGGGGAAGCTTTTTGCGGTCAGATGATAAAATCGATTTTGCTGGCGGTGGTGATTTCCCACATGGTATTGGTCCACTGGAAGGAGTTGTCCGGGTTCCGGCGGTAAGGCAGGGTCCGTTCGGTGAGTTCGGGGATATCCTGCCGGAGACCTTGGGCGAATTCGGACATTTTTTCTCCCGCGGTGGTGAGTCTTGCCCAGATGGCGCCCATACGGCCATCCAGGACCTCGAAGCCCTGGGGCCGGTTGGTGCTTTCCCAAAGCTTTCGCCAGGTGATGCGCAGGGTTTCCAGGGCCTCCACCGTGGGGGCAATGTCCTGGGCCAGGGCCAGGGCGGTGTCCCGGTCCCCGGAGCGGACGGCCTTGGCGGCCTTTTCATGCCAGCGGCACTTCATGGCCAGGGTCTGGGCCAGGGCGGCGAAGAAATCAAAGAGCAGGGCGTAATCGGGGTTTTCCTGGGCGTGGCGGGCATAAAGGCCCACCAGGGCGGCATAGTGCCGGGACATGTCCAGGTCCTTGGTGTCCTCCTCAAACAGCTGAACCAGGGGATCCTGGTAGAACATGATTTTCAGGAAATTGCTGGGGTACTGGGTGGTGGAGACGATGCCGGGGACGGTGTTTAAAAGGCTAATGTCCAGGAACGCCTGGGCCTTTGCCCCACAGCACCGGGCAAAGCGGCTGCGGAGAGCAGCTTCATCGTAACGCTCGGCATAGGTCAGTTCTCCGTAGAGCTGCAGCCCCAACAGGGCGGAGAGCAGATTGGCTTCTGCCCCGTCGTCCCCCCACATGGTGGCCAGGACGGTCTGCACCCGGTATTTTCTGGCCGCTTCCAGAGCAGGGACCGTGTTGGCAATGGCCACGGGGTAATCGATGGCCGGGCCGGTCCAGTTCCACAGGCCTCCGGCAAAGGCGGTCTTGGGGGAGAGCAGCTTGTGCTTGCGCAGCATATCCTCATAAAATGCCACGTCATCGTGGTAGTAGTCCCAATAGACCAGGGTGGCCCGGGGATCTACCGCGTCTTTGGCGGCCTGGGTGGGTTCGCCGGACTCATAGTAGCCGTTGCCCTCCAACTGGAAGTACATGTCGCTCCACATCATGGCATCCAGGCCCAGCTTTTCCGTAATGTCCAGCACCCGTTTCAGGTGACGGCCCATAATGGCGTGGGGGTCCTCATAGCCAAACTGCTGCAAATGCTTTCCAAGGCCCACGCCGAAGGCCTCGTCCATGCCCAAATGGATTTTCTTAGAGCGGTAGGGGGCGGTGGCGGCCCGGATCATCTGCTCCAACAGCGTATAGGTTTCCGCACTGTCCGCCAGCAGCACCTCGTCATTTTCCTTGTACTTCTGGAAGCCGGGCCAGCGCAGCACCTCCCGCAGATGGCCCAGGGTCTGGATGCAGGGACACAGTTCAATGCCCAGGGTAAAGGCGTAATCGTCCAGGGCCTTTAATTCCTGGGCGGTATACCGACCCCGCTTGTAGCCGAAAAAGGGCTGCTCCGGCACCTCATAGGTATCTTCCGTATAGAGCATTCCCAGGTTCAGGCCCATCAGGGCCATTTTCCGCAGGAAAAACCGCATGGTCTCCGGAGTCAGAACGGCGTTCCGGGAACAGTCGAACATAGGTCCCACTTCCTGAAAGCCCGCCTTTTGGCAGATATGAACCGGCTCCAAGGGCTGCGGGATCAGGCTCAGCCCTCTGTAAAGCTCCACAGGCCGGGACCAGGTCAGTTCTACCTGTTTTCCATCCGAGTGAACTTCCAGGGCTTCCCCCCGGCAGCAGGTGATGGGAAGTCCGTCGGGGCCTGCTTCAAAGCCCAGGTCTTCCCCCAGGATTTTCAGGGCTTCCAGGGCGTTCTGGGGCAGTTCCCCCAAAAGGTTGATTTTAGTCATAGAGATTCCTCCTAGCAAGGGAAGCTCTGATTAAATCGGCAAGAGCTGGCAGCGAGAGATTTTGTTTCCAGGCAAGGTTTGGAAAATGAGGTAATACTGTATGTATTTCCCATTTTTCAAACCGCAGCATGGAAGCAAAAGATCCGCTGTCCAGCCGCCGACGATTTATTCAGAGTTTCCCAAGGATGATTCCAGAAATCGGGCATCTGGTTTTGAAGCAGATGCCCGATGTTCTTGTGAAGTTTTAGCCCTTGATACCACCGGCGGTGATGCCGTTGATGATGGTTCTGGACAGGCATACGAAAATCAGCAAGGTAGGCAGGAACACGATGACCACAGCCGCAAACAGGCCGCCCCAGTCACCGGTGTACTGCATGGCCGTCAGAACGCTCTTCAGGCCCGGTCCTACGGTCATGGACTTCTGGGAGGAAGCGAAGATCATGGACAGGAAGTATTCATTCCACACGTTCATGAAGTTGAAAATGCTCACCGTCACCAGTCCCGGCTGGGCCAGGGGGAACATAATGGTCCAGAAGGTCTTCATGGGAGAAGCGCCGTCAATGGCGGCGGCTTCCTCATAGACCACGGACTGATTGCAGAAGAACGCCGTCAGGAACGTGGTGGTGTAAGGCAGGGCCATGCCGGTGTAGAGGATCAGCAGCAGGAGCTTGGAGTTGGACAGGCCGGAGCGGACCGCCGCGGAGAACAGGGGCATGACGATCATGATCTGGGGAATGGCCATGGCGATGACGAAGCTGTTCTTAATGGCGGCACTGCCCTTAAAGACTTTCCGAGCCAGCACATAGGCCGCCGGTGCGCTGATCAGCACCGAGGCCACCATGCTGACGATTCCATAGAACAAAGAGTTCATAAAGTAGGTGGAAATGCTGTTCAAGCTCCAGGCTCGGACGTAGTTGTCAAAGTGGAGTCCAGTCTTGAAGCGCATGGCCTCACCTTTCATGATCTCCGGTGCGGTGGAAAGGCTGGCGCAGACGATCCACAGCAGCATAATGAGGGTAAAGGCACACCAGATGCCTACAACAATGTGACCGGGAAGAAGCCGCAGCTGTTTGCGGGCTTCCGTGTTGGAACGTTTCTTTTTCATAGGTCACACCTCCTTAAAGTTCCACATCGTCTTTCTTGAAGATCAGGTTCAGCACCTGGAATACCACCAGGACCACCAGAGTCATCAAGACACCAACGGCTGCGGCACGTCCACCGTCACGGGTGGCATTGCCCAGGGAGCCGAAAGCCAGATTGTACATATAGACGAAGGGGGTAATGCTGGAAGTTTCGCTGGGCAGAGGGGCACTCCACATCTGGCTCCATACGAAGAAGCCTACCACGGCAATGGTCCAGAAGGTCAGGCAGGTCTTGAGAACGCCGTTGAGCAGGGGCAGGGTGATGTGGAAAAACTGCTTGGGCTTGCTGGCACCGTCAATGGTAGCGGCCTCATACATATCTCCGGGCAGCTGCTCAATGCCGCTCATGAGAATCAGCATAAAGTAGCCCACGGAGCCGAAGCAGAACGCAACCAACAGGGAGTAGAACTTGGCGTTGCCGTTCATGTAGTCCATTTTGGCCAGGTTGTCCGCGCCGATCCACTTAAAGAAGGTGTGCAGCAGGCCAAAACGCTTGTTGTAAACGAAGTTGATCCACATGGTGGAAATGGCAACGGCATTGATGATATTGGGAATATAGATCACCGCGCGGTAGAAGTTCTTGAACTTCACGCCGCTGGTAAGGATAACGGCAAAGAGGATGGCAAAGAACATGACGATGACGCCACCCATGAGCCAGATTTTAATCATGTTTATCATGGACTGCTGGAAAATAGAGGTATTCAGCAACACCTTGAAGTTCTCCAGGCCCACAAATTTCCAGGTGCTTACAGGGTCAGAAATGGCCTCTACCTGGTAGAAGCTCATCACAATGGTACGGATAATGGGATAGACATAAAGGCCGACGAAGAAGACCATGAGGGGTGTTAAGAAACACACGATCATTTTCTTGTCCTGTTTCAAGGAAATCTCTCCTTTCTTCTTTCGGGAAATGGCGCAAAGGAACCAAAAGGGTATAACGGAGGGTGACAGATCAGCCATGCGGGAATCCGCACAGTTTCCTTGCCACCCTCCGTCGGAGTGTTATATGGACTTAAAGGTCAGTTGCTGCGTAAGGGAAACGCTTACTTCATGGAAGCCATGGCATCGATGAACTGATCGGGGGTGTACTCCTGCTTTACCAGCTTGATCAGGTTGTCGAACACGAAGTCCTTGAAAGCACCGTTGTTTTCCAGGCCCACAGCCCAGTCATAGCTCTTGGTGACCAGCTTGAAGTAAGGCTCGGCACCGGCAACCACGGAGGGCCACTCGGCGTTGTCAACGTCGGCGGGGATGGACAGAACAGCGTCAGCCATCTTCTTGTCGAACTCGCCGGTAACCAGGGTCATCATAAAGTCGAAAGCTTCCTGCTGATGCTCGGACTTGGCAACCAGGCCCAGGCCCTGTGCGCCGCACATGGTGCCTTCGGTGCCGTCAACGCCGCCCTCAACAGTGGGCCAGGGGAAGAAGCCCCAGTTGACCATGGTGCCGGTGTTCTGGTTGATTTCGTTGGGTACCCAGGAGGCGTTCAGGATCATAGCGGACTCACCGAAGCCGATCTCGTTCTGGCCATCGGGGTAGTTGGCGGGCGCGTACTCGGACATGTAGCCCTTGGAGAACAGGCTCTGGATTTCCTCGGCAGCCTTCTTGGCTTCGGGAACCTTGGCCCACTCCACGTTGTCCAGGATCTCGATCAGACGGGCCTGGCCTACGTAACGGGCCATCTGGTAGCCGTAGAGCAGGGTCACGCCGTCGGAGTTGCAGGTGATGGCGTTGACGCCGGAGTCCTTCAGCTTCTGGCAGACATCCAGGAACTCATTCCAGGTGGTGGGAGTCTCGGTGATACCGGCGGCATCGAACATATCCTGGTTGTACCATACACCGGTGGTGTAGGGCTGGTAGGGGATGGCCAGCAGCTTGCCGTCGCCCCAGGTCTTGACGTTGTTGATCAGGTTGGGCAGCGCGTGCTTCTCGTAGTCAGCGGCAGCGGCCATGTCGGTCAGGTCCGCCAGGTACTTGCCGTTCTGCTGAACCAGAACCATGTAGTCGGTGTCGAAGATGTCGATCTTCTCGCCGGCGTCCAGAGCGGGGCCCACCAGAGTTCTGACGTCACGGCCCTTGAACTCCAGGTTGATGTGAATGCCGGTCTTGGCCTCGTAAGCCTCGGCGGCCTCGGTGATGATCTTGGCCTGGCCTTCGGTGGCGTTCCACATGGACCAGTAGGTCAGCTCTACGTCGCTCTTGGCAGCGGGAGCTTCGGTGGCAGCGGGAGCCTCAGTAGCTGCGGGAGCCTGAGTCTCAGCGGGGGCGGGTTCCTTTGCGCCGCAGGCGGCCATGGTCGCGATCATGGCAATGGCCAGCAGCAGGGAAAGCAGTTTCTTCATTGTTTCCTTCTCCTTTATGATTGTTTTTTGACACGGTCGATGGACCGATGTGCATGAATTTGTTACCGGCATGCGCCGATCTGGTGGGCAAGGGCGGGATTTCCAAAGAAATCCTCTTCCCCGGTTTCCTCTTGGGGCTTCCCCAACTCCATGGCGGGGCAGAAGCCTTTAAAGGCACTGCGGGGCTGGATGACCCCCTGGGTCTCCTGAGGTCCGGACAGGGCATCCTGCAAAACCTTGGTATTGACCGGCAGCACCAGGGCATCCCCATCCTCTTCCGGGGCGTTTGCAAAGCCCACGTAGACGTTTCCGCGGTAGGAAGCATATTCCGTCTGATGGTGCCAGTCGCAGGAAACAGGCTGGGGGCCAAGGTTTACGATCAGGTTGTGTTCCACCAGCATGTGTCCGCCGGACATATTGTGCCGCACAAAAGGCACATCCGGAGCCATGATAAAGGTATTGCCATAAATATGGGCATCGGGGTTTTCACAGGGATTGATGATCCCGTCCCCGTCCAGGAAGCTGATGTTGTAGCGGAACGTATTGTTGACGCTTTCTCCCAGGCAGAACATGACGCAGCCGCCGCCATTGTGATGGCTGTAATTGTACTGGTAGACGGTTCCGTCACCGGAATCCGCGTCCCAGGCCTGGCCGTCCTGGTTAAGACAGGTGTGGTAGGCTTCATTGTACTGAAACAGGGCGTCTTTGCACTTCCAGGGCCACATGGCCGCGGCGGTCTTGCCCAGCCGAGGGCCTTCCTCGGTGTAAACCCGGTCATTGATCTCCGTGGCGATGTTCTCGGACACGTTTCTCTGAACCAGGGGCTTGTAGCAATACATGGGGGTGATGCCATCGCCGCCGATGTCCCGGACAAAACAGTCCTCAATGACAACGCCGGTGTGGCCGTAGGCCTTGACGGTCTCCTCCGGCAGATACAATCCGGTAAATTGCCCATGGGTGTAGCTGTAACCGGCGGCAATGCCCCAGCGGCTGCAACGCTCTACCCGGCAATGGGTGATATGCAGGTTTTCATAACGGGCGATGGCCCCGTTTTTCTGTTCCGGCTTCTGGCAGACGCAGTAGATGCCGCCGTTGGCCAGGTGCTTGTCATAGACGTTGCCTTTGACATCGTGGACATAAAGCCCCGTCAGGGTAATGCCGTGGAGGGTTCCCCGGTTCTGGGCCACCACCGCCACGCCGGTGCGGTTCATTTTGTCCGCCTGGTTATACCGCTCGCCCAGCAGGAGTCCTGGGTCATTGGAGATTTCCAAATCCCGGAGGCAGATGTATTCACAGTCATATAGAAGAATGGCAGAGCTGACATAGCCATGCCAGACATGGTTGGGATTGTCCAGGGGCTGCCCGTAGTTCTGATACCACAGGCCCGCACCGGCGGCCTTGATGTGGGGAAGCGGCCCCTCACCGTAGGCTTCTACGGTAACAGGGGACTCTTTGCTGCCCTGGGCGCGCAGATGGAGGTACTGATTCTCAAAGACGCTGCCTCTGGCCAGCACTACCCGGTCTCCGGGGTTCAGGGTCAGGGCGTTCACGGCAGCCAGGGTTTTAAAGGGGCGTTCCGGGGAAGTACCCGGGTTGCTGTCGCTGCCGGTGGTTCCGTTTACGTAGTAAGTCACACGCTTCATCCAATCGTCTGTATTTCACAGAAAACAAGAGCATTTGTGCAATTAGCTACAAAACCAGGCCCTATGTTTTCCTCATCTATCTATTTTATATAATACCACCTTGCGTTCTTTTGCGGAATATGATATATTGACCTTGTGATTATACTAATTGACTAAATTTACAATTGGTAAAAAGCGAGGGAACAGGGATATGTACAAGTTGCACGAATTGGAGAAGCCAATTTTGTTTAGTAATACCGAAAGGCTTCACTACGTCAGTTTTCATCATTTTGAACAGGATTGGACCAAAGGTACCGAGCATTCCCACCGGATCAGCGAGCTGTTTTTCTGTCTGAAAGGCCGCGGCACCTTTTCCGTCCAGGGCCAGACCCTGCCGGTGGAGCCTATGGATTTCATCTATTTAGACCCCTTTGTGAAACACACGGAGTGGAGTTCTCAGGACGACCCCCTGGAATATGTGTGCCTGGGGATTTCCGGGGTGCATCTGTTCCATTCCGGCCAGAAAGACGGCTTTTACAAAGACTCTTTCCAGGATGCCCGGGAGTTGATACGGCCCTGTCTGTCCGCCATCGTCTCGGAAATGGCCCACCAGGAAAAGGGCTATGAGGAGCTGTGCAGCCACCTCATGAGCGTGATTCTCCTGTACCTCAAGCGAAAAACCACCCTGGTGGATGCCCCCCGGCCCAATTCCGCCGCCGCTGACAACTACACCATGGCCTGGGTCCACCAATATCTGGAGGACAACTATACCAAGGACATCAACTTAGAAGCCCTGGCGGAAAAGGTCAACATCAACAAATACAGCCTGATCCGGAATTTCCAGAAAATCTACGGTGTCCCCCCTATTGAATATGTGCTGCAACTGCGGTTCAATAACGCCAAGGTGCTGCTGAAAAACACCGACCACCCCATTTTCCAAATCGCCTTTCACCTGGGGTTCTCCTCCTCCAGCTATTTCAGCCAGTGCTTCCAACGCCGGGAGGGTCTCTCCCCCTCAGAATACCGTCTCCGCAGCCGCCAGGAAGCCCTGAAAGAAGCCTAGGCCACGAAAAAACATCCACCGATGCTGAACCGGTGGATGTTTTTGAGGAAGCTCTGATTAAATCGGCAAGAGCTGGCAGCGAGAGATTTTGTTTCCAGGCAAGGTATGGAAAGTGAGGGAATACTTTGTGTATTTCCCACTTTTCATACCGCAGGCTGGGGACAAAAGATCCGCTGTCCAGCCGCAGACGATTTATTCAGAGTTTCCTTAACATTTAAAAGATTTCTTCCGCTGCCTTTAGGATTTTTTCGATTTGCTCCGGTGTGTGGGCGTAGGAGAGGAACATGGCTTCAAACTGGCTGGGGGCGGCGTAGATGCCGTGGGACAGGAGTCCTAGGTACCAGGTTTTGAATTTTTCCAAATCCGAGGACCGGGCAGCGGCGTAGCCGGTAACGGGCCGGTCCGTAAAGAAGACCGTGGCGATGGAGCCTACCCGGTTTATTTGGGCGGGGACATTTTGAAGCCTCTGGGTCAGCCCCTCCTGGAGCATGGCCCCCAGGGATTCCAGCTTTTCGTAGATTTCCGGGTGGCTGTCCAGAATTTGCAGCTGCTTGAGACCCGCCGCCATGGCCACCGGGTTTCCGGAAAGGGTACCGGCCTGGTAGACAGGGCCAAGGGGGGCAACCAGCTCCATGAGCTTCCGACTGCCGCCGTAGGCACCTACAGGCATACCGCCGCCGATGATTTTTCCGTAGGTCACCAGGTCTGCCCGGATGCCAAAATACTGCTGTGCGCCGCCGGGGGCCAGACGGAAACCGGTGATCACCTCGTCAAAAATCAGCAGGCTGCCGAATTCGTCACACAGCTGCCGCAGCCCCTGCAAAAAGCCGGGGGCCGGAGGCACCACGCCCATATTGGCGGCCACCGGCTCTACGATCACCGCCGCTACTTCCCCGGGGTTGGCTTCCAGCAAAGCCCGGACGCTTGGCAAATCGTTGAACTCCGCCGTCAGGGTGTCCTCGGCCATTTCCTTGGGAACACCGGCGGAATCCGGGGTGCCGGCGGTCAAGGCGCCGGAACCGGCCTTGACCAGCATAGAGTCGGAATGGCCGTGGTAGCATCCGGCGAATTTGATGATTTTCCCCCGACCCGTGGCCCCACGGGCCAGACGCAGGGCGGACATCACCGCCTCGGTGCCGGAGTTGACCATCCGCACCATTTCCAGGCCGGTCATTTTGCAGACCTGCTTGGCCATCTCCACCTCTACGGCGGTAGGCGCGCCAAAGCTCAGGCCTTTGGACATGGCCTGGGTCACAGCCTCCTGAACCTGGGGCTGACAGTGACCCAGAATCAGAGGACCCCAGGAGCAGATCAAATCAATATACTCCTTGCCGTCCTCATCCCACACCCGGCTGTCCTGGCCTTTTTGGAGGAACCGGGGGTAGGTACCCACACTGCGGCAAGCCCGAACCGGGGAGTTGACCCCGCCGGGAAGAAACCGCTGGGCTTCCTCAAAGAGTGCTTCTGAACGTGTCATTCAGCCCAGTTCCCCTTTCTCCATGGCTTTTGCCAGTTCTTTGGCAAAGTAGGTGATCAGGATGTTGGCTCCTGCCCGGTAGATGGACAGCGCGCTTTCGCACATGACCCGGTGTTCATCAATGAGACCCGCCTTTCCGGCGGCCTTGATCATGGCATACTCGCCGCTGACGGAGTAGGCGGCCATGGGCAGGTCAAAGGCATCGCTGCACTCCCTGATAATATCCAGGTAGCTCAGGGCGGGCTTGACCATGAGAATGTCCGCACCCTCTTCTACATCGAGAGCGCACTCTTTCATGGCCTCTTTCCGGTTGTGGGGGTCCATCTGGTAGCCCCGGCGGTCCCCAAAGGCGGGGGCGGAACCGGCGGCATCCCGGAAAGGTCCGTAGAACGCGGAGGCATATTTGGCGGAATAGGACATAATGGGGGTATTGACATAGCCGTTTTCATCCAGCACCTGGCGAATGGCGGCAATGCGGCCATCCATCATGTCCGAGGGAGCCACCATATCCGCCCCGGCCTGAACATGGGACAGGGCGGTTCTGGCCAGCACCTCCAAGGTCTTGTCGTTGTCTACATCGTGACCCCGGAGAATGCCGCAGTGGCCGTGGTCGGTGTACTCGCACATGCACACATCGGTGACGATGTACATCTGGGGGTATTTTTCTTTAATGGCCCGAATGCCCTGCTGCACCACACCATTGGGATCCCAGGCAGAAGAGCCTTGGGCATCTTTATGGGCGGGAATGCCAAAGAGCAGCACCCGGCTGACGCCGGAAGCCAGACAGCTTTCAATTTCCTCACAGACCCGGTCCGGGGAATAGCGGTACTGGCCCTCCAAAGAGGGGATGGGTTCTTTGATGTTCTCCCCCTCCACGAGAAACAAAGGGTAGATCAGGCTCTCCGGGGATACCCGGGTCTCCCGCACCATGCGGCGAAGATTCTCGCAGGAGCGGAGTCTGCGGGGACGAATGGTCATTTCCATCAGAATTCCTTCTTTCTAATACATTCGATCAACGATTCCATGGTGGCTTCCTCTGAAACCACCGTGGCAATGCCATACTTCTGGGCCTCGGCCTGGGTCTGCTTTCCGATGCACACGCCGGTCACATTCCGGAAATCCCCATCCGGCAGACTTTCTACAAAGCCTCTTACGGTGGAAGCACTGGTAAAGGTCACTGTCAAGGGTTTATCCAGCAGCGGCATGACCTTTTCCGGGTCCGGGCTGGCATAAACCGTATCATAGCAGGCCACATCCTCAAAAGCAATGCCCTTTTGGCTCAAAAGGTCCGGCACGGCGTTGCTGCCTTTGCTTGCCCTGCACAGAAGCACCGGCCCGGAGACATGCTCCAAGGCCTTTGCCAGATGATGGGAGTCATAGGTTTCCGGCACAATATCCGGGAGAATGCCCTGTTTTTTTAGTGCCTGGGCGGTTTTGGGGCCAATGGCCGCCACCGTCAGGCCACCCAAGGCCCGGGCATCTTTCCCCAGGGCGTGGAGCCGGTCAAAGAAGATATTTGGCCCCGCGGGGCTGGTAAAGACCAGGCACTTGTATTCCTGCAGCCGCCCAATGGCCAAATCCAGCTCCACCGCCGGGTCTCTGGGAACAGTGCGGATACAGGGGTAGTCGATGACCTCTGCCCCCAGGGACCGGAGTTTGCCGGTGAGACTACCGCTGCGGTCCGCGGGCCGGGTCACCACGATTGTTGTTCCTTTCAAAGGCAGGGCATCAAACCAGTCAAACCGGTCTGACAGCTGGCAGACCTTCCCCACCACAATGATGGCGGGGCTTTTGATGTGCGCCGCTGCCGCGTCCCGGGGCAGGTTTTCCAGGGTGGAGACCACTTTCCGCTGACCGGGCAGCGTCCCCCGCTCAATAACGGCGGCGGGCATTTCCGGCTCCATCCCGGCCCCCAGCAGCCCCTGACAGATCTGGGGCAGAGAGGTGACACTCATTAAGAATACCAGCGTGCCTTTCGTCCGGCGCAGGGCATCAAAATCAATATGCAGCTCTGCCCCCGCCCGGGCGTGGCCGGTGATGATGTGCAGGGAGGAGCAATAGTCCCGATGGGTCACGGGAATGCCCCCGTAGCAAGGTACCGCCAGAGCCGAGGTCACACCGGGCACCACCTGGAAAGGAATGCCCGCTTCCTCCAACAGCTCCAATTCTTCCCCACCTCTGCCAAAGAGGAAGGGGTCGCCGCCTTTCAGCCGAACCACCCGATAGCCCTCCTGGGCTTTCCGAAGCAAAATCCGGTTGATCTCCTCCTGGGGTACCAGATGATGGCTGGATTCCTTGCCCACGTCAATGGCCTGGGCATCGGGGGGAATCAAATCCAGAATAGCGGGGCTTACCAGCCGGTCATACACCACCACCTGGGCGTTTTCCAGGGCATGACGGCCCTTTTGGGTCAGCAGTCCCGGGTCTCCGGGACCGGCCCCTACCAAAATCACGCTGCCGCTCATGGGCATTCTCCTTTCAGTTCCAGGGCCAAGCTACGGCCCAGGGCTTCCGCCTGCTCCTTAGGGCCACAGGTGGTCCCCCGGCGCAGAACGGTTTCATCCGGGCTGACGTAAAGCCCGGTGATCTCCATATCATCCCCCGTCACCTGGGCGTAGGCCGCCACCGGAGAGGTGCAACCCCCGTCCAAAGTCCGGACAAAGGCCCGCTCTGCCAGGGCGCAGCAGGTGCTGTCCGGGTCTGTAAACCCCGCAAGAGGGGAAACGTCCGTCCCGGCCCGGGCCTGTACTGCCAGAATGGCCTGACCTGCGGCGGGAAGAATTTCTTCTACCGTAAAATACCGGCTGATGCGGTCTTCCAGCCCCAGCCGCTTCAGGCCCGCCGCTGCCAGCACCAGGGCGCAATACTGGCCCTCCTGGAGCTTCCGCAGCCGGGTCTGCACATTGCCCCGGACGCTCTGGATTTCAAAGTCCGGGTAGAGCTTCTTTAATTGCAGCTGCCGCCGCCGGGAAGAACAGCCAATGGGTTTCCCCTTGTCCAGTTCCGTAACGCCCTCTGGCAGCACCAGGGCATCCCGGGGGTCTTCCCGCCGGGAAAATGCCACCAAGGGCAGATCCTCCGGGGTTTCCATAGGCATATCTTTAAGAGAATGGACGGTAAAATCCACCCGGTTTTCCCGGAGAGCCACGTCCAGTTCCTTGACGAACAGGCCCTTGCCGCCGATTTGATCCAGGGTCCGGTCTAAAATCTTGTCCCCGGTGGTTTTCATGGTCACAAGCTCCAATTCTGCCTCCGGGCAGTGGGCCTGCACGGCATCCATGACCATCTGGCTCTGGATCACCGCCAACCGGCTCTCCCGGCTGCCGAAACGAATCTTCATTCCAGTTCCTCCAATACCTTTCGGATGGCCCGGGCCGCCCGGGCGGTTTTGTGGTGATCCTTGCCGGAGGAGACCACCCCGGCGATCAAATCCTCCCCGGCGCAGATGGCGGGGAAATAAAAGCCGCATTCCGCTTCACAGTCCGCAACGGATACAGGGATGCCCCGCTCCTGGGCCTCCTGCCATACGGCGTGGTTCACTTCCCGGCTGTCTGTAGCCGCCACTGCCAGGGCGGCCCCGGCCAGATCTCCGGGGGCATAGGGCCGGGAAAGCCAGGTAAGCCCCTGGGGGCTGCATTTTAGCTCCGGGGCCACCACCAGGATTTCACAGCCAAACAGCCGCAAGGTAGCAATCCGCCGGGAGGCAATGGTCCCGCCGCCGATCAGCACCACCTTTTTCCCGGTCAAATCCACAAACAGGGGGAACCGGGGGCTTCTTTCGGCGGTTTTCATCCGCTTTTGCCACTGCAAAAACCGCTCCAACTCCTGCCGGGCAATGGACTCCATGGCAGAAATCTCCTCCCCGGTGCCGGGGCCGCCGGTACCCAGGGCATCGGTGTCAAAGAGTTTGAGGAATGCCCCACACGCCGGGTCAATATCCCGGGGCACTGCCAGGTCTACCGCCACTTTGGGAGGCGTTTTCAGGGTCAACAGCTGTTCTTTTGTCAATGTATAGTGGGGGCTGGTGGTGGCGGACACCAGGGCATCAGCCCCCTCCAGGGCTTCCAGCCGGTCTTCATACCCCACCGTTCCGCAGCCCCGGGGGATCACCGTCTCCCCGTGGCGGTAGGTTCGCAGGGTCACCTGAACCTTTGCCCCGGCCTCCTGCAAAATCTCCGCCGCCAAACGGCCCATCTGACCGTTGCCGATGACCAGCACCCGCTTGTCAGAAAGGCCCCGGAGTTCCCGTTCCAGGATTTCCCGACACTTAGTACCCATGGAGGGAATGCCCCGGGCCAGATGCACTTCCGTCCTGGCCCGCTTCCCGGCGGTAACGGCGTGGCGGAACAGGGCCGCAAGGCTCGGGTCTAAAGTCCGGCATTCCTGGCTTCGTTCCATGGATAGCCGCACCTGGGTGATGATCTGATCCTCTCCTAAGATCTGGGAGTGGAGTCCACAGGCCACTTCCATGAGATGCAGTGCCGCTTCCTCCCCCACCCGGGTGGTGAAAAAGGGAGCCAGAGCCGCTTCCGGGGCCTTTGCCCCCCGGCACAGCAGCTGCCAGGGGCTGCATTGGGGGTCGCCGCTGAGATAAAGCTCCGTCCGATTGCAGGTGGAAAGCAGCACACAGCCCTCCACCCCCGGCTGCTGGGCGAGCCAGCTTAAAAGCTTTGCTGCCTGTTCCCCGGAAAAGGCCAGGGTTTCCCGCAGGGCCACCCCTGCCCGGTGGCAATCCAGGCCGGACATCAGTAGGCTCATTCCCGGCCCTCCTTTACGATGACCAGGGAGAAATAGCCGGTGGTTTCTTTCAAGTCCCGGAAATCCGGGTAGACCCGTTCCGTTTCCATGCTGCAATTTTCCACCATGGCGGCATTCCCCAGCATGTCCCGCTGCTCCAAAGTCTTTTTTAAATCCAGGATGGCAGAACCGGCTTTCATAAAGACCTTGTTGGCGGGAACGTCCAATAGCTTCTCCGGGTCATGGGAAGCGGGGATCACCAGCAGCGGCTCGTCCCCCTGGCACAGAGAAATATTCAGCCGTGCCGCCGCGGCGCAGAACGAGGGAACGCCGGGTACCACCTCCACGGCGTAGCCATGGGCGCGGACAATATCGTGAATGTACATATAAGTAGAATACACCGTGGCATCCCCCAGGGTGATAAAGGCCACTTGCTTGCCTTGGTCCAGCAGGGCCATAATGTTCTGGGCGGCCTGGGCATAGGCTTTTTGCAGCCGGTCTTTGTCCCGGGTCATGGGGGTGGAGACCAGAACGGGGGTCTTGCCCTTTAGGTAGTTTCTGATGATGTTCAGGGCGGTTTTATCCGCTTTTCCCGTATCCGGGGCCAGAATCACATCGGCCTGTTCCAGCACTCTGGCGGCTTTCAGAGTCAGCAGTTCCGGGTCGCCCGGGCCGACACCCACGCCCCAGAGCTTGCCCTCCGTATGTAATTCCTCTACAGCCTTGGCGCAATGCTGCACAAACACCTGCCGGATGCCGGGGCATTCCCCCAGGCCCTGCAGCAAGCACCGGACGGCGTAGCCCCTGGCCTGTAGCTCCGTTTTCCAGGAGTCCTCCTCCCCTGCCAAGTCGTTCCGGGCATGGTCCCCCGCCACCAGCATAAAGGGGGCCAGGGTCAGCTTCTTGATTTCCGGTCTCTGGGCCAGCCGAGCCTTTACCCGGTCCAGGGTGGGATACCCCTCCACCGTGGCAACATATACCCGGTCACTTAGGTCCTGCAAATTCTGCTCCAACTGGCCGTAGGCGGCATTGGCAAAGTGGGGGGTGCCGTGGCCCATGAGAACCAGAGCCTCGTCCCGCTCCATAGATGGCAGCCAGGAAAGCAGGGCCTTGGATACCGCCTCATAGTCCTCCTGGCCGTGGAGCAGCGGCGCACCCAGGGAAAACTGCATCCGGCAGCGAAACGGCTCCAACTGCCCCACCAGCTTTTCATATTCCTCCCCGTGCATCACATGGGTGGGCTGTACCGCCACATGGGTAAAGCCCTGTTCCTCCAACCGGGCCATGGCCTGGGACACATTGTCAATGGCCAGACCGTCCCGAAGGCGCAGCTTTTTAAGAATCACGCCGCTGGTAAAGGCCCGCCGGATCTCCCAGCCGGGGAACGCCCGGGCAATGTCTTTTTCCGTTGCCAGAATGGTCTTTTCCAGGGTATCCTGGTAGGAAGTCCCAAAAGAGACCACCAAAATCGCTTTTTTCATGCTCTTTTCCTTTCTTCTGCGGCGGACAAAAACGGGCAGCCCAAAAGGCCGCCCGATAACAGAACATCTCTGCTCGATCATCCAAGGGCCGAACACCGCAGCCTTGATTTTTTGCCGAGGGGCAAGCCCCTCCCGGCACAAGCAGGTTTCCTGGCTCCGGATCATCACGCCGCGGCCTTCTCGGTTTCCCAATGGCTTTTCGCGGTCGCTCCTCCGTTACAGTGACGGGTTCGCTTCGGCCTTTCACCGAATTCCCTTTATCCCCAAAGGGGACTTGTGTCTATATCCTCTATAAAATACTCTATTTTTCTCCTTGTGTCAATCAAAAGGCCTTTAACTTTCCATCTGCTTTCCCAAAAATCCCGCCACCGCCCGGGCAAGGGCTTGATCCCCCGGCTCCAAAGGCTTGTCCTGCTCTCCCAGCAGCAATAAAACACTCCCCATCAGATCCCCCTGGGACAAAATCGGTGCCGCCACCCCCAGATGGTACTTTTCTTCCCCCTGGGCCGGCCAAATGGGACTGTCCCCAGCCTTAAACAGATAATTCTTCCGCTGCTCCATCAGCCGCTCCAACTCCGGCGAATTGGGCTTGTCCAGCAGCTCTTTCCGCGGCACCCCATGCAGCGCAATGATCCCGTCCCGGTCCGCAATGGCCGCAATATGCCCCGTAGCCGCCGAAATGGACTCACACATCTGCCCCGCAAACTCCTGCAAATCCCCCATGGGCGAGTACTTCCGAAAAATCACCCCACCGTCTTTCTCCGTATAAATCTCCAGAGGGTCGCCGTCACTGATAACATTGACACGGAAAACCTTGTCCTCGTGGTTTTTAGAGGACTGAATCAGTGTATTTTCGCTATTTTCCGTGCCGGAATTAAAATTTACAGCAATGTCTCCCTGGTTGACGTGGAGCAGGGTGTCCACATCGCTGTGGAGCCGGATCTCCAGCCGATCCTCAAATACGTCGATGCGCTCTATCAGCAGTTCTAAATCGTTTCGTTCCAACGTTTCCTTGGAAAGAATGTCCCCGAATACCTCCATGGCGGTTTTGGCGGCACGCCCCGCCTGAATGATGGTGTTCCGCTTGTCCGAGAGCATACCGATCTGGTGATCCAGCCCCTCGATCTTCTTTTGCAGGTCGGCTTCCAGCTCGTCATAGGTCTCCGCCAGAAGCTCCTCCTGCTCCGGGTGCTTTACCATGTCCCGGATGCGCTGCCGCTTGGTGGCTTTCAGCTCCTCCCGCAGCTCCTCCATGACCTGGGCCAGATGGTCGGCGGATTGCTCCGTTTCCACCACATCGGAATCCTGCCGTGCCAGTTCGGCGTTCAGTTCTTCCAGCATGGCATGGGAATGCTCCATGACCCGCCGCACATAGATTTTCAGCAGCTCGTCCAGCTTGTCCACCCGGATGTGGTGGGAGCTGCACCCGGAACGGCCCCGGCGGTGGTAGGTGCCGCAGGTGTAGGCGGCACTCAAATCCCTGCGGCTCATGGCAAACATGGGGCTGCCGCAGTCGCCGCAGAACAGGAAGCCGGAGTACACGTTGTCGTACTTCTTCACGCCCCGGTAATTGGCGGTGGAACGCTTCTCCCGGAGGGCCCGGGTGGTGGCAAAGGTGCGGTAGTCGATAATGGGCTGGTGGTGGTTCTCAATGACGATATGCTCCTCCTCGTCCCGTTTCACATCCTTGCCGTTGATTTTGGCCCGGGTGTATTTGGCCTGGCGGAAGGTGCCGATATAAAAATCATTGTCTAAAATCCCCTGCACCGTGACGATGGCCCAGGCGGCCTTGGTTTTCCGGCTGGTGGGTTCCCCAGCCGCTTCCTTGCGCATCTGCTCCGACATCCGGGGAGTGGGGATGCCCTGCTCTGTCAGGTAGTTGGCGATTTTCTTGTAGCCCCAGCCCTGGTTGTTGTACAGGTCAAAAATCTGCCGCACGATCTCCGC
>CAKTQE010000021.1 GCA_934593275.1 uncultured Oscillospiraceae bacterium | reverse complement strand
AGGTGGGAAACGGTCACGCCGCCGGTCTTCTTGGAGTCGTACTGGAAGTAAGCCTGTACGTACTTGTCGGTGTGGTCACCGATAATCTTGATGGAGTTCTTGTTTGCGCCAACGGTGCCGTCGCCGCCCAGGCCCCAGAACTTGCACTCGATGGTACCCTCAGCAGCGGTGTTGGGGGAAACCTTCTCGTCCAGGGACAGGTGGGTCACATCGTCAACGATGCCCACGGTGAACTCGTGCTTGGGAGCTTCCTTAGCCAGCTCTTCGAAGATGGCGAATACGGAAGCGGGATGGGTATCCTTGGAACCCAGACCGTAACGGCCGCCGATAACGGTCACATCGTGCAGACCGGCCTTGGCCAGAGCCATAACCACATCCTGGTACAGGGGTTCGCCCTGGGAGCCAGGCTCCTTGGTGCGGTCCAGAACAGCGATCTTCTTGGCGGTGGCGGGGATGGCAGCCAGCAGCTTCTCGGGGCAGAACGGACGGAACAGACGGACCTTGACCAGGCCGACCTTCTCGCCGTGGGCGTTCAGGTAGTCGATGACTTCCTCAGCCACGTCGTTGATGGAGCCCATGGCTACGATCACGCGGTCAGCATCGGGCGCACCGTAGTAGTTGAACAGCTGATAGTCGGTGCCCAGCTTCTCGTTGACCTTGGCCATGTACTTCTCGACCACTGCGGGCAGGGCGTTGTAGTACTTGTTGGAGGCCTCACGGTGCTGGAAGAAGATGTCGTCGTTCTCGTGGGAACCACGCATAGCGGGACGCTCGGGGTTCAGGGAGTGGGCGCGGAAAGCGGCAACGGCGTCCATATCCACCATGTCCTTCAGGTCCTCGTAGTCCCAGATGGCGATCTTCTGGATCTCATGGGAGGTACGGAAACCGTCGAAGAAGTTGATGAAGGGAACGCGGCCCTCGATGGCAGCCAGGTGTGCCACAGCGCCCAGGTCCATAACTTCCTGAACGTTGGTCTCGCACAGCATGGCGAAGCCGGTCTGACGGCAGGCGTAAACGTCGGAGTGATCGCCAAAGATGTTCAGAGCCTGAGCAGCTACGGTACGTGCGGAAACATGGAACACGCAGGGCAGCAGTTCGCCGGCGATCTTGTACATGTTGGGGATCATCAGCAGCAGGCCCTGGGAAGCAGTGTAGGTGGTGGTCAGGGCACCGGCGGCCAGAGAGCCGTGAACGGTACCGGCAGCACCTGCCTCAGACTGCATCTCAACGACCTTTACGGTGTCGCCAAAGATGTTCTTGCGGCCAGCAGCGGACCACTGGTCAACGTTGTCGGCCATGGGGCTGGAGGGGGTGATGGGGTAAATGCCAGCAACCTCAGTAAAGGCATAGCTGACGTGGGCGGCAGCGGTATTGCCGTCCATAGTTTTGAATTTTCTTGCCAAAATGAAATACCTCCTAAAGTATTCAAGTTTTGCGAATATATATTACCACAACTTTTACAACTTGTAAAGCCAAATACAGACAGGAAACGTAAAATTTCATATACCTATTTTTTATATCGGCAAATAAGACTATATGGAATTTAAAATGGGGGGATTGAAAAATAGAATAGGGATTGTTTTTTGCGCATTTTTACTGTATGATAGAAAGAAGTCAGACGGAAAATGTGGTTTGCCGTCGTTGGAAAGGAAGCGGGAAATATGATTTGCAGCGTAAAAACACTGGGCATCTCCGGAATCCACGGCTCGTTGGTAACAGCGGAGTGCTATATCTCCGGAGGGCTGCCTGGTTTTGATATTGTGGGCCTGCCGGACGCGGCGGTAAAAGAGGCCAGAGAGCGGGTCCGTGCCGCCTCCAAAAGCTCCGGACTCAAGTTTCCCGTCAGCCGCATCACCGTCAATCTGGCCCCTGCCAATCAGAAGAAATCCGGCACCCATTTTGACTTGCCCATTCTTCTGAGCATTTTGTCTGCGTCCGGCGAGATCCGCAGACCCTCTTCCAACTGTGCCTTTCTGGGGGAACTGGGACTGGATGGGGGCATCCGCCCGATTTCCGGTGTGCTTCCCATGTCTCTGGCCGCCAAGGAGCAGGGCATCCGCTATCTGTTTGTCCCAGCCGAAAACGCCGCGGAGGCAACGCTCTCCCGCGGCCCTATGGTGATTCCGGTCAGTACGGTCCGGGAACTGGCAGACGGCCTGAACGGCCTGAAAGAGCTGCCGGAGCAGCCTATCTGGGTGCCGGAGCCGGAGAATACGCCGGAACCGGACTTCCGGGATGTGCTGGGGCAGGAAAATGTCAAGCGAGCCTTGGAGGTGGCCGCCGCAGGCAGCCATAATGTGCTGCTGGTTGGCCCGCCGGGTTCCGGAAAAAGTATGCTCAGCAAACGGCTTCCCTCCATTCTGCCGGATATGACCTGGGCAGAATCCCTGGAGGTCAGCCAAATCTATTCGGTTCTGGGTTTGCTGACGGAGAAGCAGCCCCTACTGACCCGCCGTCCGTTCCGTGCGCCCCACCATACGGTGTCCAATGCAGGTTTGGTGGGCGGCGGCAGCAATCCAAAGCCCGGTGAAATATCCATGGCCCATAAGGGTGTTCTGTTTCTGGACGAGCTGCCGGAATTCCGGAAAGATTCTCTGGATTTGATGCGCCAGCCTTTGGAAGACGGCCAGGTGACCATTTCCCGGGTTTCCGGTTCCGTGACCTATCCGGCGGAATTCATGATGGTCTGCGCCATGAACCCCTGCAAATGCGGCTGGTATGGAGACCCCAGTGGCCGGTGCCGGTGCAGTCCCCAGTCTATTGAAAACTATCAAAGCCGCATTTCCGGACCTATGTTGGACCGGATCGACATCATCGTGGAGGTCAATGCGGTACCCTTTGAAAATCTCCGGGACCGCGCCCCGGCAGAGCCGTCCAGTGCCATCAAGCAGCGGGTCAATGCCGCCCGCCAGCGGCAGGTGGCCCGGTTCGGAGAGGACAGCAGCATGTGCAATGCCCGGATGGGTCCCAAAGAGATGCGGGACTACTGCGCCCTGTCTGACGATTGTGCGGCACTGATGAAGCAAGCCTTTGAGACCATGGGCCTGACGGCCAGAAGCTATGACCGGATATTGCGGGTGGCCCGAACGGTGGCGGACCTGGACGACAGCCGGGACATTCAGCTGCAGCACATTGCCGAGGCCATTCAATACCGGAACGTGACCATCGGCCAAAGCGGTTAATTCAGCAGCGGATCCTTTTTTGGAGGGATCCGCTGTTTTTTGCTTGCTTTTCCCGGGAGATAACGATATAATGGCGGGAAAAGGCAGCCCCATCCGGGGAGCTGTTACCGTTAAAGTCAGAAAGGGATCACTATGAACGAAATTTTTCTTATGAAGCTTGGGGAAATCATTCTCAAAGGTGCCAATAAGCGGCAGTTTGAAAACAAGCTTCGCCAGAATATCCGCAGACGGATGAAGCCCTACGGAAATTTTGATGTGTATATTCTCCAGTCCACGGTTTATGTGGAGCCTCAGGACGAGGAAGCGGACGTAGAAGGGGCCTGGGAGGCCTGCAAGAGCATTTTCGGTGTCAACAGCATTTGCCGTTGCCGTCCCTGCGAAAAGACCATGGACGCGATTTTTGAAGCTGTAGAGGCATATCTGGGGGAGGACCTGGAATGTGCGGAGTCTTTTAAGGTGGAGTCCAAGCGTTCCGACAAGCAGTTCCCCATGGGTTCCATTGCCATTTCCCAGGAGATCGGTGGCCGCCTGGCAGAGGCCCATCCCAATGTCCGGGTAGATGTACACCATCCGGCTTACACTGTGTATGTGGAAGTCCGGGACCATGCGGGCTATGTCCACGGCCCTGCGCTGCCCGGTGCCGGGGGCCTGCCCACCGGCGTTGGGGGACGGGCCATGTGTCTGCTCTCCGGCGGCATTGACTCTCCGGTGTCTGCCTACATGATGGCAAAGCGGGGCGTGGAAATCGAGTCCGTTCATTTCTTCTCCTATCCCTATACCTCCCAGTTGGCCAAGGACAAGGTTTTGGAGCTGGCCCGGCTGGTGACCCGCTACAGCGGGAAGATGACCGTGAACATCGTCTCCTTTACGGAAATCCAGGAAGCCATTCGGGACAACTGCCCGGAGGAGTTCTTTACCCTGATCATGCGCCGGTTTATGATGGAGATTTCCCAGCGTATCGCCCGGGAGGACGGCTGCGGGGCACTCATCACCGGCGAAAACCTGGGCCAGGTGGCATCCCAGACCATGGAAGCCATGACCGTCACCGGTGCGGTGGTGGATATGCCCATTTTCATGCCCCTGGTCGGTATGGACAAAGAGGAGATCGTGACCATTGCCCGGAAAATCGGCACCCTGGAAACCTCCATTCTTCCCTATGAGGACTGCTGCACGGTCTTTACCCCCAAGCACCCCAAGACCAAGCCCACCCTGGGTCAGGTAGTCCATGCGGAGCGGAAGCTGGACCGGGAGGCTCTGATCACCCGGGCACTGGAAAGCGTGGAAAAGGTCAAGGTGTCTTACCATGATGGTGCTTTGCTGTGATGTCCTTGCGGCCCTGAAAGGAAAAACCCTTGCCACTGCCGAAAGCTGCACCGGCGGCGGCATCGGAGCGGCCATCACCGCCGTTCCCGGCAGCTCCGAGGTCTACAAAGGCGGTATCATCAGCTATACCAACTGGGTAAAGAACAGAATATTGGGTGTCGATCAGACCCTTTTGGACCGTTTTGGGGCCGTATCCGCTCCCGTGGCAGAGTCCATGGCCCAGGGGGCAAGAAAGGTGCTGGAAACAGATGTGGCGGTGTCCGTCACCGGTCTGGCAGGTCCCGGTGGAGACGAGTTTGGAAACCCGGTGGGGCTGGTATTCATCGGCTACAGCGACCAAAATCAGACCATCTCCAAAAAATTCCTGTTCCCCGGCGACCGGGAGACCGTCCGCCAAAGTGCCGTTACAGAGGCGTTGAAGCTGGTGCTGGAAAACAATAAAAGATAGAGCATTCCCGGACGGTTGTAAGGAACCGTCCGGAAATGCTTTTTTACTTACAAGGCCCTGATTGCCAAACAAGCTTTGCAGTGTTCACAGACCTTTGTATGCCAGGGGCAGAACGGTTCAATGAAAAATGAAATTCGAACTGATAAACTGGAAGTTATCATACCGCCTTTATTATTTTCTCTACATCTTTTTTCCTTGATAGCCATATAACTTTATCATCATATCTATCTAAAATACTTCTTATTTCTTTCAGATTTTTATTCTGAAAAGTTTCAGTCCATTTCAAAAGGTTATAGACCGATTTCAAAGTTTCTCTTTTTCCTTTTTGTATTCCCAATTTTCTTTTTATAGAGCGCATAATAATTCTACTTTTATATAAATAACCAGGCATATCTAAAACATATATTTTATCAGCTTCATCAAAACTTTGCTGTACCCAGGCATAATATACCCCCTCAATTATCCACTCATCATTATTATATAATATTTCTTGTAATAACGCTTTCCGTTCATCAAGCGTTCTCTTTTTGCCATATTCTTTGGCGTTATTATCCCATTGAATATCATCTAAGTCGAAATGGGAAATATTATACTTTTTTGAAAGTGCATTTGCTAAATAGGTTTTTCCAGAACCACTGCAACCAATAATATGTATTTTCATAAGTCAGTATTCTCCACAAATTCCGATTTGTTGAACGAATGTCCAGTGTATCACATGTGGGATATCATAGCAAGCAATCCGCAAAGGTGGAAGCGTACACTGAAATTCCTTTGCTTTTCAGACAGCGCAAGGCCCCGGGTGAACATCATCCGGGGCCTTGTGAAAGGTTTAATCTTCGTCCGCAACGGTGGGGTCGTAATTGACGATAATGTCATGTTCGGTCAGGGCGGAAACATCGGGGATCTCGTTGCCGTAAACATTTACCTGTACCAGATGGTAGCATTCTGCCAGAGCATCTACATTGGTCAGCTTGTTGTAGTCCATATAGATATAGCCAATGTCAGCCATATTCCGAAGGGCATCAATGGATTCCAGAACATTGTGGGAGCCGTCGATCACCTGCATGGCACTGTTCTCGGCAAACTGGGGCATCTGCGAAACGTTGTTGTAGGAGAAATCCAGCCGTTCCAGGGTTTTCAGTCCGGCCAGAGGAGAGATGTCCTCAATGCTGTTGTTGGACAGGGTCAGGGTTTTCAGGGAAGCGCAGCCGGACAGACCGGACAGGTCGGAAAGACCGTTGTAATCCAGATTCAGTTCCGTCAGCAGCGGCAAAGCGGCAGCGGTGGAAATATCGGAAATCTGGTTGTTGGTGGCATTCAGCTTTTCCAGCCGGACACAGCCGGACAGGGGGGCAATGCCCTGCAGAGCATTATAGGAAACGTCCAACTCCGTCAGTTTGGTCAGCGTTCCCACAACGGACAGATCAGTAATGGCATTGTGGGCGGCATGCAGCTGGGTCAGTTCTTTCAAAGAGGAAAGAACTTCCAGATTCCGAATGGTGTTGTTGCTGATGTCCAGAGATTCCAGGGACGTGGCCAATTCCAATCCCGCAAGGGTACTGAGTCCACAGCCGGAAAGGGTCAACTCCTTCAGCTGAGGCAGGGCCGCAACCGTGGAAAGACTTTCCGCCGGGAACCGGCAGCCGGTCAGGTTCAGCGTTTTCAGGTGGGTCAGCTGGGAGAAGTCGTTCAGATTGGACATGTTCCGGCCACTGACGGTCAGGGTTTCCAGGAAGGTCAGGTGGGCCAGGTCTTCCAGAGTCTGGGCATCGCTGGGGACTTCCAGTTCGGTGATCTGCCAAAGGTCGTTGGTGTAAAGCACATGGTCCGGCTCACAGCCAATGGCGGTACGGGCGGCTTTTTCCATGGCGGCATCCATGAAAATCACAGGCTCGATCACGCCGCCAATGGTATAGCCCAGGATGGTGACAGGGCTTACAAGGCCGTTATCCCCAACGGTGATGGCGTAAATCTGGGTCTCGCCCAAAGTCAGCGCAATAGGCTCTTTGTAGACTGCTCCTGCAATGGAGGGGTATTCTCCATCGGTGGTGTAGTAAACGGTACCGGCGGGAGAGGCCAGAGAAATGCTGATATACTGGCTGTAGTAGCCTGGTTCATAGTCGGGGGCGGGTGCGCCGGGGCGCAGCTCCTCCAACTGGGCCTTGATTCCCGCATCCGGGATGTTATTCAGCATGGAAACGGCATCCAAAAGCTTGTCCTGCTCTACATAGGTCTTGCACAGGGCGATATACAGCTCTTTGGTAGCCCCGGCCCGGATGGCCTTGGACAGTGTGACCTCCGCCTTGGTATAATTGCCGGAGGCTTTGTACTGATTTGCCAGCTCAATGGCTACATTTTCATCCTGACCGGAATAGTTGTATGCCAGATTGTAGAACCAGGAGGACAGGCCCGTGTTGCCTTTCAAGTCATTGTTTCGGGCCTGCTGCAGCAGCATATCCCGGGTGAAATTTCTGTCATAGACAAACAGATACCAGCCGATGCTGAAAACAACAACGCAGATCAGCAGCAGTGGCACCAAAAAGCGGATCAACTTTTTCATAATAAAAGCTCCAATCTAGGGAATCTTACCGACAATTATACAATATTCTGAGATTCCTGTCAAGTACGGTGGCTTTTTTGGAATAAAAGGGCAACTTTACTGCTTTTTAGCCTGCTTCATGCTCAGGGAGATCCGGTGACGCTGCTGGTCCACGCTGAGGACCACCACCTCTACCACATCTCCCACGGAAACCAGTTCGCTGGGGTGCTTTACCCGGCGGTTGCTGACCTCGGAAATATGCACAAGCCCGTCCTGGTGTACGCCGATGTCCACAAAGACACCAAAGTCAATGACATTGCGCACAGTGCCGGTGAGAACCATTCCGGGTTTCAGATCCTTCATGTCCAGTACGTCTTTCCGGAGAATGGGCTGGGGCAGTTCGTCTCTGGGGTCCCGTCCGGGCTTGGCCAATTCCTTGGCAATGTCCCGCAGCGTGGGTTCTCCCACACCGCAGCTTTGCGCTGCTTTTTCCACGCCATAGGCTTCCAAAAGACCGGGCAGTTCCCGGTGGTCCTGGCAGGGAATCAGCTTTAGCAAAGCCTTGGCGGCGGGATAGGACTCCGGGTGAACACCGGTGTTGTCTAGAAGTTCCTTGCTCTCGGGAATCCGCAGGAAACCGGCGCATTGCTCAAAGGCCTTTGGTCCCAATTTGGGTACCTTTTTCAGCTGGCTTCTGCTGGTAAAGGGTCCGTTTTCTTCCCGATAGGCTACAATATTCCTGGCTGTGGCGGTGGTCAGGCCGGAAACCTGCTGCAACAGGCTCCGGGAGGCGGTATTGGCGTCCACACCAACGGCGTTTACGCAGTCCTCTACCACGGCATCCAGGGCCTGGTCCAGCTCTTTCTGGGGGCAGTCGTGCTGATACTGGCCCACACCAATGGCCTTGGGGTCAATTTTTACCAGCTCGGCCAGAGGGTCCTGCAATCTCCGGGCAATGGAAACCGCGGAGCGCAGATTGACATCGTACTCCGGGAATTCCTCGGCGGCCAGGGGAGAGGCAGAGTAAACGGAAGCCCCCGCCTCATTGACGATCATATAGCTGGCCTCCGGGAAAGAGCGGAGCAATTCCACGGTCATGGCCTCGGTTTCCCGGGAAGCGGTGCCGTTGCCGATGGCAATGTGCCGTACCTGGTGCTTGCGCATGAGTCCGGACAAAACGGCGATGGCTTCCTGCTTTTTCCGCTCGGAGAAGGTGGGATATACCACGCTGGTGTCCAGCACTTTTCCGGTGGGGTCTACAACGGCGACTTTGCAGCCGTTGCGGTATCCGGGGTCCAGGCCCATGGTCACAAAACCTTTGACTGGGGGCTGCATCAGCAGCGGTTTCAGGTTCAGGGCGAAGTTATGAATAGCACCAAGGCTTGCCCGCTCGGTCAGGGCATTGCGGATCTCTCTTTGGATGGAGGGGAAAATCAGCCGGTCATAAGCATCCTCTGCCGCCGCTTTTACTAGCTGAGAAACCAGCATGGTGGGCTTCAAAGCCTTGCGGCATACAAGGGCTGCCCCCTCGTTGCCGGGCAGGGTCACGGAGACTTTCAACACGTCCTCTTTTTCGCCCCGGTTGATGGCAAGGATTTGATGGTCCTGTAGTCTGGAAATGGGGGCGTTAAAGTCATAATAAAGCTTGTAGACCGTATCGGATTCCATATCCTCTGCCTGGCTCGTGAGGATTCCCCGGCGCATACACAGTTCCCGCAGGCTTTTGCGAAGGTCCGCATCATCAGAAAGATTCTCCGCTATAATATCACAGGCACCGTCAATGGCCTCCTGGGCGGTGGTGATGCCTTTCTCCGCATCGATAAACTGCTGGGAAAGTGCCTGAATATCCTGGCCGTCCTGGGAAAAAATAGCCTGGGCCAGAGGCTCCAGCCCCTTTTCCCGGGCAATGGAGCCACGGGTGCGGCGTTTTTGCTTATAGGGCCGATACAGGTCCTCCACTTCCGTCATAGAGGCGGCTCCATCAATGGCAGCGGACAATTCTGGGGTGAGTTTTCCCTGATTTTCAATGGATTTCTTTACTTCGTCCCGACGCTGCTGCAAATTCCGGAGATAGGTAAGTCTGGTTTCCAGATTCCGCAGGGTGGTGTCATCCATGGCACCGTGGAGTTCCTTTCGATACCGGGCGATAAAGGGAATGGTATTTCCCTCGTCCAGTAGTCTAACTACATTTTCAATATATTCCTGTTTTTGTTGCAGTTCCTGAGAAAGAATTTCTTCAATACTTGGCATTTTGCTGCTCCTTTCCACATGGTTTCCCCATTCTATCATATTTTCCCAAAATTGCAATGAAGAATTCCTGTTCATTTGGGAGAAGCCGGTTGCAAAATTCGGGAAAGAATGCTAAAATAGCACAAATCGACAGAACAACAAAGGAAATGGAAACTTATGGAAGAAAGCAACATTACATTTGAAAGTCTGGGCCTGTCTCAGGCCATGCTGAAAGCTCTGGAAAAAAAGGGCTACGGCTATCCCACCACCATCCAGGCCGAGGCCATTCCCTGCTTTTTGCAGTGGAAAGATGTGATCGCCAAGGCCCCCACCGGCACCGGTAAAACCTTTGCCTTCGGCATTCCCATGATCGAGCATGTGGACCCTGATAGCCCGGAGGTACAGGGCCTGATTCTGGCACCGACCCGGGAACTGGCCATTCAGATCGGTGAGGAACTCCGGGGCCTGCTGACCTATTATCAGAATGTCCGGGTGGCGGTGCTTTACGGCGGGGCCGGTATCGGCAGCCAGATCAAGGCACTGGAAAAGAAACCCCAGATCGTGGTGGCCACCCCCGGGCGGCTCATGGACCATTACAACCGGAAGACCATTCGTTTGGACAAAATCCAGACCGTGGTGCTGGACGAAGCGGACCGGATGCTGGATATGGGCTTTTTCAAGGACGTGACCCGGATCATCGAAAAGGTGAAGAACCGCAAAAACCTGGGCCTGTTCTCCGCCACCATCTCCCAGGAAGTTATGACCGTTTCCTGGATGTACCAGCGGGACGAGGTGGAGATCACCGTGGAACCCAAGCAGGAGGACCGTCCGGACATTGACCAATACAGTTTGACCTGTACGCCTCTTGAAAAAGCGGAAACCACCCTGCGGCTGATTCGCAGCCGGGGTTATGAGCGGGTGATGATTTTCTGCAACACCAAGCATATGTGCCAGCGGCTGTGTGATGATTTTCTCCGGGCGGGGCTGGACTGTGAGTGTCTCCATGGAGATATTCGCCAGCAGCAGCGGGAAAAGACCATGCAGCGATACCGCAGCGGCAAGCTCCCTGTGCTGGTAGCCACGGACGTGGCATCCCGGGGCATTGACGTTGACGATGTAGACTGCGTGATCAACTATGACATTCCGGAGGAAAACGAGTATTACGTCCATCGCATTGGCCGGACAGGCCGGGCCAAACGGAAGGGTGTGGCCTGGAGCATCGTCAGCAATTTTCCGGAAAAAGCCAAGCTGGATGAAATTGCCAAATTCTCCAATTATACCATCCGGCCCATGGTTCTTTCTCCCGAGGGCGTTTTGACCCAGGAGGAAGTAAAGGCACCCCCCGCGCCCAAGCGGAGATTCCGCTGATGGAACACTTTGGCTTTCTGCTGCTGTCCAGCCATCTGGGGGACCCTCAGCGGAAACCCCTGACCGTTGCCCAGATGCGGGTGCTGTCCCAGCGGGTTTTAGATCACGGACCCTTTGAAGAGGACCGGCGTCTTGACCGGAAAGACCTGCTGGCACTGGGCTACTCCCGGGACTTTGCGGACCAGATCATAAGCCTTTTGGAGGACCGGGAACTGCTGGAACGTTATCTGCAAAAGGGACGGGCAAGAAAATGTGTACCCATCACCCGGCAGGACCCCAGATATCCCCGGGAGATTCGGGGAAAGCTGGGAAAGGATAGCCCCGGCTGTCTATGGGCCAAGGGGGAACTTTCTCTGCTGGATAATCCCAAAAAGATTTCCGCGGTGGGTTGCCGGACGCTGAATCCGGAGAATCGGGCCTTTGCTCAGGAAATCGGCACCCAGGCTGCCCGACAGGGTTATGTGTTGGTTTCCGGTAATGCGGTAGGTGCCGACCAGACGGCTCAGGAAAGCTGTCTTTTGGCAGGGGGCCAGGTGATCAGCGTGGTGCCGGATGCCCTGCATAGCTACCTGGAACGGCCCAATGTACTTTACCTCAGTGAAGAAGACTACGATGCCCCCTTTTCCACGCTCCGGGCATTACGGCGCAACCGGGTGATTCATGCCATGGGTACGGCGGTGGCGGTGGCCCAGTGCAGAGCCGGAAAGGGCGGAACCTGGAGCGGTACCAATATGAACCTGCAAAACCGTTGGACGCCGGTGTATATGTTCCGGGACGGCAGCGAGGGAGCCGAGGCACTGCACCGGCAGGGGGCAGAACTGATTGGGAAAGAGGCTCTGGCGGATTTGTCGGCACTTTCCAAAACATTGGACGGTTTTCTCCATGACATATAGTTGTGCTTGTCAGCACCTCAGAAAACGGGGTGCTGATTTTTTCGGAATCGGTGGACAGGCTTGACAAAACGTGGTATACTAACAAAGTACGCCGTGGGGGATAGCCCCCGGGACTTTATGAAAAATGTTTGTATTTCAGAAAGGATATGACTATAAATGACCAAAGTAGACATCTATTCCGGCTTTCTGGGTGCCGGAAAAACCACTCTTATCAAGAAGATGATCCAGGAGGGGTATCAGGGCCAGAAGCTGGTGCTGATTGAAAATGAATTCGGTGAGATCGGCATTGACGGCGGCTTCCTCCAGGATGCGGGCATCAACATTACGGAAATGAATTCCGGCTGTATCTGCTGCTCCCTGGTGGGCGACTTCGGCAAGGCTCTGGAAAAGGTGATCGCAGAGTATCATCCGGACCGGATCATCATTGAACCCTCCGGCGTTGGCAAGCTTTCCGATGTGATCGGTGCTGTCAATAAGGTCACCGGCCCTGACGTGACCCTGGGCTATACCGTGGCCGTTGTGGACGCCGGCAAGGTGAAAGTTTATACCAAGAATTTTGGTGAGTTCTATAATAATCAGGTGGAGACTGCTTCTACCATCATTCTTTCCCGTACCGATGCGGTACCGCAGGCCAAGCTGGATGCCGCTGTGGAACTGCTGCGGGAGCGCAACCAGGTAGCCACCATCATCACCACCCCCTGGGGCCAGCTCACCGGGGAGCAGTTGATTTCCGCAATGGAGGGCAAGGCTTCTCTGGCAGCAGAGCTTGCCCGACTGGAAACGGAACGTCTGAATGAGGAAGAACATCACCATCATCACCATGACGAGGATGACGAGGAGCATGAGCACCACCATCATCACCATGAGGATGAGGAGGAGTGCGGCTGCCACCATCACGACCATGACGAGGAATGCGGGCATCATCATCACCACGAGGAAGGTGAGGAGCATCACCACCATGATGAGGAATGCTGCTGCAATGACCACCACCACGAGGAGCATGAGCATCACCACGAACATGATGAAAACTGCACCTGTGGCTGCCACGACCATCATCATCACCATCATGCTGATGAGGTATTCACCTCCTGGGGTGTAGAGACCGCCCGGAAGTTTGAGAAGCAGACCATTGAAAACGCTTTGAAAGCTCTGGATTCCGGGGACTACGGCATGGTCCTGCGGGCCAAGGGCATTCTCCCTGCCGTGGATGGCAGCTGGATCCACTTTGACTATGTACCCGAGGAAACCAATATCCGCACCGGTTCTGCCGATGTTACCGGCAAGCTTTGCGTCATCGGCTCCAAGCTGGACGAGCAGGGCATTGCCCAGCTGTTTGGGGTGTAAGACATGGTGATGCAGCAGATCCCCGTTTACGCTTTTACAGGCTTCCTGGATTCCGGAAAGACCAAGTTTATTCAGGAGACCCTGGAAGACCCCCGGTTCAATGCCGGAGAGCGGACGCTTGTTTTGATTTTTGAGGAGGGGGAAGAGGAATACGACCTTTCAACCTACCCCAAGAAAAATGTCTATCTGGAAGTGCTGGATCAGCAGACGGTTTCCATGGAGGAACTGAAAGCCCTGCAGAAGAAATACAAGGCAGAGCGTGTGGTTGCGGAACTCAATGGTATGCAGCAGGTTGGTGACCTGTATATGCGCTTCCCTGAAAGCTGGGCCATTGCCCAGGAGGTCATGTTTGCGGATGCAACCACCATTATGACCTACAACGCCAATATGCGCAACCTGGTGATGGATAAGCTGGTAGGGGCGCAGATGGTGGTATTTAACCGCATGACTCCGGGTCAGGATGTGATGCCTTTCCACAAGCTGGCAAGGGCTGCCAACCGCCGCATTGATATTCTATACGACTACACAGACGGAACGACCCAGTTTGATGAAATTGAGGACCCGTTGCCCTTTGACATCAATGCCCCTGTCATAGAAGTCAAGGACGAGGACTATGCTCTGTGGTACCGGGATGTATCTGAGGAACCGGAAAAGTACGATGGCAAAACCGTTCACTTTAAGGCCCAGGTGGCCATGCTGCGCCGGGACAAGAACGGAATGTTTGCCCCGGGCCGGTTCGTGATGACCTGTTGTGTCGAGGATATTCAGTTCTGCGGCATTCCCTGCCGGTACAGCGGTTTCGGTTCTTTGGAGTCCCGGTCCTGGGTCATGGTCACAGCCAAAATCAGCGCGGAGAAGCACCCCCTTTACAAGGGCGATGTGGGTCCGGTGCTGACGGCCCTCAGCATGGAGACCGGAGCGGAACCCGCAGACCCGGATGTAGCAACGTTTTAACATTCTTAAGAGGAGCGGCCCGAAGACCGCTCCTCAAAGCGTTTTAGAAAGGAGGCAGCCTATGTATCAGCCCTTGGCAGACCTGCTTCGGCCAGAAACCCTGGATGATGTGGTGGGGCAGGAGCATATACTGGCAAAGGGTGCGGTGCTGCGCCGACTGATTGAATCCCGTAAAATCCCCAATATGGTATTTTACGGACCCAGCGGCACCGGAAAAACCACTGTTGCCAATATCATCGCCAAGCAAACCAACAGGACGTTGTATAAGCTGAACGCCACCACCGCCTCTACAGCGGATATTCGGGAAATCACCGGACAGTTGGATACCTTTATGGCCCCCAACGGAGTGCTGCTGTACCTGGATGAGATTCAGTCCTTTAACAAAAAACAGCAGCAATCCCTGCTGGAGTACATCGAAAACGGTAAAATCACCCTGATTGCCTCCACTACGGAAAATCCCTACTTCTATGTTTTTAACGCCATTCTCAGCCGGTCTACCGTGTTTGAGTTTAAGCAAATCAGCCCGGAAGCGGCATTGAAAGCGGTTCTTCGGGCGGTGGCCTTTATGGAAAAGCGCACTGGTCTTACCGCCAAACCCCAGGAGGGCGTTCTCAAGTATATCGCAGGAGCCAGCGGCGGGGATTTGCGAAAATCCATGAATGCCATTGAGGTTTTGTTTTCTGCCGCCGTTCCCCAGGGAACGGAGTTGCCTTTGACCATGGAGGATGCCGTGGCGGTGACCCAGAAAAGTGCCATGCGGGCAGACCGGGACGGGGATAACTATTTTGATCTCCTTTCCGCGCTGCAAAAGTCCATCCGTGGGTCAGACCCGGATGCGGCCTGTCTTTATCTGGCCCGGCTGCTGGAAGCGGGGCAATTGCAGTCCGCATGCCGCAGACTCATGGTCATCGCGGCAGAGGACGTGGGTCTTGCTTATCCCATGATCATTCCCATTGTGAAGTCCTGCGTGGATATGGCCCTGATGTTGGGTATGCCGGAGGCCCGCATTCCATTGGGAGATGCCGCAGTCCTGATGGCCACCTCGCCCAAATCCAACTCCGGCCACATTGCCCTGGATGCGGCCCTTGCGGATGTGCAAAAGGGACTGGGCGGCAGCTTCCCCCGGCACCTGCAAAATGTACACGCCGATACCTTTACACAGGAACGGTCCCAGGGGTATCTGTACCCCCACGATTATCCCAACCATTGGGTGGCCCAGCAGTATCTCCCGGATGACCTGGTGGGAACCCACTACTATACCTATGGGCCAAATAAATTGGAACAGGCGGCAAAACAGTATTGGGATGCCATCAAAAAGGAGTGAGGGATATGGATATTCAGGTAAACGATGTTCTGACCATGAAAAAAGCCCACCCCTGTGGGGAAAAACGCTGGGTAGTCCTGCGTACCGGCGCGGATTTTCGGCTGAAATGTCTGGGCTGCGGCCACGAGCTGATGACACCCCGGTTCAAGGCGGAAAAGAACATCAAGTCAGTGGAGCGTCCGGAAAAATAAAAAAGGCATACAGTCAAGAGAAGGCGGTAGTCTGCGGAGGGTGCAGGCTGCCGCCTTTTGTACCATCCCAAGCTCTTTCTGCCAAAGCGGGAAGTTGAGGCCGGAACTTGCGTTGAAACAGTGGTGTGGCTCCGACGGCATTCTTCTCAGGCGGTCTATATAATGGCAGACAGGAGGCAAATGGGGGGCTGTTTCTGAGGGCGATGGCCGGGAGGATGAGGAAATGTATCTGGACCTTGTGATGCTTCTGAATTTTGCGGTGGACTACCTTCTGCTTTTTGCTTCTGCCCGGCTTTCTGGTCTGGAGCCAAGGCAGAAGCGTCTTTTGAGTGCCGCGGTGTTGGGGGCAGTCTACAGTGGAGGGTGTCTGCTACCCGGATTTGAATTTCTGGGAGAATTCTTTTGGCGGGTGCTGTTTTTGGCACTTTTGGGGATATTGGCCTTTGGGTGGCGGGAGAGTTCCTGGCGGCAGACGGGTGTGTTTTTGCTGCTGAGCCTGTCACTGGGCGGCATGGCGGAGCTGGCAGGACATGCCGGTCCGGGAAAGCTACTGCTGTGCGCGGGGCTTTTGTGGTTGGCCTGTACGCTGATGCTTCGGGGCAGCCTCTCTGCCCGACGTTTGGTTTCGCTGGACATTATGGAAAATGGGGTCACGCTGCATTTGACAGCCCTGAGAGACACAGGGAATTCCCTCCGGGACCCCATTACCGGGGAGCAGGTGCTGGTGATTGGTCAGGAGGATTGCCAGCGTATCACAGGGCTGACCCGGCAGGAGCTGGAAGCACCCCTGGATACGCTGACAAAACCACCAATCGGGGGATTGCGGCTGATTCCTTACAGGAATGTAGGGACCCAGGCGGGGATGCTTCTGGGGATGCGCATTCAGGAGGTCTTTTTAGGGGGCAGACGGCAGCCGTCCATTGTGGCATTTGCCCCCGGCAGGGTAGGGGGAGCGGAATATCAGGCGTTGGCAGGAGGTAGCCTATGATGTTTTGGCAGCGGATCGCGGACTGGCTCTGGGGAAAGGAACAGGTACTTTATTACATTGGCGGCAGTGACGTTCTTCCGGCTCCACTGAAAGGGGAAGCAGAGCGGGCGGCAATTGAGGGGCTGGCCAGGGGAGAAGAGGCAGCAAGACAGACCTTGGTGGAACACAATCTTCGCCTGGTCGTGTATATTGCCCGGCGATTTGACGGGGGCAGCACCAATTTGGAGGATTTGATCTCCATTGGTACCATCGGCCTGATGAAGGCCATCAGCACCTACCGGATGGACAAAAACATCAAACTGGCTACCTATGCTTCCAGGTGTATTGAAAACGAGATTTTGATGCACATGCGTAAGATTTCCAACCAAAAGGCAGAGGTTTCCCTGGACGAGCCAATCAATCTGGATGGAGAGGGGAATGAACTCCTGCTGTCTGATATTTTGGGAACCGGGGAGGAGGACATTCTGGCACCTTTGGAGGCGGCGGCAGACCTGGCAATGCTCCGCCAGTCCCTATCGGAGCTGTCAGCGCGGGAGCGGGAAATCGTGGATATGCGCTACGGGCTGGGAGGTGGACAGGAGTTGACCCAGAAAGAAGTTGCGGTGCGACTGGGCATCTCTCAATCCTATATATCAAGATTGGAAAAAAGAATTATGGGCAAGCTCCGCAAGGCTTTCCTCAAGCAGATGAGCTGCGCATAGAGAAACTCAGGATACATCATTAATACATCGACATTCCTCTGGTGTTCAACCTTTTCCGGGGAATAGAAACGCTGGCAGCCAGACCTTGATAATTGAATCGGAGGCTCCTTAAGAAAGCTTTATAATTCTATCAAAAAATTTTATAGCCAAGACGCTTGTAAATCCTCATAGAAGATGATATAATCCCTATAAAAATATATCGATAGAAAAATGTATCGATACACGAGGAGCGAAGAACGAAATGGAACGTGACGTTAAGGTTTCTAAGGCGGTTTTGAAACGGCTTCCGGGGTATCTTGCTTATCTGAAAAGTCTGCCGGATACGGCACCCGCCAATATTTCCGCCACTGCCTTGGCCAACGCCCTGGATATGGGCGAGGTTCAGGTCCGAAAGGATCTGGCCATTGTATCCGACGGTGGCCGCCCCAAGGTGGGCTATCAAAGAGAAGCACTCATTGATGACATCGAGCAGTTTCTGGGCTATGACAACTCAACGGATGCGGTGCTGATCGGTGCCGGTAAACTGGGCCTTGCATTGATGGCTTATTCCGGGTTTGAAGCCTATGGCCTGAATATCCAGGCTGCCTTTGATGTGAAGCCTCCCATGGAAAAAACGGAGGACGGTCAGCCTATTTATCCCATTTCCAAGTTGGAGCATTACTGCAAGCTCCACAAGGTCTTAATGGGCATTATTACAGTTCCGGCCAGTGCGGCCCAGGAAGTGGCGGAACAGCTGATCGCCGGAGGGGTCAAGGCAATTTGGAACTTTGCCCCCACCCATCTGGATGTGCCTCCCAATATTCTGGTGCAGAATGAGAATATGGCAACCTCTTTGGCCGTCCTGTCCGTACATCTGCGTGCGGCCATGAAAGATGAAAAAAGTAAATAGTGCCAATGGCACATTAAAAGGACCTGAGCGGATCATCTCTGCTCAGGTCCTTTTTTGAAATTTATGGTTTAATCACTTACCGGGCTTGAAGCTGTCCTTCAGGCTGACGGAGCGATTGAAAACCAGGTGGTCGGGGGTAGAGTCCTTGCTGTCGGGGCAGAAATAGCCCAAACGCATGAACTGATAGCTTTCCGGGGCTTTGGCATTCTTCAAAGAAGCCTCTGCCTTGCAGCCCTGAAGCACTTCCAGAGAATGGGGATTCAGGCAGGCCAGAAAGTCCTTACCGGCGGCATCGGGGTCGGGATCGTCAAAGAGATTGGAATACTGCCGAACCTCTGCCTCTACGCAGTTGTTGGCATCCACCCAATGGATGGTCGCACCCTTGATTTTCCGGCCGTCAGCGGGGTCGCCGCCCTTGCTCTCCGGGTCATAGGTGGCCAGGACTTCGGTCACGTTGCCGTTTTCATCGGTAACACAGCCGGTACACTGAATCACATAAGCACCTTTCAGACGGCACTCCGGTCCGTTGGGGTACAGACGCTTGTATTTGGGAATGGGCTGGGCCAGGAAATCGTCTGCTTCGATCCAAAGGTCTCTGGAGAAGGTGATTTCACGGGAACCGGCCTCTGGGTCGTTGGGGTTGTTTTCCACCAGGAACGTTTCACTCTGACCCTGGGGATAGTTGGTAATGGTGAGCTTGACGGGCTTCAGAACGGCCATGACCCGCTTGGCGGTCTCATTCAGGTCCTCCCGCAGGCAATGCTCCAGGAACGCAAACTCAATGGTGTTGGGAGACTTGGCTACGCCTACCCGGTCACAGAAATTGCGGATAGAGGCGGGAGTATAGCCCCGGCGGCGCAGACCGCAGAGGGTGGGCATCCGGGGGTCATCCCAGCCGGATACATAGCCGTTTTCCACCAAGGCCCGGAGTTTCCGCTTGGAGAGAACCGTGTGGTCGATGCCCAGTCGGGCAAACTCGATCTGCCGGGGGTGGCTGGGGACGGAAACATGCTCGGTGACCCAGTTGTACAGGGGGCGGTGGTTTTCAAATTCCAGCGAACACAGAGAATGGGTGATTCCCTCCAAAGCGTCCTGAATGGGGTGCGCAAAATCGTACATGGGGTAGATGCACCATTTGTCACCCTGACGGTGGTGGTGCATATGCCGGATCCGGTAAATAACGGGGTCACGCATATTGAAGTTGCCGGAGGCCAGGTCAATTTTAGCCCGGAGGGTGTATCTGTTGTCCTCAAACTCTCCGGCACGCATACGGGCAAACAAATCCAGGCTTTCCTCAATAGGACGGTCCCGGTAGGGGGAGATGGCGGGCGTGGTCAAATCGCCACGGTATTCCTTGAACTGCTCCGGGGTCAGCTCGCAGACGTAGGCGAGGCCCTTTTTAATCAGCTCAACGGCAAATTCATAGTCCTTTTCAAAGTAATCGGAGCCATAGAAGAACCGATCACCCCAGTCAAAACCAAGCCAGTGAATATCCTCCTGGATGGCCTCAACGAACTCCACGT
The DNA here is from genome assembly GCA_934593275.1 of uncultured Oscillospiraceae bacterium. Lineage (GTDB taxonomy): Bacteria > Bacillota > Clostridia > Oscillospirales > Oscillospiraceae > Faecousia. The sequence goes on along the minus strand of CAKTQE010000021.1, from coordinate 11,071 downwards.
CCTCTTTGGTGGGGTTTGTGTCGTCCATACGCAGGTTGCAGATGCCGCCAAATTTCTCAGCGGTACCAAAGTCAATGATCAGGGCCTTGCAGTGGCCGATGTGCAGATAACCATTGGGTTCCGGCGGAAAACGGGTGTGAACGGTTTTTCCGGCGAACTGCCCGCCGGGGGCAATGTCTTCTTCAATAAAGGCATGAATGAAATTCTTGCTTTCCGTAATTTCAGCCATATGGAAACTTCCTCTCTAAGCGTTGTTTCAATGATGTGGTATTATAACCGATTCCCCCTTTAATTGCAATCAAAATTTATGCGGTGACCGGGAATTTACCGGGGCTTTGTGAAATAATTACGAATTCTTAAATTTAGTGGTTGTCAATTTGCCATTTGTACGCTAAAATAGAGTCGATGCCATGCGGGGCTGAGGGTGCCCCCGTGGGAAAGAGAAGGAGTGATACGATTTGTCTCAAATCAAGTACAAACGAATTCTGCTGAAGCTCAGCGGTGAGGCCCTGGCCGGTGACCAGCATCGGGGCCTTGATTATAGTGTGATCCATCCGGTGTGCGAAGCCATCAAGGAGTGCCATGAAAAGGGTGTCCAAATCGGTCTTGTGATCGGCGGCGGAAACTTCTGGCGTGGCGTAAAAGACGGCGCGGATAAAATGCAGCGGTCTCACGGCGATGCCATGGGGATGCTGGCAACGGTTATGAACTGCATCGCTATGGCAGACGCTTTGGAACAACACGGTGTTCCTGCCCGTGTACTCAGTGCCGTGGAGATGAACAAGTTTGCGGAGTATTTTACCCGGGATACGGCAGACCGCTACCTCAATGAGGGAAAGGTCGTTCTCTTTGCCGCCGGTACCGGCAATCCCTATTTCTCCACCGATACCGGTGCGGTGCTGCGGGGTGTTGAAATTGAGGCCGATGCCATTCTCATGGCCAAGAACGTGGACGGCATTTACTCTGCCGACCCCAATGTTGACCCCACTGCCGTAAAATTTGATGAGCTGACCTATGATGAGGTTCTGGCCCGTCATCTGAAAGCAACGGATACCACCGCAATGACCCTGGCAATGGATAACCACATGACTCTGGTTTGCTTTGCCCTGGCAGACCCCAGCAATATCCTCCGCGTTGTAAGCGGAGAAAAAATTGGAACCATCGTAAAGGAGGACTAATCAATGAGCGTAGATTTCAGTGAATTTTCCAGAAAAATGGACCGGACCCTGGAGCATTTGGGGGAGGACTTTGATGCCGTTCGAGCCGGACGTGCCAACCCGAAGGTTCTGGATCGCATCAGCGTAGAATACTATGGCAGTGAGACCCCTCTGAACGGTGTTGCCACGATTTCCTCTCCGGACGCCAGAACCCTGGTGATCACTCCCTGGGATACCAAGATGCTCAAAGAGATCCAGAAAGCCATTCAGATCTCTGATCTGGGTATCAACCCCCAGAATGACGGCCGGGTCATCCGCCTGGTGTTCCCCCAGCTGACGGAGGAACGCCGTAAAGATCTGTCCAAGCAGGTCAAACGCTATGCTGAGGACGCAAAGGTCGCCATGCGGAACATTCGCCGGGATGGTATGGACTACGTGAAGAAGCTGAAAAAGAACAGCGAGATCACGGAGGATGACCAGAAGAAAGCGGAGAAGGACCTGCAGGATATGCTGGACAAGTATATCAAGAAGGTGGATGCCGCTCTGGCTGCCAAGGACAAGGAACTGATGTCCATTTGATTTATCAGCCGCGGGCCGGTCCTTTGGCACCGGCTCGCGGAAAACAATACTACGGGGCTTTTAGAAAGCTCCCCAAATTGAACGGACCTTATGGATCCGATGAGAAAGAGGTGCTTGCATGGCGTTCGAGAATGAAAATCTTCCGAAACCGCCTCGGCATATTGCAATCATTATGGACGGCAACGGCCGGTGGGCAAAGAAACGTGGACTGCCCCGTACCGCAGGTCACAGTGCCGGTGCGGAGGCTTTTCGGAGAATTGCCAATTATTGCCGCAGCCTGGGCGTGGAATACCTGACGGTCTATGCCTTTTCTACAGAGAACTGGAAACGGTCTCAGGAGGAAGTAGGGGGCATTATGCTGCTGCTCCGGAAGTATTTGGAGGAGGCCCTGCTGGACATGGAGAAAAACAGGGTCCGTTTTCGCTTCTTCGGAGATTTGTCCCGCCTGTCCCCGCAGCTGCAAAAACTGTGTCGGGATGCGGAAAACCGTTCTGTAGAGTATGATGTTCAGGTGAATTTCTGTCTGAATTATGGCGGCAGGGATGAAATCGTCCGGGCTGCCCAGGCCTTTGCCGCGGAGGTTGCCGCAGGGAAGCGTCAGCCCCAGGAGTTGACGGAAGGCCTTTTTGATACCTATCTGTATTCAGCCGGTGTGCCGGATCCGGAACTCATTATCCGGCCCTCGGGGGAGATGCGAACCAGTAATTTCCTGCTGTGGCAGTCTGCTTATTCAGAGTACGTATTCATGGATGTTCTGTGGCCGGATTTTGGCCCCCAGGACCTGGATAAGGCCATTGCGGAGTATCACCGGCGTAACCGCCGTTTTGGAGGCGTCTGACCCATGAAAATGAGAATTATCACAGCGGCAATTGCCATACCGGTGTTGCTGCTGATCCTTTTACTTGCCCCGGAGATCGTGCCAACGCTACTACTGGGGGTGCTGATGGCGGTTGCCGCCTATGAGTTCCTCTACCGCACGGGCCTGTGCCGCCGGCCCCGCATGGTCATCTACAGTGTGCTGTGTGCTTTCGGTCTGGCAATTTGGAGTTACTACGGCGGTTTACAAGCTTATCTTCTGCTGGGACTCATCGTGTACCTGATGCTTTTGTTTTCAGAGGTCATGCTGGACCATGTTAAAGTTCCCGTGGAGCTGATTGGCCTTTGCTCACTGGGGGGCTTTGTGATCCCGCTGATGCTTAGCTCCATTATTCGCATTCTGATGACGACCAACGGACGTTTCTTCGTGTTGCTGCCCTTTGTGGTAGCGTTTCTTTCCGATGCGGGGGCCTATTTTGTGGGTCTGCGTTTTGGCAAGCATAAACTGGCACCGGTTGTCAGTCCCAATAAGACCTTTGAGGGCGTTTTGGGCGGCTTCGTGTTTGCCTTGGTAGGTATGCTGGTGTACGGCTTGATTTTGCAGTTGTTCCTGCAATTCCGGGTAAACTACGGTGCGGTGGTTTTGTATGCCATTGCCGGTGCCGGTGTGGATGTTATGGGGGACCTGTGTTTCTCCGTTGTCAAGCGTCAGACCGGAATCAAGGATTACGGCAATCTGATTCCCGGTCACGGTGGTGTGCTGGACCGTTTTGATTCCATGGTTCTGGTAGCACCTCTCATGGAAGCGTTGCTTCTGATTCTTCCTTTGGCGGTGTAAAATATGGTGAATTGTATCAGTATTCTCGGCTCTACCGGCTCTATTGGCCGCCAGAGCCTGGATGTAGTTCGGATGCACCCGGAAATCCGGGTGGGTGCCCTGACTGCGGGCAGCAGTTTGGAGCTTCTATCCCAGCAATGCCGGGAATTCCGACCGGAGCTGGCGGTAGTTGCCACAGAGGAGGGCGCAAAAGCCCTGAAAGAAATGCTCCGTGATATTCCTGTGCGGGTCAGCTTCGGCATGGAGGGCCTTTTGGAGGCCGCCACTCTGGAGAGCGCGGATTGCGTGATCACGGCGGTGGTGGGAATGCTGGGTCTACGCCCAACCCTTGCAGCCATTCATGCCCGGAAACGCATCGGCCTTGCCAATAAAGAGACCCTGGTTTGCGCCGGTGAACTTGTAATGGCAGAGGCCAGGAAGTATGGTGCCAAAATCATCCCTGTGGATTCAGAGCATTCCGCGATTTTTCAGTGTCTTATGGGCTGTGAGGACCGAAAAGAGGTCAAGCGTCTGATTTTGACCTGCTCCGGCGGTCCCTTTTTCGGCATGGACCGGCAGCAACTATCCAAGGTGACCAAGGCGGATGCTCTGAAGCACCCAAACTGGAAAATGGGTCCCAAAATCACCGTTGACTGTGCCAGTCTGATGAATAAGGGCCTGGAAGTCATTGAAGCCATGCGGCTGTATGATCTGCCTTTGGAGCAGGTGGATGTGCTGATCCATCGGCAGAGCATTGTTCACAGCATGGTGGAGTTTACCGATGGGGCAGTGATGGCTCAAATGGGATCGCCGGATATGCGGCTACCCATCCAGCTGGCCATGACCTATCCCGAGAGAGTTCCCAGTCCTGTAGAGCCTTTGGATTTGACGGCCTGCGGCCCGCTGACCTTTGGAAAGCCCGATTTAGAGGCATTTCCGTGTCTGGCCTTGGCCCGGCACTGTGCCAAACTGGGAGGCTCTGCCTGTGCTGCCATGAACGGTGCCAATGAGGAAGCCGTTGCCCTGTTCCTGCAGGATAAAATCGGATTCTATGATATTTATGACCTGGTGAAACAGGCAGTGGAGACAGTTCCGTTCCTGGCTTCTCCGACGCTGGAGGATATTCTTGAAACGGACCGACTGGCAAGAAACTCTGTAAAATCCATGGTTTGAGGCAATCTATGAGTTATCTTTTTGCGTTTTTACTCTTTAGTTTTCTGGTTTTTATTCATGAACTTGGCCATTTCCTCACGGCGAAAGCCTTTGGAGTTCAGGTCAACGAGTTTTCCCTATTCATGGGTCCGACCCTCTTCAAAAAGCAGATCGGTGAGACCCTGTATTCCATTCGCTGCATTCCCATCGGTGGATTCTGCGCCATGGAGGGAGAGGACGAGGAAAGCAACAATCCCCGCTCTTTTCCCAACGCCGTCTGGTGGAAGCGCATGGTCATTCTTGCCGCCGGTGCCACAATGAACTTTTTGACCGGTGTTGTATTGCTGGCCTGTTTTTTTGCTCCGGACAAACAATTCATCAAGCCTGTGATTACGCAGATCGATCCCCGGTGCAGTTTTGCGGGGGTTGACGGCATTCAGGAGGGAGACCGGATTCTCCGAGTAGACGGAGAGAACATCTATGTCTATAGCGACTTTTCCTTGATTCTTTCCCTGAATCCCGGAGATGTTCACGACCTGGTGTTGGAGCGGGACGGAAAAACCGTGACTTTGAACGCTCTGAAAATGGAAAAGCAGGACTTTGAAAACGAGGACGGCACCGTTTCCAAACGCTATGGGTTTAGCTTTTCGGTGACAAAGGCGACCTTGTGGGAAAAGGTAAAATACACCTGGGCCAGTGCTATGGATACGGTGCGCATGGTTCGGCTGTCTCTGCGGATGCTCTTTACGGGGCAAGCGGGGGTGGAGGATGTGTCTGGGCCGGTGGGCATCGTTTCTCAGATGGCCCAGGTAGCGGACCAGTCCGGCAGCCGGTATTATGCGTTTTTGAACCTGCTATACTTTGGCGGCTTTATTGCCATCAACCTGGCAGTGATGAATCTGCTGCCCATTCCTGCGTTGGATGGGGGCCGTTTGATGGGCGTTCTTCTTACAACCGTCATAGAGGCAGTGACCCGAAAAAAACTGAATCCGAAAATCGAGGGTTATATTCATGGCATTGGTATGATTTTATTGCTGATTCTCATGGGACTAATTATGTTTAAGGACATTATTTTTGCGATAAAGGGGTAACACAACATGACCAGACAGATAAAAGTTGGAAATGTGGCCATCGGTGGCGGTGCGGACGTGGTCATCCAGTCCATGCTGAATACAAAGACCACCGATGTGGAAGGAAGCCTTTCTCAAATTCGCTCCCTGGCCGCGGCAGGCTGCCAGATCGCCCGCCTGGCTGTTCCCAATATGGAGGCCGCCCGGGGTTTTGCGGAGATCTGCAAGGAGAGTGTGCTGCCGCTGGTTGCGGACATTCACTTTGATTACAAACTGGCCATTGCTGCCGCTGAGGGCGGTGCCAGCAAAATCCGTATCAATCCCGGCAACATCGGCGGGGAGGACCGGGTGAAAGCCGTGGTTGAGGTTTGCAAGGAGAAACATATCCCCATTCGCATTGGTGTCAATGGGGGCAGTTTGGAGCAGGAGCTGCTGGAAAAATATAGCCATCCTACAGCAGATGCCCTGGTGGAAAGTGCCTTTGGCCACTTGGAACTGCTGGAAAAGTTCGGCTTCTATGATACCTGTGTTTCCATGAAGTCCTCCCACGTACCCACCATGGTGGCAGCTGCCCGTCTGTTCCGCTCCAAGTGTGACTACCCGCTCCACATCGGCGTTACGGAAACCGGACCTGTCCGGCAGGGCCTCATTAAGTCTGCCATGGGTATCGGCAGCTTGCTGCTGGACGGTATTGGCGATACCCTGCGGGTCAGCCTGACCGATGACCCTGTAGAAGAAATCTATGCTGCCAAGGACATTCTGAAAGCCGCGGGACTTCGGAAAGAGGGTGTCGACATTATTTCCTGTCCCACCTGTGGCCGCACCCGCATTGACCTGATCGGTCTTGTAAACCGGGTAGACGAGGCACTGCGCGGCTGCGAAAAGCCCATTACGGTTGCAGTCATGGGCTGCGTGGTCAACGGACCCGGAGAAGCCCGGGAGGCAGACATCGGGATTGCCGGCGGCGATGGCTGGGGGATGATCTTTGAAAAAGGCCAGCAGGTCGCAAAGCTTCCATACGAGGAACTGCTGCCGGAACTGCTGCGCCGGATCGACGCAATGAATGTATGAAAGAGAGCCTGTTTTTATTAGATATGTTTCCGGACTATGAGCCACCTGAGGAGATCCGCAAGGCCCTTTCTCAGGCGGCTCTTGTGGCCGTGGACTTAGACCCCGCTTCCCGGACGGTGGAGGCGGCGGCCCATGCGGAAACGTATATACCCCGGCGTGTTACCCAGCAGCTGGAAAAAGAACTGCTGGAACTCTACGGTCTGAACAAACTCCATATCGTGATCACCCATCCGGCCCAGGAGCTTTCCAAGATGGAGCCGGAGGAGCTTCGGTGCCTGTTTGTGGAACAGGATTCTATGACCAGAGGTTCCCTGGCCGGGGCCAAATGGGCGTGGAACGGAAATGAATTGACCATCTCCCTGGTAGCCAACGGAAAAGCCGGAATAGAAAAGCAGATTCCGGCCGTTGTATCGGCACTCAAAGCCCGGTTTGCAACGGATGTGACCATCCGCGTGGAGGCGGGACACGAGCTTTCGGACCAGGAGCTGAGCCAGGCCATGGAGAAAATTCGGCAAAAAGCACTGACCTCTATTCCCATGGCTCAAAGCCACCAGCCCCAGCAGGAGGCCCCGAAGATTCAGGACAGCGACACCTTCTACGGAAAGCCTTTCCGGGGAAATGCCACGGCCATGAAAGATCTGAACCTGGACATGGGTACCATCATTGTAGAGGGAAAGGTCTTTGCCATTGAGCATAAGGAGCTGACCAAGCGCAATGCCTGGGTGGTCAAGTTCGATATGACGGACAATACCAATTCTATCCGTGTAACAAGATTCCTGGAAGCCCGGGAGGCAAAGCCCATTTTGGAAAACGTACAGATGGGCAGTGTGCTTCGGGTCCAGGGAAAGCTCATCGAGGACCGTTTTGAAAACGACATGGTTTTGAAGCCCTATGCCATGATGCCAGGGGCTATGCCCAAGCGGAAGGATACGGCCCCCGATGGCAAGCGTGTAGAACTGCACTTGCATACAACCATGAGCAATATGGATGCCCTGACCGATACCGCCACTGCAGTAAAGCAAGCGGCAGCCTGGGGCCACCGGGCCATTGCCATTACGGACCACGGTGTGGCCCAGTCCTTCCCGGATGCCATGAAAGCGGCCTCCAAGGCAAAGGTTGCCGGAACGGATGAAAACATCAAGGTTCTCTATGGCGTAGAGGGCTACTATGTCAACGATGTGGATGACCGCATTGTAGTCCACGGGGACCAGGATATTCCCTTTGATGGGGAGTATGTGGCCTTTGACTTGGAGACCACCGGGTTAAGCGCGCAGAATGACCGGATCATCGAAATCGGCGCGGTGGTTATGAAGAACGGTCAGGAACTGGACCGTTTTCAGACCTTTGTGGACCCCCAGCGGACTCTGGACAAAAAAATCATTGAGCTTACGGGCATTACCGATGATATGCTGGTGGGTGCCCCTCAAATCGAGGAGGTACTTCCCAAATTCCTGGAATTTGTGGGAGAGCGGGTGCTGGTTGCCCACAATTCTGATTTCGACACCGGCTTTATCCGGGCTGCCTGCGGCAGAATGGATATTCCCTATCATTTCACGGCGGCAGACACCTTGATTCTTTCCCAAAACATGCTGCCACAGCTGAATAAATTCAAGCTGGACATTGTGTCCAATGCCCTGAGTTTGCCGGACTTCCAGCATCACCGGGCGGCAGATGATGCCGTGACCTGCGGTCTGATCATGCACCGGCTCATGGACCAGATGACCCAGGATCTGGGCATCCACCGTTTGCAGGAAATCAATGCCCGCATGACCACTTTACGGGCCAAGGGGCGTATTACGGACCGCCACGCCCGGCACATCATCATCCTGGCCAAAAACCAGGTGGGCCTGCGGAATCTATACCACCTGATTTCCGATTCCAATCTGAAATACTTTAAGCGTGTTCCCCGAATCCCCAAATCGGAGCTTATGGAACTGCGAGAGGGCCTGATCATCGGCTCGGCCTGTGAGGCGGGTGAACTGTTCCAGGCCATGCTGGACGGAAAGAGTGAGGACGAGCTGAAGCGCATTGCCTCTTTCTATGACTATCTGGAAATCCAGCCTCTGGCAAACAACATGTTCATGCTGGCAAAAGGCATGGCCAAGGACGTGGAGCAGCTAAAAGAGTACAACCGTACCATCGTCCGGCTGGGAGAGTCCTTAGGGAAAATGGTCGTTGCCACCGGTGACGTACACTTCCTGAACCCGGAGGACGAGATATTCCGGCATATCCTGTTGGCTACCAAGGGCTTTGATGACGCGGACAAGCCCAATCCGCTGTATTTCCGTTCTACCGATGATATGTTGGAGGAATTCAGCTATCTTGGGGAGGAGAAAGCCTATGAGGTGGTGGTGACCAACCCCAATCTCATTGCGGATATGTGCGAGACCCTTCGTCCTGTTCCTCACAACCTGTTTGCCCCCAAAATCGAAAACTCTGTGGAGGACCTGAAAAGCCTGGTATATGGGAAACTGCACCGGCTTTACGGAGAGAACCCTCCGGAGCTGATCACCAAGCGTGTGGAAACGGAGCTGCATGATATTATCTCCTGCCACTACGATGTGATTTACATGTCTGCCCAGAAATTGGTGCAGAATTCTTTGGAGCATGGCTACCTGGTAGGTTCCCGTGGCTCTGTAGGCTCCTCCATTGTTGCCTATATGTCCGGCATTACAGAGGTAAACTCGTTCCCGCCCCACTACCGCTGCCCGAATCCGGAGTGCAAGTTCACCACCTTTGATGTGCCAAAGGGCTACGGCTGCGGTGCGGATTTGCCGGATGCGGTTTGCCCCAAGTGCGGAGCGAAATTTGAGAAAGATGGCTTCAACATCCCCTTTGAGACTTTCCTTGGTTTCGGCGGCGATAAAGTACCGGATATCGACCTGAACTTTTCCGGTGAATACCAGTCCAAGGCCCACGCCTATTGCGTGGAAATGTTTGGAAAATCCCATGTGTTCCGGGCTGGCACCATTGGTACCGTTGCGGAAAAGACTGCCTTTGGTTACGTGAAAAAGTATCTGGCGGAACGGGGGATGTCTGCCAACCGGGCAGAGGAAAACAGGCTTGCGGCAGGCTGCGTCGGTGTCCGGCGTACCACAGGCCAGCACCCCGGCGGTCTGGTGGTTATTCCCCAGGAAAATGAGATTTGGGATTTCTGTCCCGTACAGCACCCGGCGGATGACCCTAATGCCGACCAGATCACCACCCACTTTGAATACCACTCCATGGAGGAAAACCTCTTAAAACTGGACATGTTGGGCCACGATGACCCTACCATGATCCGTATGATGGAAGACATGACCGGCGTGGATGCCAAAACCATTCCGCTGGACGATAAGAACACCATGTCCATATTTACTTCCTCCAAGGTCCTGGGCTATGAAAATGACAAAATTCTTGGCCCCACCGGAGCCGTGGCCATCCCGGAATTTAACACCAAGTTTACCAGAGGTATGCTTATGGATACCATGCCGGAGCGATTTGATACCCTGCTCCGCCTGTCCGGCTTCTCCCACGGTACAGATGTTTGGCTGGGCAACGCCAAGGATTTGATCACATCCAAAACCGCAACGGTTGACCAGGCTATTGGCTGCCGTGACGATATTATGCTGTATCTGATTTCCTGCGGTATGCCGGAGAAACGCTCCTTTAAAATCATGGAAGCGGTTCGGAAAGGCCGTGGTCTGCCGGAGGGCGCGGAACAGGAGATGATCGATGCGGGGGTACCGGATTGGTACATTGGTTCCTGTAAGAAAATCAAGTACCTGTTCCCCAAGGCCCATGCGGTTGCCTATGTTATGATGGCTTTCCGAATCGCCTGGTTCAAGGTGTATCACCCGTTGGCTTTCTACGCGGCTTATTTTTACAGACGAAGCCAGAAAGGCGGCTTCGATGCGGTGCTGATGACCCAGGGCATGGAATCCATCATGGCCAATATGGATGCCATTGAAACCAACGAAAACGCCACCGATAAGGACGAGGATATTCTGACGACTATGGAGGTCGTCTATGAATACTACCTTCGGGGCTTTACGTTCCTGCCAATCGATGTGTACAAGAGCCACGCCACAAAGTTTCTGATCATCGATGGGAAGATTTTACCTCCCTTTGTCGCCATCTCCGGTCTGGGCGAAAATGCCGCCTGGGATTTGATGCGGGGTAGGGAAGGGAAGACCTTTCTGTCCATCGAGGAGGTCGCCGCCGCCTGCCCCAAGGTTTCCAAGACCCATATCCAGATGCTCAAAGATGCCGGTGCCTTCGGCAGCCTGCCCGATACCAGCCAAATCAGCTTGTTTTAACGCGGCGATTGCGCGAGAAAAAATTTCGTGAGCAGTAGTAGCGCAAACCTATTAAAACTTTACTTTCAAGCAAGAGTGTGGTATTCTAAAAATAAAACGCAAAGAGGGGTA
>CAKTQE010000020.1 GCA_934593275.1 uncultured Oscillospiraceae bacterium | reverse complement strand
GGTTTACATAATTTATTATCTATTCTCATTTCATCCTTTCTCTGAATCTTTGATATGCCGCCTGTTCCAGGCGGTGTTCTTCTTGCAGCAGTTCGTATACATGTGGGGATTCCTCCAGAATCTTTTTCGCCTGCCGCAGCTTTTTCCGCAGCGGTGCGATTTTCTGGGTGAGTTCCTTTTTGCAGCCTTTGGCCTCTTGCTTTTTCTCCGGTGTCTTTGCCCTGCGGCGGGTATTGTCGGTTTTACTGCGTTCCGCCTCCAGTGCATCAATCTGGGATTGGATGTCCGGAATTGCAGTTTCCAACTGGGCCATCGTGTGGATTCCATTTTCCTGTAGAAAGCGGTAGTCCGCACGGTAGCTTTCCAGGTTCTTTGCCGCCGCCCGCAGGTCAGGAGAGAGAAGAATCACGTCCGTGGTTTGCAGCACCAGCTCTATCACCAGGATCAGCAGCAGAAGCACCGTGTCCACAAAGACTTCTTCTGTGTTGTGGCTATGCTCAATGGTAAAGGCCAGTCGCTCCATTTCCCACTCCAACGGAAATTTCTTCGGCTTATAGGGTAGGTGGGTGTTCCACTTCTGTCGGAAATCATTGGAATAGAAATTCTCGTCAAACCGATTCCGCAGCACCTCTTTGGTATACCCCAGCGAGGACAGCCTGACGGGCCGCTGCCAATTTGCTGCCTTGACAGAAAGCCGTACTCGGTCAATGGAATAGCCTCTGGACACCATCTGCTTTTCAAACTGTTCCCAGTTTTTGGCATAGGTCAGGCAGTATTCCACATCCTCCCGCAGCATATCCCGGTGGGTTTTCTTGCCCTGCCGGTGAAGCCAGTAGGCTTTCTTTTCGCGCTTATAGAAGTCACTGCTTTCCAGCACCGACAGGCCATGCTCCCGGCAAATGGCATCTGAGATTTTGCGCAGCTCCTTGTGGTCGCCTATTTTGTTCTGAAATTTGCTTCCGTCTTTGAACGAAACCGGATTCACAACAAAGTGGCAATGGATGTTTTCGGTATTCAGATGCACCGTCACAAGCACCTGATACCGATTCCCCCACATCCGGCGGGCCGTTTCCTTGCCGATCTCAAATGCCATCTCCGGCGTGACCTCCCCCTCTCGAAAACTCTGGATCCCGTGATAGGCCACCACGCTGCCACGGTTGCCAAAGCGTTTCTGAACGGCCACCATTTCCCCATAGGCATTCTGCTTGGAACAGTTGATCCCGCCAACGAACATGGTACGGTCCGTCTTGGCATCATTGGCGGCGTATTTCAGCGTGACGTAGAGGTCGCTGTCTAAGTACCGCTGGGGCGTGGTCTTGTCCGGGTTATCCGCATAATCCAACACCGCTTTCAGCTGCCCCTTTACGGGCCAGAATCCGGTAACGGCCAAGGCGCACCCTCCTTTCTGGGCAGAAGCAGGGCATCCGAGATCTCTTTCAGCAGTGCACAGATAGCGGCATCCGCTTCCGGGGATGCCGTTAAATCCTGCAACTGGCCGATTTTTTCCAACAGGAGAAACACGCTTTCTGGAATGATTGGCTGCGGCGCATAACTCAATGCCCGCTGCTTCACATACTCGCTCACGCTTAATCCACACTTTCTGGCAAGCACTGCAATCCTCTTTTTCTCCTGGTCTGTGACCCGGAGCGCAATTCTGTTTTCTTTCTTCATAAATCAACTCCTTATGTCTTTCTTGCTCGGGGGATTGGGGGACTCCCCAAAGAGGAGCCCAGTACGCTGGGATAGAGGGGGAACTTGCGGCACACAAGTTCCCTGCTTGTTACACTACAGGACAGCATTCGCTTTCCGTAGATAGATGCGTTTGCTTCTTACCGTTTCTTCAAAGGTCAATCTCAGATTTGTACCAATCGGAATATCCGCAAGGCCCAGATAATCCGCCTCCGGAAACGTACAGGCAACGATTTTCCTGCCATCCGCGAATGTGAAGAAGCATTCCAGGCAACGCTTTCCCCATATCTTCAAGTCCAAATATGCGGTAAAAGTTCCTGTTTCCGTGATGAAATGATAGCTGCGGATATCAAATTCGCTTTGGGCCAATTGCGCTTTGGATAGCACCCTTATCTTTTCCATAGTGTCCTCCTTTCTGACGGCACTTTCGGTCAAAAGTGCCGCCGTGTTTTCCAATTTTGCCATCACAAATCATCAAATGCGGCGGCGTAGCTTTTGGGTATGTTGGTGCAGCGATGGCGTTTCCCCGAAAAAACGCCGTCATTTTCTCATTCCATGCCGTCGAAAGCATCCAAAAACGCCAGCGTTTGCTCGGCGTTTTCCTGCGACGGCTGGGGCGGCTCCGAGAAAGACTGAAAAGGAACTATATTTCCCAGCTCTTTCAGTTCCTCCCGGAGCATCAGCCGGAATCTGCCCATAAAGGAATCTTCTCGGCTTTCTGACTCTTGGGCATCCAGGCAGTCGTTAATGGCCTGCACCACGGATTTGCTGAAAGAGCTTCCAGATGCTTTTCTATCCCTCAGATACTCCAGCGCACGGGCATCCTCGGCACGGGACAACTTGAAGCGTATTGTGGTTTTTGTAGACCTCATTTCACACCTCCCGTCACATTTTGCACCTCGGCCATGTACTCATATCCCTTGGCCGTAGCACAAATGTCACTGTTGATGATGATTCTGCCGGAATCAATGGGAAAGAAATTCTTCAGCAGGCAGCCACCGCCGCCGACTACATAGAGCTTCATAATCCGGGGATCGTAGCCATGCTCTCGGAGTTTGCGGAATACCGTTTTCGCATAATCACTGGCTGCCAGCTTCATAGTCTTTTCCAACTCCACGTCAATGCCGGCTGTGCCATACCGCAGAAAACTGTGGGTCATCTGTTCATCCAGTTCGGCATGATGTTCCCGCATAAGTGCCTCCTGGATAGCCAGGACGCACTGCTGCACGCCGTACTTTTCCGTGAACAGCTGACGTAGATCCACATTGCTGTCCATAGTGCGCAGAATGTTCATAGTGCCGTTGCCGATATCACAGAGCATATTGCTGCCGGTAAAGTGGTTGACAATGGGCGCAATTGCTGCAAATCCCTGAGGATAAACTGCCGCTCCCACAATGCGGATGCGGTACTCTATTCTCCAAAAAGTAAATTCCACCGCACTGTTCTGAAGTAGATACTCCTGGAACGCCTTCCGCTGCTTCGCCACCCAGGACAGGGGCAGCCCCGCCGCCAGGAACACGTTGGCCTGGGTAATTTGTTCTCTGCTCAATTCTCGGGCAATGGCTGCCAGGGTCAGAATGTAGTAATCCTCGTCCATTACTTTTTCAGCGGCGTATTCCTTATGTCCAACACCGATCTGGTAGTAGCGGCCTTGATAGATCAACAGGTCATTCTTGAAGGTCGGTTCCGTGTCGCTGCTTTCAATTCCCGTGGGGAAACAGCAGTTGGCTGTTTTGATGTTGCCAAAGCCATGGTCAACACCGATGATATAAATTCCGTTTTTGTTTTTCATTTGTTCGTTCCTTTCAAAATTCAGATTTTTGCGCATCTATTTGACCTCGCCCCCGTGCGCGCTGGATTCACCTGATGCCCAACAGCGAATCGGGTCCATGGGAGTTCCACCCCTGCGCTTCCGCCCAGCTCTTTCGAGAAGTATCATTGTCCTGCCCCCACCGTCGTCGCCTTGTCGGTTGCAAACCTGCATTGGAGGCTCGTGTTTGTCGCTCGCGTTAAACACGGTCATGGCGCACGGCCTCCCGGCTCTGATGGGGCAGAATGTATCAGATGAATGATTATGAACTTGTCAAGCTGCATTGAGGGGGACAATACCCCTTCACTTATCGCGGTGAAAACGGGGTTTTGTGAGGGTGTTTTGCAAAAAATATTTTCGGGCTAGAGGTACCTCTCATGTGGTAGGCATCGGGAGGGCCTAAAATATTCCATTCTTTCAATAATTTTTATTTTTCACGCAGGTCCCCCTAAATACCTCCTCACTTGGTAGGCATCGAAGCAGGCCGATTTTTGCGTGTTTCCCAAAACCTTTTCGTTTTCGTGGAAACTACATAAAAAACCTCTCAAGTGGTAGGCATCCAGAATGGGCGAAATGAAAGGTGTCTCTCAATATTTTCTCAATTTCATGAAGCCTGCACAAATCCCCTCATATATTGAGCCCACGAAACAGGCCGATTTTTTACATGTTTCGGGAAATAATTTATTTTTGTGAAATTCGATGAAGCATCATGAGATATCCCCCCTTCACCTATCGCGGCAAAAATGAGATTTTGTTAGTGTGTTTTCCGAAAATATTTTTCCCTCTCACTTAAATAGCCATTGAGACGAACCGTTTTTTAATATGATTTCTGAAAATATTTTATTTTTGTGGGAAATGACAAAAACCGCCACGGTGTGACTGACAGAATCAGTACGCACCATGGCGATTTTCATGATTCACTTTTTTAGGTATAGATGAGATCATTCAATACAATTTCATCTGCTCGATTCCGAATACTGTTCATCCGGGCAACCCATTCCATCTGATTCTCCGCTTTCAGCTGTTCGGTAATGCCCTCCTGTTGTGCCAGCTGAGAAATGAGCTGCTGCTCCATTTCCTGCGCCTGACAGTCAACATCTTCCAAATGGGGATTCAGCGTGTTCTCCATGAGCATTATGGTATAAAGTGCTTCTCGGTGCTTTCTCAAATAGTTGAAACGCAGCATTCCCCAACGTCCTACCTTTGGGCTTTCCGGCGCAACCAGATTGGGGAGATAATAGTCCCCGACGAGCGTATAGGTGATTTCCATATGTGTCCCTCCTGTTTGGTTTTCAGATGGTACGCATATTATAGGCCACCGCTCTACACCTCGCAAATGTACCGCCTTCTTGCCGCCCTGTTCCAATGTCGTTCCTACCCCGAAATCTCACCGCAGCGTTGCCTTGCTCCTATCCTCGCAAAGTCGTATCCCATTCTCTGGCGGGTATGAACTTGTCAAGCTGCATAGCCTCACATCACAATTCCCTCATCTGGAAAACAGAAAAGCACCGCAAGACACTAACCACACAGGCAGGAGTTCTCCTGTCTGAAGATTAGCCTCTTACGGTGCTTGGTAGCTCAATGATGTTACATCATTGTCTCCGCTCGCGCGATTTGAGTACGGGGATATTTAGTTATGATGATTCAGCCTGTTTGCATTGTAGAACATATATTCGTGATTGTCAAGTGCTTTTATTGTTGTAATGAAATTTGGCAAGGGTAATTTTGCTATTCGTCATATCTTTACACTGGATGATTATCAGATCTGGACCATTTCGCTAAATTTAACCTAGAAGTTACTTTTATTCTATAAGGGATAGTATTATTATCATGGTGTAATATCATCGCCTGAATGATTTTTTTCGTAGGCTTTGTACATGATGTAATCTTTCAAATCTGCGGCTTTAAAACAGTATGACACAAAACATTCTTGAAAATTCCCCCAATACCAGATGCCCGGCATTGGAGGAAATCAATAAAAACAGCGAGTCCTTTGGTGAATATGAAGTGGTGCTTACAGGCCACGCCAGTACTCGTCTACGGTGACGTGCATCAAGGCGTTTTCCATGGCCCAATCGCTCATCTCCTGACCCAAGCCAGGTTTGTCGGAGAAGTCGGAGACGTAGTATTTGCCGTTTCTGGGCTGGTAGTCGTATTTGCACAGCTTGGTCAGTGCGGGCTGTGTACTGCGGAAGTGGTGCTCATGGATACAGAAGTTCTGGATGGCCGCCTCGATTTGAATGGCGGCAGCGGTGGAGATGGGGGAACCGGCGCAGTGGGCCTGGACGGTTACGTCAAACACCGCAGCCATATCACAGATCTTCTTCCCTTCGGTCAATCCACCGCAGTTGCAAATATCAGGCTGAATCAGCTGAACCGCATCGTTCTTGAAAAAGCTGTAATACATTCTGCTGCCGTAGACACGTTCGCCGGTGGCGATGGGGGTGCGGATCTTGTCACGGATGATTTTGTGCATTTCCGGATTCTGGGGCATGGCAGGCTCCTCATATGCCATAACCTTGTACTTGTCGCACAGTTCGCCGATCTGGACACCGCTGATGGCATCGGTACGGCAGTGGTTTTCAACGATGATGTCAAAGTCATATCCCAGACTGTCCCGGATGGCACCCATACGCTCATCGATCATGTTGATCATGGGGCGAGGGAGAATTCCCTCCACCGCATGGGTACCCAGGCGAACGGCATCCCGGTCAAACTGGGTGAAGTCGACTTTGATGCAGTCGTAGCCCTGGGACAGGGCGTATTCGGAGATTTTAACGTAATCCTCCGTCTTTCCGAAAGGACCGATCCGGTCGCACCAGCCGAACTGCAGCTGAGAGGCATAGCAACGGAGTTCTTCTCTGGTTTTGCCGCCCAGCAGCTGATAGACGGGAACGCCCAGAGCCTTTCCTTTGATATCCAGCAGGGCAATGTCCAGAGCACTGATACCAGCCATGACGATGGCCCCGGAGCCAATGCCCCAGAAACTGCTTTTCATCAGGCGATGATAGATTTTTTCCGTGTCAAAGGGATCCAGGCCGATGATCAGTCTGGCCAGATCCTGTACCATCCCGAAAGCGGCCGGGGCACCGGTCCCCAGAGCGATGCCGGCCTCGCCGTCTCCGTAGATCCCCTCGTCTGTGGAAACACGGGCGATGATGGGGCGGCGGCTGGCACGCTGGACACCGGCATCTAACATATATACGTCAACTTTCGTAATCTTCAATGTACTGTCCTCATTTCTAAAGAATTAATTGGTTTGCTTGCTGCGGCGGTTGCGGATGGCTTTGCGCACAGGCATCAGAAGGAAAATCACGCTGAGCACCAGCAGACCCACAGAGATCGGACGGCTGAACAGATTCAGCCAATTGTGCCGCAGCACAACGGTGGACTGGATGTAATAGCTTTCCAGCATACTGCCCAGAACGACGGCAAGGATCAGCGGACCAAAGGGAATATCCCAGCGCTTGAGCAAGAAACCGATGATCCCGAATACGGCAGCAAAGGTCACATAAGTGTAGTTATTGCCGGTGGCAAAGGCGCCGGTAACACAGAGGATGATGATAAGAGCGTTCAGAGGCTCCTTTTTCAGTCGGAGAATATGGGTAGCCAGATAGTTGACGAAAATGTGCATCACGGGGATCAGCGCAATGCTGGCAAGCAGGAAAGCGGCGATCAGGGTATAGCCCACGTCGGCGCTTTCCACGAAGAACTTGGGGCCGGTGCGCAGACCGTGGATCATCAGTGCGCCCAAAAACAGAGCAGAGGCCGCATTTCCGGGTACACCCAGCGCAAGCAGCGGGATCATGGACGAACCTACCACAGAGTTATTGGCGCATTCCGCAGCTGCAACGCCTTCGGGTACGCCGGTACCGAATTTCAGGTCCGGGCGGGAACGCTTGACCTGATCATAGGCCATGAAGATGGCGACGGTCATGCCCGCACCGGGGATGGCTCCGACAATGTTGCCGATAATGGTGGATTGCAGCCACACGGGCAGCAGAGACTTATACATCTTGCGGTCGGGGTACTGCATCTTTACGGTATGAATGGTTTCCTGAACCTCCTGCACGGTCTGGGCGGCCTTCTTAAAGGGCTTGGTTTTTGCCATAACATCGATGACTGCGCTGATACCGAACAGACCGATGAGCATGGGAACCAGGGGAATGCCCTCCAACAGTGCGTGGGTACCGAATGTAAAGCGTTTCAGGCCGCCTTGGGGGCTGATGCCGATCATGCTGATCAGCAGGCCTATCAGAATTGCCATGATATTCTTCGAGGTACGGCCGGTACTCATTCCGATAACGGAGGCAAAGCCCATGACAGAGAGCATCAGGTATTCCGGAGCACCGAATTTCAGAGCCTGCGCTGCGATAAAGGGCGCAAAGAACGCCAGAACCAGGGCGGCGATCACGCCGCCGATGGCAGAGCTGACACTGGAAAGGCCCAGGGCCAGTCCGCCCCGTCCCTGTTTGAGCATCTGGTGGCCGTCAAAGGCGGTGACAACGGCCGCACCGGTGCCGGGAATTTCCAGGAGAATGGCGGTGACACTGCCGCCGGCGGTGGAGCCTGTGTAAATACCGGCAAGGATACACAGTGCGGTTGCCGGGTTCATGCTGTAGGTCATGGGGATGAGAATACCCATGGCAATGGAGCTGTTCAGGCCGGGAAGGGCACCAACGGTGATACCCAGGAATGTACCCGCCAGCATCAGCAGCAGATTCATGGGAGACAGGGCACTGAGCAGTCCCTGGCCGAGTCCTGCGAGAGTAGACATGTAGCGGTCCTCCTTACTTATAGAAGATGA
The DNA here is from genome assembly GCA_934593275.1 of uncultured Oscillospiraceae bacterium. GTDB lineage: Bacteria > Bacillota > Clostridia > Oscillospirales > Oscillospiraceae > Faecousia. The sequence goes on along the minus strand of CAKTQE010000020.1, from coordinate 24,643 downwards.
CGGTGGGCAGGGGGACCTTCAGCAGAACTTTGAAAACCACGAAAATCACAGCCACCATAATGACGGGGTAGAGAACGGTGCCCAGCTTGTTCTGAAAACGCATGCCCACCAGAATGGAGATGCCCAGCAGGGACGTAGAGAGAATGAAGCCGATCTCCTTGAATAGAAAAACATAGATAAACAGTGCGGCGCAGGTGACACCTACTGCCAGGAAATTGACTTTTTTAATGTCAAAGCAGGAATTCTCTTGCTTGCTGTCCTCCAGAAAGATCCAGAGAGCGACAAGAAAAGTGAGAACGCCTACGATCATAGGAAAATATTTATCATTGCCCCGGAAGTTGCGGCCTTCCAGAAAGACGAACAGCCCAATACCCATGAACGCAAAGGAAGTCAGATATTCCAAGAGCTTGTTCGCATCTTTTTTTTGAAACATAGAAGTCTCCTTTCAGGATGTGGATGCGGGATCGGGCAGATCCTGCATCCACTTTTTACCGGCGTATCAGCTCTTGCTGGCGGCATCCTCCAACTTTGGCAGGATATTCTTGATGGCATTATAGGTGTTGTCCATGTAAGCCTGGTATTCCTCGGGGGATTTGTACATGCCGACACCGTTGATGGTCTCCATATTGGCCTTGAAAGAATCGGATTCGATGACCTTTTTGAACTCGGCGACCAGATATTGGTAGATGGAATCGTCTACACCCTTGACGATACAGATGCCACGGTCTGCGCCGTCAACCAGATCATAGCCACATTCTATGAAAGTGGGAATATCCTCCATGCCGGCCCAGCGTTCTTTGGTAGCAACGGCCAGGATCTTTACGGTGCCGTCTTCCCAGGCACTCTTGGTGGCACCGACAGTGTTCATGGAGATATCCACCTGGCCGCCCATGACCTGGAGCAGCTGCTCGGAAGCAGAGTCGGTGTGGATATACTCAAAGTTCAGACCGTAGTCCTCGGCCAGATTCATCAGGCGGATGTGGTGGCCGGTGGTATGACCGGGGGTAGCAGCGAGAACGACATCCTGGGCTTTGGCCCAATCAATGAACTCCTCAAAGGTGTTGTAGGGGGCATCCGTTGGACAGTAGATGACTTCCGGGTCGGGATTGTAGCCTGCGATGGGAATAAAGTCGTTGTAGCGGTATTCCGTTTCGTTGAAGATGTCATTGTTGATGACAGAAGATGTGTAGAGCATCAGTGTGTAGCCGTCTTTGGGAGCTTGGAAGGCCTGCGTTTGGCCGATAACAGCACCGCCGCCGCCTACATTCTCAACGATCAAGGTGTGTCCACCGAAAAAGTTGCCGTCGTTTGCGGCATTGACCAGAGCACGCATGGACAAATCAGCATTGCCGCCAGCATTGAAGGGGACGATCACTGTAATGTCCTTGGTGGGATAATTCAGCTCCGCAGCGCTGCTTTCGGAGGCAACGGTTCCAGCGGGGGCTGCGGACGTACCAGCTGCGGCGGTGGTTGCGGCGGGTGTGGTTCCTGTGGTTTGACCGCATGCGCACAGTGTCAAGAGCATGCACAGGGCCAAGACGAATGGAAGCATTCTTTTCATTTTGTGGGTTCCTCCTGAAAATTATTTTCTTTTTGCATGGGTGAAATCACTAAAATTTCCGTTCCCTATTGCAATTGCATTATAAACATTATATACTATATTTGTCCAATATATAAAAATTTTGATTTTCATTCGTTTTAATTATAAAAAGAAGAAAATGGAGGAGGTGTAGCATATGGACATCAGTGTCAAGGATATTCAGGCAATTTTGGCCATTCAGGAAGAAGGAAATCTCACCCGGGCAGCCCAGAGACTCTATATTTCTCAGCCCGCACTGAGCATGACACTGAAAAAAATCGAGCAGGAATTAGGTGCAAAACTGTTTTCCAGACAGAACAACCGCCTGGTGGCAACCTATGCAGGAAAGCGTTTCATTGAAGCAGGGAAAAACATTCTGAAAATCTGTCGGGATGTAGAAAATGAAATTGAGGATCAGCGACAGGGTAGCGTGGGCAAGAATAAGGTCGTAATTGGCATGCCCTTCAACCTCATTAGCTATATTTTCCCCCGACTCTTTACCATTTGTCGGGAGAAATACCCCTGGATGCAGCTGATTCCTATGGAGGGCTCCACAGGAGAGCTGGAGGCCATGCTGCTGTCCGGGGAATTGGACCTGGCGTTGGTCCCTGCGTTTATTGAGCGGCAGGAGTCGTTTCATATTATTGAGTTGTTCTCGGAGAAGTTGGTGCTTTCGGTGCCGAAAGACCATCCCATCAATTATTCTGCCTACACAAAGCCCGGAATAAACCGGCCGTTCATTGACTTCCGGCAGCTGGACCGTCAGCCTTTTATAACCAGTGCTCCCGGGCAGCATGTGCGGCAAGCCTCGGATATGGCGTTCAAAAAGGCAGGGATCACGCCGAAAAATATATTCGTCACCAAAAATGTGCAGGCAAAGATCACGGTGGCCGGGGCTGGACTGGGCTGTGCGTTGTTTCCGGAACACTATCTGAAATTCTCCACGATGCAGGGAGGGGCAAACTACTACTATATTGAAGATGTCTACGACCCGGGGTGGAAAGTCTGTATCATTTACAAAAAGGGTACCTACTTTTCCGACGGGTGCAAACAATGTACGGAGATCCTGACGGATATTTTCCGGGAGTGATGGAAAAATTACCGGGGCCGCTGCAGAAATCACTTTTGCAGCGGCCCTTTTTTGCGCCCGATAGGCACGAAAACCACACCGGCCCCTTTTTCGGGTGGCTGGTGTGGTTTCTGACGTTTTTACAACGCATCCTTTCAGGATGCACGGTAGGATGGAAAAAGGGATGCTCCCGGAAATGATGTCTGGCCAGGTCAGATTTTCGGCAGGGCGGGCAGACGTTCCATTTGCAGCAGCTGCTCCATGAGGGGCTGGGCAGACTGGCCCAGTGCCGGGTCTGCCAGACTGCGGAATTTGTCTTGCTCCTGTTTTTCGGACAGGGGGACTGCCACACTGCCGCTCATGTCATCGATCTGACAGACATACTGCCGTCCGTCTGCGGTGGTGACGGTCATGCGGCTGCCCCAGCGTTTCGGGTAACGCTGGGTAAAGAGGTCACCGCCGATCACTTTGGTAGCTTTGGCGATACGCTTCACCTGGGGATTATCCAGAACTTCCTGGCAGAACGCCCCGACGGTCACGCTGCCATAGACAAAGGCGACGGCACAGGTGAAAGCAATGCTGAATTTGGCCTCCACCGGAGATTGGGGATATTTTTCAAAACCGCATTGCAGGACACCCACGTCATAGGTTTCCACCAGAATGCCCGCAATGTCCTCCGGGCGGAAGAAATGCTGGCCCTGGAGCTGCAGGGCTGCATCAATGGCGTGGTGGGTGGTACGACAGCAGGGGTACGGTTTCTTGTCCATTTTGGTGATCACAAAGTCCTGGCCCAGGCCGGATGTGATACGGCGCATGTCAAAGGAATCGCTGACTGCCTGATAGAGCCCGCCGTCGGCGGCATCCAGAATATGGGTGGGGCCTGTCATGCCGCTGAGGGCCAGCAGGGCGGCGCAGACACCGTTGACCGCAGCCCGGGCGGGATGCAGTTTTTTACAGGTAGAGCCCTCTGCCAGAAAGGCCCACAGTCCGCTGGACTGGGTACCGGCCATGCCCAGGGCACTGACGGTCTGGGGAATTGTCAGGTGCAGCAGACGGGCAGCGGCAGCAGCCGCTCCGAAGGTGCCGATGATACCGGTGGTGTGCCAGCCACGCTTGCGGTTGCTGGCCACATCCATGCCCATGCCGACCCGGCCCATGACCTCATAGCCCACGACGACGGCCTCTGTCAGCTCCCGGCCTGTGGCGCCGATGGCCTCGGCCACGGCCCAGGCGGCGGGGATGACGACGGCGCCGATGTGGGATTTAGAGGCGGTGTGTACATCGTCCAGCTCCAACTCATGGCACATCAGGCCATTGACCAGCACCGCCGTCAGAAGATTGGTTTTACAGTTTTGCCCCCAGACCCAGGCACTGCGCTGATTTTCGCCCAGGCCGCTCCACTGCTGCCAGGTTTTCAGAATGGACCGGATCTCTTTGGAGCCGGCGGCACCCAGGGCACTTCCGATGGTGTCCAGAATGCAGTAGCGCACCAGATGCATGGTTTTCCCGTCCAGCTGATCCAGTGAAAAATCCTGGACGAACCGGGCTAAAATTTCCGTTTCCTTGGCCATAGGCTCAGATTTCCAGAGAATGGTACTTCTCAATGTAGTTCAGTAGACCGCCCTCGCTGATGATTTTGACCTCTTTGTCGCTGAGCACAAAGGGCATTTTGAAGTTGGGGTCGTTTTCTTTATAAATGATGCGGTTCTTTACGTCGATATTCAGAATATCCCCCTCATCGATCCGGTCCGTATCGCATTCGATCAGCAGCATACCGTTGTTGATGGCATTGCGGTAAAAAATGCGGCCAAAGGATTTGGACAGCACCGCACCGACACCGGCCAGCTTGATGATGATGGGTGCGATCTCCCGGCTGGAGCCGCAGCCGAAGTTGCGGTCGGCCACAATGAAATCGTCCTTCCGGACATTGGGGGCGAAATCGGGGCGGCAGTCCTCCAGAACATGCTTGGCATACTCGGTAGGGTTGGCACGCAGAGAGATCAGACGGCCGGGGGCAATGGAGTCGGTGCTGACGTTGCAGCCAACTTTCCAGGCTTTACCATGAATAGAGTCACGAATCATAATCACATTCTCCTTTTCAAAACATCCTGCCAGATCAATTTTTCAGATCCCGGGGGTCGGTGATGTACCCGGTCAGAGCGGAGGCAGCGGCCACGGCAGGGCCGGACAGGTAGATCTGGGCGGTGGGGTTGCCCATGCGGCCTTTGAAGTTCCGGTTCTGGGTGGCAATGACCACCTCGTTGTCGGCGGGAATGCCCTGGTGGACACCCATGCAGGGGCCGCAGTTGGGGCCTTCGATGACCGCCCCGGCCTCAGCCAGTGCCAGCAGCGTACCGTCACGCATGCAGGTCTGGAACACGTAATTGGAGTTGGGGATCACCAGCAGACGGGTACCCTTGGCCACATGTTTGCCACGCAGGATGTCTGCTGCCACATGCATGTCTTCTACACGGCCATTGGTGCAGCTGCCGATGTAAATCATATCCACATGGACATCTTTGCAGTTTCTGGCCAGATCCACGTTTTCTACATAGTGGGGCTTGGAGACCAGCGGTTCCAGCTTGGTGGCATCAATGTCGATGACCCGTTCAAAGTGGGCATTTTCGTCGGCTTTTACTTCCAGGTAGTCCGTCTCCCGGCCGAACTGGGCCAGGTACGCCCGGGTGTGTTCGTCGGTTTCCATGATCAGATTTTTTGCGCCGACGTCTACGCCCATACTGGCGATGGTGATGCGCCCCTCCATGGACAGATCACGGATGGTGCTGCCGCAGAATTCCAGGGACTTGTAAATGGCCTGGTCAGACTTGATGATACTGGCGACTTTCAGCATAATGTCCTTGGCACCGACCCCCTCCGGCAGTTTGCCGTTGACGTTGATGCGCCAGGTTTCGGGCACCTTGATCCAGGTCTGACCGAAGCGGGTAACTGCAACCATGTCGGTGGAACCGCAGCCGGTGGCAAAGGTGCCAAAAGCACCGTGAACGGTGGTGTGGCTGTCTCCAACGATACAGACACTGCCGCACTTGAGAAACTGCTCGTAGATATGGGCGTGGACGTGGCCGGTGCCGCTTTCCTCCCAGTGGCAGCCGTGGGCATGGGCGTATTTCCGGCACAGAGCGTGCTCGTTGGCCACTTCACGGGTGGACTCAGGACCGAACTCGTTGGCAAACAGCATTCGCTGGGGGTCAAATACCGGCTCTTTGTCATAGCCGCGCTCCTGCATCAGCCGGACCAGCAACGGGCCGGAGCCGTCGTGTAAGCCGGCAAAGTCTACGTTGACCACAACGGTGTCGCCGGCCTTTACGGGGTGACCGACATTTTTACTGATAATTTTCTCAACCAGGGTTTGTGCCATAATAGTACCTTCTTTCTTCGTGATGGTTTATGCTCTTACAAGTAATTTGAGAAAGCTGTCGGGACGGGGCAGCTGTTCAAAAGAGTTGATGCTTTCCAGTATCTGACGGATCTGCGCTTTGGAATAGAATGGCTCCAGATTGTCGGAGAACTTCCGGCTGACGGCCTCCATGTTCAAGGGATTCTGGGCAGTTCCCATTTCGTAGCGCTGGTCCATCGTGAGCCTGCGTCCGTCTTTCAGGGTGACGGTGAGATAGCCGGGGAAATAGCCGGGGTTGCGTTTGGAGTTGTCGTCTACACAGGTAATGCGGTCCATCAGATCCTGAATTTTTGGGTCGGAGGCGTATTGGAGGTCGATTTCCCTGGGACTGACCCGGTGCTTTTCGGCGGCCATGGCCACCACATAGGGCAGACTAAAGCGCATCATATAGTCTGTATTGGGGCGAATTTTTGCCTCCCTGGGGGTACAGACAATGGGGTAGCAGCGACTTTCAATGCGGCACTGGGCACTTTCAATATCATCGGCCGTAAAGTGTTCCCGGCACATCAGCTTTAACATGCAGTCGATGAAGGAATGGGTCATATGGCATACAGGGTAGAGCTTGACGGTGATTTCTGTGGTGCGCCAGACACGGCCCAGATCGGACATTTCTTCTAGCAGGCCGTCGATGCCGCCGCAGTGGGTCATCCACATGCCAAACACCCCCTCAAAGACCTGTTTGGGGCCGGTGAGCCCGTTCCGGGCCATGGTCAGCGCATAGATGGCGCTGTGGGCAGCCCAGCCGGGGTGGATTTTTTTGGTCCAGCTTCCGTCTTTCAGAAACTGCTGCAAAGCAGCGGCCTGACTGCCGCAGATGCCCAGGGCATGTTCCAGCGTTTGCTGGCTGTCCCCCAAAAGCCGTGCAGCCACACAGGCGGCGGCAAAGGGGGAGACAATGCCCGTTCCGTGGAAGCCCACATCGTGGAACCGGCCTTTGGCGGCCAGCCCCAGGCGAACAATGATCTCCCAGCCGATGATGATGGCTTCCAGCATCTGCCTGCCGGTGGCCCCGCAGTATTCGCCTACGGTCAGAGCGGTGCTGACCACGGCGGCACTGGGGTGGACGATGGAGGCAACATGGGTATCATCGTAGTCGGCACCGTGGATCAGAGCGGCGTTGTACAGCACCGCATCGGCCATGGATGCTTTCTCACAGGTTCCCCACAGGGTGCTCTGGGGTGCGGAACCCATGGCTTCCAGGGTTTTGCGGATGGCGGCTGCATGTGCCATATCCTGACAGGACATGGCAACACCAAAGGTGTCGGCCAGCAGCATTTTTCCGTGGGCAATGACCTCCTGAGGCACGTCTTCCAAGGGCATGGAAAGTGCAAATGAGGCGATCTGCTGGGCAATGCTTTTTTCGGAGGGTCCGTCCATTGCATTCATCTCCTATCCTTTTTCTTGAGCGTATAATATCCGGCTCCGGAAGTCCAATATTCTTTTTGCTGATTTCAATTGTATTTTTGCACGGGGTGCAGAAAAAGACCGCAAAAAAATGAAAGCTTTGCAAGGGATCCTCCCTTTAAGCAAAAAAACGGCGGCAGAAATCACGAATGGCTCGTGGCTTCTGCCGCTGAATGATTTGAAGTTTCTTTAGAATTTCCTTCGGTTTTAGACGGTCTGTTCGGTGAATAAAACCGGGGCTTGACCGGATGGGGGATGTCAGAGCTCCCCCGGATCCCCGGTGGGAAGCCGGGTTTCCATGATCGCTTTTTTCAGCTGCTCCGCCGCCCGGGAAAGACCGGTTTGCCGCAGGCTGGCGATGCCCACGGGCCAGCTGGCCTGGAGCTGTTCTTCCAGATGGTATACGGGAAAATCTGCGCCCCCTTCCATTTTGGACAGATTCAGAGGGACCAGCGCATACCCCAGACCGTGATAGGCCAGGATGGAGGCGGTGTAGCTGTTCTGAGTCTGCATGATCACTTTGGGTTTCAAGCCCAGGGCCTGGAAGGCCTGGTTGCTGACCGTCCGGCTTTTCATGTTGGGGTAGCCAAGAATAAAGGGTTTATCCTGGAACTCCTGCAAACGGATGCAGCGGCGACGGTTTTGAACATAGGAGTGCTCCAAAACAAAGGGGTCGTCCTTAGGTGCGACACACACCAGCTCCTCCTGCATGAAGGGTTCAAAGAGGATGCCGTCTGCCGGGAGACTGTTGCCGGTTACCAGAAAATCCATTCTGTGGTTCAGCAGGGCGGCGACCCGGTCATCATAGGAGCGCAGGTCCTGGATCTGCACATCCACATTGGGGTATTTTTTCCGGAATTCCGGGAGGATGGCAGGCAGAAGACACTGGGCACGCATCCCGCCCATGCCCACGATGATCTGTCCGCAGTAGTCCTGGCTGTCAGAGAAGTCAAAGCGCAAATCGTCCTCGATTTTGATGATCTCCCTGGCCCGCTGCAAGACCAACAGTCCTGCCTCCGTGGGGGCAACGCCGTTGACGGTGGACATCAGCAGGGACACACCCAGGGAATGTTCCAGTGCTTTCATATTTCGGGTAATGGCGGAGCGGCTGACCCCCAGGTTGTCTGCCGCTTTCTGAGCGGACCCCTGGGCGATGTATTCACAGAAATAACGCAGGCTTGTGGTATTCAAACGCAAAACACCTCCGGCATATCCGCAATGGTTTCCTGCAGGACCTGGATCAGTCCCAGCAGATCCTTGCTCAGGGTGAAATTCTGACGGTGGGCGGCCACCAGCTCCCATTCCGCTTTCCAGCTCTCCGGGAAGCGATAGTAGCACACAGGCTGGTGGTCCCAGTAGAAGTTTGCGAAGCTTTTGGGCACAAAGGCTGCGCCAAAACCGTTGTGTACCATGGAAAGGGCGGTAAGAAAACTGCTGGTATGGAAGATGATTTTCGGCTCTACGCAGGCAGCGGTGCAGATATTATCCGCAACCTGCCGAATGCGCTGGTTGGCGTTCATCATTACAAAGGAATATTTGCGCATCTGACTGGCAGTGATCACTGGCAGCTTTTTGACACAAAGCTTTTCAGGGACTGCTTCTCCGGGAGGTGTGGGAACGGCCAGCAGAAATTCCTCGTGATACAGGGACTGGTATTCCAGGTCGTACTTGTAAAACGGCCGGTGCATCAGTGCAATGTCCATCTTTTTTTCTGCCAGCAGCTGCTCTAACTGGGTGGAGGAGTACTCGATCATGTCCAACCCCACATTGGGGTAGCGGTCCTGAAAGCGCCGCATGATTTGGGGCACCAAAATGCCTCCCAGGAAAACGGTGGTGCCAAGCTTTAAGCTGCCGGTGCGGGTATTGGTAAGGTTACACAGCTCGCTTTCCATCAGCCCATAGATATTTTCAATTTTGGCGGCGGCATCCAGGAAAAGCTGGCCCTCATCCGTCAGTCTCAGGCCGCTGCGGCTGCGATGGAAGAAGGAAACGCCATAGGTGCGTTCGATTCGGTGCAGGGACTGGGTCAGAGAGGGCTGGGCCATATACAGCTTTTCGGCGGCTTTTGTAATGTTTCCGCACTCCGCAATGGTGGCGACATACAGTCTTTCACTGCTTTTCACAAAAATTGCCCTCCTTATTTGATTTATAAAAACCTGGATCCTTACGAATTTGCAGGCATCTTTTCTCAATAAGATACCATTCGCCATCGCAAAATGCAAGGGAATTCTCAAAAGCCCGTGCATTTTACCTATGGAAGAAGTGAGATTAAGGTATTGGAAGTGTAAGACCATTGCGGCTATAATGCAGACAGAAGAAGCAAAGGAGGAGGTTATCTAATGCATTACGATTTTGATGAGATCATTGACCGCCACAATACAGCCAGCTCCAAGTGGGATAATGTGGGCCCTCGGGTAGGCAACCCGGATGCATTGCCTATGTGGGTGGCAGATACAGATTTCCGCTGCCCCCAGCCTGTGGTGGATGCGGTGATCGCCCGGGCACAGCATCCGGTGTACGGCTATCCCTTCGTGACCCCGGACTTTCAAGCGGCGACTTGCAGCTTTATCAAACGCCGCCACGGCTGGGAGTTGAAGCCGGAGTGGCTGGTGTTTGCCACCGGTATTGTGCCGGTGTTCAATACAATGGTGCAGGCACTGACAGAGGAAGGGGATCAGGTCATTATTTGCCGCCCCGTTTACCATCCTTTCGGTTTTGCCATTGCGGACAACAAGCGGCAGATCAGTGACTGCAGCCTGATTTACGAGAATGGAAGATACTCCATTGATTTTGAGGATTTGCGCCGCCGGGCACAAGGCCCCAGAGCCAAGCTGATGATCATGTGCAGCCCCCATAACCCGGTGGGCCGGGTATGGACGGCGGAGGAATTGCAGAAAGTCGCTGAGATTTGCTATGAAAACCACGTGGTGGTGATTTGCGATGAGATCCACTCCGACCTGATCCTCAAGGGGTTCAAGCACGTGCCCATGGGGATGCTGGGCAGCGAACAGGTCCGCAACAATGTGATCACCTGCTATGCGCCCTCTAAAACCTTCAACATTGCAGGTTTGCGGGGCTCTGCCATTGTGGTGCCGGATCCCAAGCTGCGGGCCATGCTGAACGACCGCTTCAAAATGAACCGCAGCATCCAGCAGAACATCTTTGCGATACCCGCATTGGTGGCGGCTTACACCCAGTGTGACGACTATCTGGAACAGCAGCTGGAATATCTGCAAGGGAATGTGGATTTCCTGCGGGAATATCTGAAAGAAAAAATGCCTAAAATCAAGCTGGTAGAGCCGGAAGCCACCTATCTGATGTGGCTGGACTGCACGGCGTTGGGAATCAGCGGCGACGATTTGGCCAGGTTCATCATTCAGGACTGCAAGGTCGCTGTCAGCCGGGGCGACGGCTTCGGCCCAGAAGGAAAGAACTTCATCCGCCTGAACGTCGGCTGCCCCAGAGCGACCCTGAAGCTGGGCCTGGACAGGATTTACGAGCAGTATAGCAGGCGCTTTTGATTTATCCGAAAGGGCCGGATGCAATGCTCCCGGCCACCGCCGAGCTGCAAGAAAGGGATAAAAATGATCAAATTATATGATACCGGTGTTTACCTGGTAAATGGAACGGAACTGGTGCAGGATGCCAAAGAACTGCTGTACAAAACCGGAAAACAGTGGGATCCCGCCCGGGATACCCGGGAAACCATGGCCTACAACATTCTGAAGGCACACAATGTAGGCGGCGATATGGAGAATCTGCACCTGAAATACGACTCCATGACCAGCCATGACATTACCTATGTGGGGATCATCCAGACCGCCCGGGCCTCCGGCATGAGGGAGTTCCCCATGCCCTACGTGCTGACAAACTGCCACAATTCTCTGTGCGCCGTAGGCGGGACCATTAATGAAGACGACCACAAGTTTGCGCTGTCTGCCGCAATGAAGTACGGCGGAATTTATGTGCCTGCCAATATGGCAAACCTGCACAGCTACAACCGGGAGACCATGGCCGGCTGCGGCAAAATGATTCTGGGCTCAGATTCCCACACCCGCTACGGTGCGCTGGGCTGCATGGGCGTAGGCGAAGGCGGCGGCGAACTGGCAAAGCAGCTGCTGTGCCGGACCTATGATTTCAAGCGCCCTGAGACCGTGGCCATTTATCTGGACGGCGAGCCCCGGCCTGGGGTAGGACCGCAGGATATTGCGCTGACCATTGTGGGGGCGGTGTACAAAAACGGTTATGTAAAAAATAAGGTCATGGAGTTTGTAGGCCCCGGTGTGTCAAAGCTCCGTGCCGAATTTCGGAACGCCATAGACGTTATGACCACGGAGACCACCTGCTGGTCCTCCATCTGGGTCACAGACGACGAGATCAAGGGCTACTATACGGTTCATGGCCGTCCCCAGGATTTTCGCTATCTACAGCCGGGACAGCTTGCCTATTATGACGGATGCGTGTACGTGGATATGTCTACGGTAGAGTGCTCCATTGCAATGCCCATGCATCCCAGCAATGTATATACCATCCACGAGCTCCAGGAGAATGCGGCGGACATTCTGCACCAGGTGCAGGAACAGGCCAATAAGCAGATCAAGGGTGCCAAAATGGATTTGGACAGCAAATTCCGCAACGGCGGGATCTGGGTACAGCAGGGGGAGATTGCCGGCTGCAGCGGCGGAACCTATGACGGTATTTGCGCCGCAGCCAGCATTCTGCGAGGAAAAAATATCGGCAATGGCCCCTTCACGCTGAATATTTACCCTGGCTCCATGCCCACGAATCTGGAATTGGCGCGCAACGGCATCATGGCCGACTTGCTGGCGGCGGGAGCGATCGTCAGGGAGTGCTTCTGCGGGCCCTGCTTTGGTGCGGGAGACTGCCCGGCCAACAACGAGTTCTCCATCCGGCATACCACCCGGAATTTCCCCAACCGGGAGGGCTCCAAGCCCGGTGAAGGCCAGATGGCGGCGGTGGCACTGATGGATTCCCGCAGTGTGGCGGCCACCGCCATCCACGGCGGCAGACTGACTGCGGCCAGTGACCTGGACGTGGAATACACATGCCCGGAGTATCATTACGACCCTTCCGTCTACGGAAAGCGTGTATACAATGGCTTTGGCAATCAGAAACCGGAGACGGCACTGGTCTACGGCCCCAACATCAAGGACTGGCCCGAGATGCCGGAACTGACCTCGGATCTTCTGGTGAAGATCTGCTCCTACATCACGGACCCTGTTACCACTACGGATGAATTGATCCCATCCGGGGAGACCTCCTCCTACCGCTCCAACCCGGAACGTCTCAGTACCTTTGCGCTGTGTCGCCGGGATCCCAACTTTGTGCCTCAGAGCAAGCAAATCCGGCAGTTCGAGCGGGACCGTCAGGCAGGAAAGCCCTTGCCGCAGGAGGTCCTGCACATATACGAGGCACTGACTAAGGCCGGGCTCAAAAATGACCCCCAGGCTACGGACCTGGGCTCTGCCATCTATGCCAACAGCCCCGGTGATGGTTCTGCCCGGGAGCAGGCGGCCTCATGCCAGCGGGTCATGGGCGCATCGGCCAACTTTGCCCGGGCCTATGCCACCAAGCGCTACCGCTCCAACTGCATCAACTGGGGCATGATCCCCTTCCTGGTAGAAAAACCGGAGCTTCTGGAACTGGGGGACTATGTGTTCATTCCCGGTGTCCGCAGTCATATTTTAGCCAATGATGCTCTGTTCGATGCCTATGCGGTAAAGCCCGATGGCACCGTTACCAGGCTCCAGGTCTCCACCGGCTTCCTTACCGAGGCCGAGCGCCAGACCATCGCCGACGGCTGCCTGATCAACTACTACCGCAGCCACTAAACAGCTCATTCTGTTCCTTTTCTTAAACCGCCGCCAGCCCTGCCGCAACAGAGGCTGGCGGCGGCATTTTTTTTGGAAACGCCGCAAAGGGCGGCGAAGACAGCCCCTCCTCAGCCAATGTCTTCCTGGGCATAGTACTCCTGCATGGTCTCAATAAAGGACTGGGCCGCTTTTGAAAAGTAACTGTTCCGACTGCGGGTCAGTACAATATCCCAGTTTTCGTTATACTGAGGGGCAATACGGTAGATATTCGCTTTTTCGTGCAGCATGGGCAGATAAAACTGAATGGATATGGCGGGCTGAATGGTAAATCCAAGGCCCAGGGAGCTATAGAGCAAGGCTCCTGTGGAGCTGCGGGTGTTCAAAACATTCTGGACAGTGATCCCGGCCTTTTTCAGGATCCGTTCTGTGACCTTGTGGAGCTTCTGATGTTGGCGCGGAAATATAAAGGGCTGGTTTTCCAGCTTGCGAATATCCAGAATACGGTGCTCCGGGTCAATCAGTGCATCCCCTGGCTCAAACCATTCCGGGGCACAGATCTGCATTTCGGAGGAAAGCATGGGATAGGAAACAAGAGAGGCATCGACAGGCAGCGACATGATGGCCACATCGATTTTTCCCCGCAGAAGCATGGTTTCCAGATGAGAAGAATCTGATTCAAAAAGGTCGACCCGTATATTGGGGTATTTCTCCCGGTAGCTCATATATCCCTTGGGCAGTATATAGCCATTCATCAGAGCCGGAATACCCACTGTCAGATAACCGGTTTTCAGATTTGAGATGTCCGCCAGTGTGGTTCCCAGGTCCTGGTAGTTCTTGCAGATCCGATCGGCATAAGCAAAGAACGTCTGACCGGAGTTGGTCAGCTCGATGCCGTTCTTGGTTCGATTAAACAAAGTGGTATTCAGCTCGGATTCAACACGCTGGATGCACTGGCTCAGCGCAGACTGGGTGACAAAGAGCTTTTTTGCGGCCCGGGTAATGTTCCCTTCGTCAATCACGGCAATGATGAATTCCATATCTTTGATGTTCAAGAGCGTCACACCTTCCTGATCGGTCAAACAGCAGGGGCCGTTTGTACAGTGATTGTAGCAGAAAAATTTCTGAGATGCAAGGCTGTGGATAAGAGGAATTCAAGCAGATGCAACCATTAGCAGTGCTTATGAATAACATTTTTTATTCTTGTTTGACTTATGTTTTGACATCATGTATCATAAAAATGCACAAATTAATGAGAGAAAAAAATAATTTCTTATTCATTTGTGCAAAGCGTGGCACGTGGGAGACAGGGCACTGCGTTGGCAGGTGCCTTCAGAACAAGAAGGAGGAGTATTCATGTCAAAAATCATCAAACGTCTGGAACTTGTACTGTGCGTCTTGTTTGTACTGTTTCAGATGTACACTGCGTTTTTCGGTGCAATATCCGGCATTGCGCAGAAATCCATTCATCTGACATTTGTGATCGCAATTTTGTTTATTGGCCTTTATAACAACGATCACGACAAAAAGATTTTGCGTGTTCTGGACTTGGCGCTGATGGTCGTGGGATGCATTGTGACTGTTTACATCACATCTCTTTCCAAGGCTCTGGCTATTGACAGCACAACGCATACGCTGGCCATGAGTGTCTTCGGCGTGCTGCTCATCGGAATTCTACTGGTTGCAACATGGCGGAAGGTTGGACCGGTGTTGGCGATCGTTGTCAGCTTTTTCATCTTCTATGCGTTTTTCGGAAAGTATTTCCCAATGATTTTCCGCCACGGCGGCATGAAGTTTACACGATTCATTCATCTGATCTGCTATACCTCAGAGGGTATTTTCGGTTCTCCGTTGAACTCGGCTGCTACATTCATCTGTGTGTTCATTATCCTGGGAGCGCTGTTTGCTGTGACCGGTGTGGGTGACTATATCACGGAGTTGGCATCTTCGGTGTTCGGCATCTTTCGGGGCGGCCCCGCAAAGGTGGCGGTGGTTGCTTCGGCACTGTTTGGCTCCATTTCCGGTTCGGCCTGTGCCAACGTAATTGGAACGGGCACATTTACCATTCCTCTGATGAAGCGCATTGGATATGATGCGGAGTTTGCCGGAGCTGTGGAGGCAACAGCCTCTACCGGCGGACAGATCATGCCGCCGATCATGGGTGCCGCAGCGTTTTTAGTGGCGGAAATCCTGGGTGTGCGGTACTGGGATGTGGTGAAGGCGGCCATTATTCCGGCGATTCTTTTCTATGTGGCACTGCTGATCGCAGTGGATCTGTATGCACTGAGCCATGGCCTGGTGGGAATGAAGCGCTCAGAGCTTCCGCCCATAAAAAAGACCATCCGGGGCATCTGGAAATTCACCCCCATGCTGGTTTTGATTTTGATGATCGGGCCGCTGAACTTTACCATTACCCGTTCCGGCGTTTATACATTCCTGTTTACACTGGCGCTGAGCTTTGTGAGCAAGGAAACCAGACTGAACCGTGAAAAGCTGGTACAGTTTCTCTATTCCGCAGGCCGGGGCTGCTGCACGGTGGCCATTGCATGCGCAGTGGTAGGCGTGATCATCGGAACGGTTACGGGGACAGGCCTTTCCTATCGTCTTTCTTCCATTCTGGTCGACATTGCCGGGGGCAAGCTGGAGCTTTTGCTGGTGATCACCATGCTGGCTGCCATCATTTTGGGCATGGGACTTCCCAGCTCCGCCTGCTATCTGGTGCTGGCAACGCTGGTGGCTCCTGCAATCATTCAGTTGGGTGTAAAACCCATGGCGGCGCATCTGTTTGTGTTCTACTACGGTATTATCTCCAATGTGACGCCTCCGGTTGCAATGGCCGCCTATGCGGCAGCCGGACTGGCGGATTGCAACCCCAGCCGCTGCGGATTCCAGGCGTTTCGGCTCTCCATTGCAGGTTTCCTGCTGCCGTTCTTCTTCGTGTACAACAATGTGCTGCTGTTTGATGGTACACCGCTGGCAATATTCCGGGCTTTTGTAGGGGCGGTCATCGGTATCTACTGCCTGGCCTGTGCCATGCAGGGCCACCTTTGGAACGCACCGGTGAATTGGCTTGGGAGACTGGTGTTGTTTGTCGCTGCGGTGCTGCTGATCGACAGTGCGGTTCTGACGGACATCATCGGTCTGGCCCTGATGGCTTGCGCACACATCTATTTTAATCTCCGCCGCAGAAGCACAGCGGTGCAGGCAGAAATCCTATCGGAAAACCGATAGAAATATAAAGGAGGAAATTTATATGAAAAAGTTACTGGCGCTCTTGCTTATTGCTCTGATGCTGCTATCCTGCGCAGCGTGTTCCAGCAGTGGACAAGCCGACGGGCCTACCGCCGGAACGGCGCAGGACGCTGCGCAGACCGGTGATTCGGTTGTGCGCACTCCGCAGGACATCCACGTGGCAACCGGTACCTCCACGGGTGTTGGGTTCATCACTGTCAGCACGGTGGGCTCGCTCTTGTCGAAAGCGTATCCGGAATATACCATTGTTCCGGAAATCACCACCGGCGGTGCGGAAAACATCAATATGCTGCTGTCCGGCGATGCACAGTTGGCCTCCTGTATGCTGGATGATGCGCTGGCCTGCAACCAGATGGAGCGGAAATGGGAGGGAAACGCCCAGGCGAAGGATGCGCTGTACTATGTCACCAACAGCTATCTTACCAGCATTACCCAGTTCAGCCCCAAGAGCACCGGAGCCAGGGAATTGCCGGACCTGAAGGGCAAGCGTGTAGGCGTTGCCTCGGGCACCATGGCAAACTACTACTGGAAGTATCTGCTGCAGGCATACGGTCTGGAGGAGAGTGACTTTGCCAAAGTTGAGGTCATGGGCATCAAGGATCTGCTGATTGCCATTCAGGACGGAACGCTGGACTACGGCGTACACGTGGCCTCTACGCCCAATACCAGCATTCAGGATACAGCACTGTCGGTAGGGTTGAACATTCTGACAATGAGTGATGAGATCATTGAGAGAATGACAGAATTGAATCCCTGTTTCCAGAAGTATACCATCACCATGGATAAGTACAATTCGGACTTTGATGCAAACACCGTGGGCGTACACAATGTTTATGTCTGCACAGCAGATGCGGATGAACAGATGATTTATGATTTGGTGAAAACCATCGACGAGAACAACGATACCCTGCAGGCCGCCCATCCCCAGGCGGGCGAGGTGGGACAGAAGGTCATGGAGAACCAACTGCTGCCCTTCCACCCCGGCGCAGAGCGGTACTACAAAGAGATCGGACTTGCCAAATAAGCCCGGAGCAGAGTCTGTGTGAAAAGGGCGGGAAATTTGTTACGCAGGAAAAACGGTTTCCCGCCCATGTTCTGTCTATTGGATGCAAATCGGATGGATAAAAATTCTAAAATTAACAAATGGAGGCCTGCATGATGATACAAGGCAGAGAACAAAAGCTGATGATTGGCAAAATTACAGAGCAGATGCGCAAACACAATTTGGATGCGCTGATCCTGACCTCTGCGGACGGTGTTTTTTATAGTACCGGGTTTGCGGTCCGAAGCCTTTACCGTTCCGGCAAAACCGGGAACGCGGCAAGTGTTGTTACAGCGGATGGTCAGGTGACACTCGTTTGCAGCGAGTTTGAGAAAATGGCCGCACAGGATGTCTGTGACCCGTCTATTCACATTGAGGCATACCCTGTATGGATCTACATTGAGGACTATGCCTTTGCGGGAATGAAAAAAGAGGTTCAGCCGGACCTGAATCGGACCTTCCGAATGGCTGCGGAATTTATTCCAAGAGGGAACGGAAATGTCAATATTGGCGTGCAGAGCAAATGGATCACCTATGATGCCGGCTGCTTCCTGCGGGAGACCTTCGGTGCGGAACACGTGAAGGATTGCAGCAAAATCCTCTCCGAGGCCAGGGTGATCAAGACCCCCTGGGAGATCCGGGTCCTTCGACACAATGCCCAAATGGCGGAGCAGGCGATGTACAAAACCATGAAGGCTACGGTGCCCGGAATGACCTATGCGGATATTCACACCTATTTTCACCGGGCCTGCCTGGAACTGGCACCGGACCTAACGGCCATCAGTCAGTCCCATACGTTTGGTTCCAACATTGCACCTGCATGGATCCCGCAGGAAAAGCCACTGATGCGAGGTGACCTGGTTCGGCTGGACGGTGGCCCCTATACCAACGGCTATAAATCCGATTTGGGCAGAACCTATGCAGTCGGCAACTATACGCTTCCCGAGAGAGAAGATCTCTACGCAAAGCTTTGGAAAGGCTATGCCTGGGGCATCCAGCACATTGGTCCCGGGGTGCGGATGTGCGACATCTTCCAGGGTGTAGAGCAGGCCATCGGCATGCCGGAGTATGTCCGTGGGCATTTCGGACATGCGATCAGCTGCGATATTTCCGGCGAGGAAGCGCCCTTTATCTCTCCGGAGGAAACCCGGGTGTTTGAGCCTGGAATGGTCATGTGCTTTGAAACGCCGTTCTACAGCTCCCGGCGGCATACCTACAACATCGAAGATACTTTTGTGGTTACAGAAGATGGCATCGAACTGTTTTCCCATGCCAGCCCGTCGCTGTATATGTAGTATTGCCAACCGGCAGATTACCTGTAAAATATGACGGTGATATAAAAACAAAACCAGATACATCTGATTCAAAACAAAGAAATCCGAATTTGCTCCTGTGGGGAACAGATTCGGATTTCTTGTGCATCCATAGAGCGTAGGTCCTCTGGGATGAAAGGTCTGGGTGCACCTGTTGAACGTCCAAAAGTATTCGGATAGTTCTTTGTGTGTTTTACCTTTAATATGCATTTTCTGCCTTTAGTCATCGTCCTCCCAGGAAGGGTACTGCTCCGGGGGTTCTCCTACCGCTTTGAGCACGCCGGGAATATCTGTTTCCTCCTCCAGTTCCTGCAACACCCGGCACTGGAACCGCCATTCGTCGCCAAAGTCAAAGAGGTACTTGAATGCATCGCCTTTTTTCAGCCCCAGGCGGCGAAGGGGCATCTTGTAGGACATCCGGCAGCCTGTATCCATACCGTCGGAAAAATAGGCATTGGCTTTGCTCCAATACCGGTTGTCCATGAAAAATGCGTGACAGTGGTCATCGTCAAAATCAAAGGCACGCAGGATCATCTCGCTCAGTGTTCCCAGGGCCTCCTGCTTGCCGATCCGGATATGGCGGTAGCAGCTGCCACTCAGCGACACCTTGATCACATAACTCTCTACCTTGCCGGTTTCTTTTTTCTTGCGGGGTTTGCGCTCCGGTTTCGCATCGGTAAAGGAGAAGCAGATCAGTTGCTCCTCCTTGGCCTTCCTGTAAATCTCCTTGAATGCATCTCTGCATCCGGGGCCGAAGTGAACGGGGTAGGCCATCACCAACCCATCGGAAATAATACAGTCCCGAAAGGGGATCAGCACCGCATCCAGCAGCACCGGGCCCTTTCCTATCATTTCCTCCCAGGTGGAAAACAGGCCCTGCACCATATAAACCTTTTGGTCTTCCTCCGAAATAAACACGGTACCCTTTTTTAGATGCCGCTCCATAATGTACTTTCCCGGCTTGCACTGTTCCCACCCCGCCACGATCTGAGCTTGCTCCTCCGGCAGTTGTGCTTCGGCAAGGTATTCCCTGAGCACCTCCGTGTGGGACCACAGGTAGTTGGCGATCGCCTTGACGTTATGATTTTCGGGATGTTTCAGTTGCAGCTCTGCCTCAAAGTTATACACATTCTGTAAGGAAAATTGTTGTATGGGGATTCTGTTTACGCAGTTTAAGACATCCATAAGCCAACTGCGGCTATGTACGTCCTCAACCAACAATCTGTAGCTTGATCTGACTTTCCTTATAACCTGCTCAGAATCAACTACAATTCTATTGAAAATAATTGGTATTCTCCCTTGCTCCGGGATTTTATCTATGACAATATTACACCCGATCCAGCCAGCACGCTGTGCATTTTCGGCTAGAGGGTTCCTCTTTTCTATAATATCCGGTACAAAGAAATGCTTCGGTGTAAATATTAAATTCTCAACAGCGCATTCTGATTTAGAATAACTCATAAAGAAGAAATCAGGATTGTGATTTCCCGTGATTCGTTTGATCATGGTTGCGTATGCACCGTCATTGATCTTTGCTCCAAGCGCACCTGATTTGCTTTTCAGTTCAAACTCGCTGCTACACTGCGGGCAAAAGAAATCGGCTACAGGACGATTGTTTTCGAATTGTTCAATGTGTGACCGCCCGCAACGGGGACAGTACATGTTTTTCCTGACCCAGTTTTCGGTTAGAAGCCGTGCAATCTGCGAATTGGAGTGATAGCCCGAGATCACATCGGTATCAAATCTCAGATCCATAGTTGCATCCTCGGGATTGAGTTTGTCAAGATACTTTTTGTGGATTTTCTAAATTAAACGATTTGTCCGTAAAGAAGCCGCCCAAAACCTCGTGTTTGCATATATCCTGAAACACCGTATTCAAGGGCTTTTTGGCACTTTCGGACCGCTTTACATTTACGATAAATGTTGTTTTTCCTATACGTTGCGAATAAGAATGTTTCTGTTCTTTCATATAGTCCGTTCCTCTCTTTCATAAGATTTGATTGATGGGCATTCACATTAGAACACTCAGCAACCACAGATTTTCAGTATATCAAGAAGTCATTAAGTCATGAGTATAATGGAAAAGGTTATCTTTCCATACCACGCTTGTTTCTTCGAGCTTTGATACGCTCTTGTCTTTCTTTTTCCCTTGCTTCTTTTTCGGCTCGTTCCTGCGCTTCCTTAAAAGAAGAAAGTTGCTTCACTTTTTCGGTAAAAAGTGAAGCAACTTCGGGGAAATGCTCCAACGCTTGAAGAAAAGGTCTGCACTTTTCTTTCAGTTCGTTGTATTTAGTTTTCATTCTTTCGAGTGCGTTTGCACAGTCAAAATATTTCTGTCGGTAATAGTTTGCATTCTGTTCTAATTCGCTGATTTCTGCACGACTGGTAATGCCCTCTTTGGCAAGGGCAGTAAGCTCAGAATAATCCTCTTTGGAGATTGCCATTTTACCCGTGATTTTTTCTGCCCCATACTGTCAATCTCGTTATAGGTTTTGGAAACATTACGGGCAGGCTCATACTTCATCTGTTCACGCTGAATACGCTTCTGCAACTTCTCCAATCGTTCCTTGTCCTGCTTGATTTGATATTGTAGGGAAGTAAGATGTTCGGCGGTACTTCCGTATTCGCCACGCTGAAAGCCTTTGAATTCTCGCTCCGTCATATAATTAAACAATTCGTTTTGCAGTATGCTGTATGAAGCTCGGAACATCGGTTTCCCATTTTTTCTAAGAAGTGGATTTCCTTTTTCATCGGTCAGCGGAATATCCGATTTCCATTTCTTTGAATGGCTAATTTGATGAACAACCTCCTTAACAGTTCCTCGCAGTTTTTCATCTTTGCAACGCTTACTCCATAGGATTTCTTTCTCCACAACAGGCAGAACCATAGCGTGAAGATGATAGTGATAAACCTCTTTTCCAAGTTCCTCGGTTGCCGCTACATTGATTTCATCAGCGTGCATTACAGCCGATATAACATTTTCTGCACCGAATTTTTCCTCGATAAAATGGAACGCTTCTTCATAAAACTGCTTTGCATAAGATAGAAGCTGCAAAGCAATGTCCGCGATCAGCGTTCCGGTCAGGTCCCGGTTTTGCCGTGTGTCCAGCAGGGGCATATCCAGCACGACGATGGCCGCCTGTTTTTCCTTGGTGATGATCCGCCACTGCTCCAGGATCTCCTCATAATTTCGCCCCAACCGGTCGATGCTCTTTACTACCAGGGTGTCGTCCTTTTTTAGTTTTCGAACCATTTTCTTATAGTTCTTCCGCTCAAAGTCCTTGCCGGATTGCTTATCCATGTAGATTCGTTTTTCTGATATTCCAAACTCTTGCATTGCAATGAGCTGCCGCTGTTCATTTTGTTCTCTTGTAGAAACACGGATATACCCATATTCCATAATACAAACCTCCAATTGATCGGTATTCGGATAAATTGTAATACAGTTTTCGAACCGCTCCGCACAAAAGTTCGATGATCCGGAACAGGAAAAAGTGCCAGCAACCCGGCATCAAACCGGCACTGCTGGTACAAAACTCAATATGAAATATCTCTGATATAAACAAAAAACCCGAACCCATCCCCCACAGGGAAGAAGTTCGGATTTCTTATGTTTGGTGGGGGAGGACGGATTCGAACCATCGAAGCGAAACGCAGCAGATTTACAGTCTGTCCCCTTTGGCCACTCGGGAACTCCCCCATATGCACTTGGGCTCGATTTGGAGCCGGTAGACGGACTCGAACCCCCGACCTACTGATTACAAATCAGTTGCTCTACCAACTGAGCTATACCGGCGTCTCGAACCGAACACGCTTATTATAGCACGGAAAATGGAAATGTCAAGCACTTTTTTATATATTTGAAAAGGAAACTTTTCTGGGAGAATTCTGCAGAGAAAAGGGAATTACTGACGAATATTCCGAAGAAAAACCGTCCCCGGAATTTTCCGGGGACGGTCAAGAAAAGACTTACAGCTCTACGTCCAGCTTGGCGATGACGGCGGCGCAGCGGGGGCACAGACCCTCGGCGTTGGCATGTTCAGAGTGCATCCAGCAGCGGGGGCACTTGGTGCCCTTGGCCTCGCTGACACCGATGGTCAGGGCAGGGAAGTTCACACCCTGGCCCACCTCAGCGCCTTCCTCCGGCTCGTTCCAGTCGCAGGCAGACACAATGCACACCTCGGCCAGATTCACGCCCTCGCAGGCGGCCTTGAGCTCAGCATCCTCGGTTTTCAGGGTGACGTGAGCCTCCAGAGCCTTGCCGATGCGCTTGTCCGCACGGGCCTTCTCCAAGACGCCGTTTACGTCCTGGCGGAGCTTCATGACGGTGTCCCACTTGGCCATGGCGGCCTCGTCCAGAGCGTAGACGGAGAAGTCCTCGGGCATCTGGTTCAGCAGCACGTTCCGGCTGTCGTCGGTGTCCCGATGGGGCATGGACTGCCAGATTTCGTCGCAGGTGAAGGCCAGAATGGGGGCGAAGACCTTTGCCATGGCGTCCAGAATCAGGAACAGGGCAGTCTGGGCGGAGCGGCGGCGCAGGCCGTTCTTCTCCTCGCAGTACAGCCGATCCTTCAGAATATCCAGGTAGAAGCTGGACAGCTCCACCACGCAGAAGTCGTTGATGGCATGGGAAACCAGGTGGAACTCATAGCCGTTGTAGGCCTTCCGGCATTCCTTCACCAGCGCGTCCAGCTTGGTCAGTGCCCACCGATCCAGCTCCTCCAGCTGATCTGCGGGAACCAGGTTGTTGGGGTCAAACTCGTTCAGGTTGCCCAGGCAGTACCGGGCGGTGTTCCGGAATTTCAGATAGTTCTGGGCGATCTGCTTGAAGATCTCCTTGGAGCAGCGCACGTCCGCGTGATAGTCGGAGGAAGCCGCCCACAGACGGACGATGTCCGCGCCGAATTCCTTGATCAGGTCGGCAGGGTCAACGCCGTTGCCCAGGGACTTGTGCATGGCTCGACCCTGGCCGTCCACCGTCCAGCCGTGGGTCAGCACCTGACGGAAGGGAGCACCCTGGTCAAGGGCACCTACGGAGGTCAGAAGGCTGGACTGGAACCAACCACGGTACTGATCGGCACCCTCCAGATACACGTCCGCGGGCCACAGCTCAGGGGTGCGGTGCATCAGGGAGGCGTAATGGGTGGAGCCGGAGTCAAACCAGCAGTCCAGGGTATCCTTCTCCTTGGTAAAGTCCTTACCGCCGCAGTGGGGGCAGGTGAAGCCCTCAGGAGCCAGCTCCATGGCGTCCTTCTCGAACCAGATATTGGAGCCGTACTCGTCAAAGAGTTTGGACAGCTTCATGATGGACTCTTCCGTGGATACGGGCTTGCCGCAGCTCTTGCAGTAGAACACGGGGATGGGCAGACCCCACCGGCGCTGACGGGAGATGCACCAGTCGGCTCGCTCCCGGATCATGCTGGTCATCCGCTCCTGACCCCAGGCAGGGTACCACTGGACGTTCTCAATGGCCTTGATGGCCTGATCCTTGAAGGATTCCACGGAGCAGAACCACTGGGGAGTGGCCCGGAAAATGACAGGCTTCTTGCACCGGTCATGGTGAGGATAGGAGTGGACGATTTCCTCGGAGGCGAACAGCACGCCGGACTGGCGCATATCCTCCAGAATCACGGGGTTAGTCTCCTCGGTCTTCATCCCGGCGTACTTGCCGGCGTAGTCGGTGTGGCGGCCGTAGTCGTCCACGGGAACCACCAGCTCCATGCCGTAGCGCATACAGG